>JBHHVZ010000001.1:0-87170 GCA_046756245.1 Parvularculaceae bacterium
CTAGCCGCAAACACAATAAAAGCGCCGCCCCGAGAGCCATCACGGGACGGCGCTTTCCGGGGCGCTCCCCCAAGAACACCCCTTTCAGAGAATTTACTCCGCAGCCGGACGGAACTGCGCGGCCTCGGTCGACTCGCCCATCGCGGTGGTCGAGGCCTGACCGCCCGACAGCGTATTGGAGACAAGGTCGAAATAGCCGGTGCCGACCTCGCGCTGGTGACGCGTCGCCTCGTAGCCGTATTTCTCCGATGCGAACTCCGCCTGCTGGAGCTCCGAATAAGCCGCCATGCCGCGCTCGCGATAACCGTGGGCAAGCTCGAACATGGAATGGTTCAAGACGTGGAAACCGGCGAGCGTCACGAACTGGAACTTGTAGCCCATGGCGCCGAGCTCCTGCTGGAATTTCGCAATCGTTTCCTTGTCGAGTTTGGCTTCCCAGTTGAAGGAGGGCGAGCAGTTATAGGCCATCATCTTGCCGGGGAATTCCTTCTGCACCGCTTCAGCAAAGCGGCGCGCCTCGTCGAGATTGGGCTTCGAGGTCTCCCACCACAAAAGGTCGGCGTAGGGCGCATAGGCAAGCCCCCGTGCGATGCAGTGTTCGACGCCCGCGCCGCTCTTCAGGGTGTAAAAGCCTTCCGGCGTGCGGCCTTTCGCAAAGTCGATGAAAGGATGATCGCGTTCGTCGACGTCCGAGGTGATGAGCCGCGCCGACTCCGCATCAGTGCGCGCAATCAGCACCGTTGGCGTTCCGCATACGTCGGCTGCAAGCCGCGCCGCATTAAGGTTGCGGATATGCGCCTTTGTGGGGATGAGCACCTTGCCGCCGAGATGGCCGCATTTCTTTTCGGAGGCGAGCTGGTCTTCGAAATGCACGCCGGCCGCACCCGCCTCGATATAGGATTTCATGATCTCGAAGCAGTTCAAGGGTCCGCCGAAGCCGGCCTCGGCGTCGGCGACGATCGGCAGGAAATAGTCGCGCCTGACGTCGCCTTCGGCGTATTCGATCTGATCGGCGCGGGCGAACGCATTGTTGATGCGCCGCGCCAGATCCGGGCCCGAATTGGCCGGATAGAGCGACTGGTCCGGATAGGTCTGGGCGGCTGCGTTCGCGTCGCCGGCGACCTGCCAGCCGGAAAGATAGACGGCCTTCAATCCGGCCTTGGCCATCTGCACGGCCTGGGCGCCCGACAGCGCGCCGAGCGCGTTCACGTATGGATCGGACTTTAAAAGCGACCACAGTTTCACCGCGCCGCGCTCTGCCAGCGTATGGGCGACATCGACCGAGCCCTTGAGGCGGGCGACATCATCGGGGCCGTAATTGCGCTCAACGCGATCGAAACGATCTTCGGAGGCGGAAGGGATAAGCTCCCTGAACGTGGTCATGGCGACATCTCCTCAAAAAACAACAGCGCTCGGGTCTTTCTTCGTCCCCCCGCGCTGTTTTCTCCAGCGCCAAGGCGTAGTTTGGTCTCTTATGTTACATTTTTTATTGTAATATTGTAATTTTTGTCGTTTTATGACACTGTAAGGGCTGAAAACAGGACGTAAAAGGTTAATCGTTTTTCGCCCTTTCGCTGTAAGGCAGGAAACCTCCCGGATAAGCCCGTTGGCCAAACCCAGTGCAAAACTTTACGCCGGTCCGCGGCTCAGGCGCCTGCGCCGCTCGCTCGGCCTTACCCAGGCCGAGATGGCGGCCGATCTCGATATCTCGCCGTCCTACGTCACCCTGATCGAGCGCAATCAGCGTCCGCTGTCGGCCGACCTCCTGCTCAGGCTCGCCGAAACCTACGATCTCGACCTCAAATCGTTTTCCGGCGGCGAGGAGGAGACCTTCGCGCAGTTGCAGGAAGCGCTTTCGGACCCGCTCTTTGAGGAGCGCGGCATCGGCCGCGAGGATTTGCGTGACCTTCTGTCGGCGAGCCCCGCCATGGGCGAAGCGTTCGCTGCGCTCTATCGCGCCTACAAAACCGCGCAGGACGGTCTGATGGAAGCGCGCGCCGCCGGCGACGCCGGCGCGCCCGATCCGCTCGAGGAAGCGCGCGAATTCATCGGCGGCGAGCGCAATTATTTTGCGGCGCTCGACGAACGCGGCGAGGCGCTTGCGCGCGCGCTCGGCGCGCCGGGCGCCGACGTTTTCGGCGCGCTCGCCGCGCGCATCGAGGACAAACACGGCCTTGCGGTGCGCGTTTATCCCGCCGACGTCATGACCGGCGCCTATCGCCGCCTCGACCGCCACCGCCGCCAGGTGTCGCTTTCAGAAGCGCTCGATCACGCCAGCCGCACCTTTCAGCTCGCCCTGCAACTGGTTTTGCTGGAAGCCGGCGATGCGCTCGACGAAACGCTCGCGGAAGGCGCATTCAAAAGCGACGGCGGCCGGCGGCTGGCGCGCGCAGCGCTCGCCAATTACGCCGCCGCCGCGATTCTGATGCCCTATCCGCGCTTTTTTTCGTCAGCCGAAGATCTCGGCTACGACGTCGAGGCGCTGGCGCGCCGTTTCGCCATGAGCTTCGAGCAGATCTGCCACCGCCTGACGACGCTGCAGCGTCCCGGCGCGGAAGGCGTGCCGTTCTTCTTCCTGCGGGTCGACGCCGCTGGCAATGTGTCGAAGCGGTTTTCCGGCGGATTGTTTCCGTTTGCGCGTTTCGGCGGCTCGTGTCCCCTATGGAACGTGCACGAAACCTTCCGAACGCCGCGAAAAATCCTGACACAGATTATCGAGCTGCCGGACGGCGCAGCTTATTTTTCGATCGCGCGGACCGTGCACGGCGGGGCCGGCGGCTATGGCGCGCCGCAGGCCGAACGCGCGGTGGCGCTGGGGTGCGAATTGAAACACGCCGAAAAGCTCGTCTACGCGAAGGACCTTGACCTTGCGGCGGCCGCACGCGCGCCGATCGGGGTCACCTGCCGGCTTTGTCCGCGCGCCAATTGCGCCGCCCGCGCCCACCCGCCGGCCGAACGGCGGCTCATCGTCGACGAGCACCGCCGCCTCGCCGCCCCGTTCAGCTTCGCGTTCGATTAGGCGGCCGCATCGCGCTCCATAAACGCCGCGATGGCCTTGGCGGCGCGCACCGAAGAAGGTTGATCAGTGAGATCGAACGTGTCGGCGAAATGCGCCTTTTGCGCATCCTCGTAACGGTTCGGATCGGCGAGCGCGGCCGACAGCGCCGGGCCAAGCGCGCTGATGTCCTCTATCGCTTCGCCGAGGCGCCAGGCGGCGAATTCTTCCTTGCCGCGCCAGTCGATGCGGTGCGGATTGAGGAAGACGCAGGGGCGAGGGCGCGCCAGGAATTCGATCACCTGGCTCGACACGTCGGCGAGATAAAGATCGGAATTCAGCGTATACGTCATATCGAACAGGCGCGGGCTGTCCACATCGATCAGGATATTGTCGCAGTGAAAATATTTTCCCGGAATTTTGCGGCGAACCATGATGCGAAGGCCGTTCGGCGCAATATGCACGCGCTTTTTGAACAGCATCACATGCGGCGCGAAGATGAGATTAAGCTTCGGATGACGCGCGAAATAGTCGAGAATCTCGGCGCCCATCGCGTTCCATGACGACAGGCCCGGCGCGAAATGCGGATTGTAAAAAACGACCGGATTGTCATTGTCGAAAAACCGGTGACGCGGCTGGTCGAGATCGACCAAATCGAATTTCGGATAGCCGATGAGCGCATAATCATTGCCGTCGAGCCCGCCGCTTTCGGCGAGCCTGCGCCGGTATTTCTCGCCCTGCAGGAGCAGGAGGTCGAAATATTTGAAACTGGGGTGAAAGCCGATCGCCCGGTCGCCGGCGCCGTGGCGGACATGGATGAATTTGACGCCCTTGACGCCGAATACGCGCTTCAGAAAAAGGCAGGTGCGCTCCGGCGCGACCAGCGCGTCAAGCTGTTTGAACGCATCCGCATTGAATCCAAGGCGCGCCACCCGGCTCGCCGGCATTGCGCCGTCGAGAAGCTTCCCGAGCGCGCTGACGCCCGGCGGCAAAGTCAGATCGACAAAGCCAACCCGCGCCGGCCGGTCTTCAGAAAGCGCGCGCTGGACGCTTTCATGAACCGCCGGATCGCTTGCGAAAACCACGAGCTCGTAATCCGGGCGATGTTTCGCCAGCGCCTCAAGCACCGGCAGCAAGTGCCCCGCCTGATGGCCCGCATCATGGTTGAACAGAAATCCGATCTTCATAGTTGCTGGAAACCGGTGTGAACAGTCGGCGTCGCCGGCGGTTTCTTAGCGTGGAATTTCAGTCGCGTCATCGGCGCCGCGCACCCCGTCACCGAAGCGTGACAGGCCGGGAATTGCGGGCTAGTGCTCTATTCCGTGAGCAAGACCGTCGCCTGCATGAAATGGGGAACGCGCTACGGGCCGGAATTCGCCAACCGGCTCTACCGCGCCGTGCGGCGCAACGTGACCGGGAGCCTGCGTTTCGTCTGCTTCACAGAAGACCCCGCCGGCCTCGACCCGGACATCGACGCCCAGCCGCTGCCGCCGATCAACCTGCCCGAACGCGTCGCCTGGACGCCCTGGCGCAAGCTTTCGCTGTGGCAGGCGCCGCTGGCCGGCCTTTTCGGCGACGTGCTGGCGCTTGATCTCGATCTTGTCGTCACCGGGTCGCTCGACGATTTTTTCACGTACCGCCCCGGCGCCTATTGCGTGATCGAAAACTGGACCCAGAAGGGAAAGGGGATCGGCAATACGTCGGCTTTCAGAATTCCGGTCGGGCGTTACACGCATATTTTCGACCGGATCAATCTGGATCCGGAAAGCGTGCTCGGCGCGTTCCGGATCGAACAGCATTACATCTCCCATTACATTCCCGAACAGACGCTCTGGCCGCCGGAGTGGTGCCTCAGCTTTAAGCATTCCGTGTTGCCGCGGTTTCCGATGAACTGGGTGAGAACGCCCGAACTTCCCGCCGGCGCCCGGATCGTCGCCTTCACCGGCCATCCGGACCCGGATGAAGCGCTCGTCGGCGCGTGGCCGGCGCCGATCCACAAGCGGTTTTATAAACGCGTGCGGCCGACGCCCTGGATCGCGGAGCACTGGCGGTGAGCAGTGAAGCCGCGCCGTTCGGAACCTATGCGCCCGAGGGGTTGCAAGCCTGGGCGCGGGCGCGCGCAAACGGGCTTCGAAGCGGACAGCCTGGCAAATGGCTGCGCTCCATCCTGTTGAGGCTGGCCGGCGGCAAGGCGCGCAAACCGCGCGACGTCGTCGTTTTCGGCGATCAGCGCGCCCGTCTCCACCCTTACGACAATATCTGCGAAAAGCGCGTCTACGCGGGCGCGCAGCTCTGGGATGCGCTCGAGCGCGCCGCGCTTGCAGAGGCGATCTGCGCCCATGACGGCGAGAATTTCATGTTCGCCGATATCGGCGCCAATGTCGGGCTTTATTCGCTGTTTGCGCGCTCAGTCGCGCGCGAGGCCGGGCGCGCAATCCGCCTGCTTTGCGTCGAACCGGAGCCGGTGGTGCGCGCGCGCATGGCGTTCAATCTTCGCGCTTCAGGCGCGCTAGATGAAGCAGCGGTTCTCGACTGGGCGATCGGCCCGAAATCGGGCGAGGTTTCGCTTTACGTCAATGAGAAAAACCGCGGCGAAAACAGGCTCGACGGCGCCGGCGATCCGGTGAGGGTTGCCGCCCGCCCGCTCATAGACGCTTTCGGCGCCGCCGGATTTGACCGCGTCGACGCCATGAAAATCGACATCGAAGGCGCCGAGCGTCCCGCGCTTGAGGCGTTTTTCAGGACGGCGCCAGCGCCGCTCTGGCCGCGCCTTATCATCCTGGAAACCGCCCATGATCGCGCCGAAGAGTCGGCGCTGAAGCTCTGTCTCGAGCACGGTTATTCGATCGCCGTTCAAACCCGGCTCAACGCCATTCTCAAGCTGGCTTAAACCCAGGCTTCTTTTCCTGCTAGATGTGGAGCCTCAACAGGTTGTCCATCCGGCGCGAACAGATAGTCGGTCCGGCAGAATTCGCAGGTGACGCGGATCGCGCCGTCCTCAACCATGGCGGCGAGATCGTCTTCGCTGTAACGCGAAAGAACGGCGCTGATCTTTTCAGCGTTGCACCCGCATGAAGCCCGCACCGGCTTTGCGCCGAACACCCTGACGCCGTCCTCGTGATAGAGGCGATAGAGCAGGTCTTCGGGGCGCAGGTTCGGATCGAGCAATTCGTCCGCCTGCGCCGTTTGCAGGAACGCTGCGGCGCGGTCCCAGATTTCGCGATCTTCGGCGCCGGCGAGCGCAGCTTCGCCGCGTTCGCGCCCGCCGCCTTCGCCCGGCATGAACTGGGCGATGATCCCGCCGGCCCGCCAGACCTCGCCTTCGCCGGGGCGCGCAATGCGGCCGACGGCGAGCCTGACCGCGGTCGGGATCTGTTCCGACTGGTCGAAATAGGCGACCGCCGCCTCGGCCAGCGTTTCTCCGTCAAGCGCGGTGACGCCCTGATAGCGCTCCATGTCGGGGCCCTGATCGAAGGTCATGGCCATATGGCCGGATCCGAGAAGGGCGCGCGCGCCCTCCCCCGACAGCACGGTTTCGCCGGCGAGCGAGGCGGTCGCGCGCAGCGCGCCGGATGCGTCGTAATCAGCTGCGATCATCGAGACTGGGCCGTCGCCCTGGGCCTGAAAGATCAGCTTGCCGTCGAATTTCAGCGCAGCGCCCATCATCGCTGTGAACGCCGCCGCCTCGCCGAGAAGATGCGAAACCGGTTCCGGAAAATCATGCCGGGTGAGAATTTCGTCTATCGCGCCGCCGAGCCGGACGACGCGCCCGCGCACGGCGGCCTCGCCGACCTGAAACGGCAGGACGATATCGTCCGGATGCAGACCGTTTGCGCTGTCAGAAACCATCTTCGCGCCGTCAGCTTTTCAGCTTGTAACCGGACTTGATCAGCCCGTAACACCATACTGCAAGCACGGTGTTGACGCCCAATGTGACAAGAACGCCCGTCAGCACGCTCGCCTCCGCCGCGCCGGTGAACCCGTAGCGAAAGCCGTCGATCAGATAGAAGACCGGGTTGAAGTGGCTGAATGTCAGGAACGGCTCCGGCAGGCGGCTGATGGCGTAAAAGGTGCCGGACAAAAACGTCAGCGGCGTGATGATAAAATTGGTGACGGCGGCGAGCTGATCGAATTTTTCCGCCCAGACGCCGCCGAGAACGCCCAGCATGCCGAACATGAACGCCGCCGCCAGGGCGAAATAGGCCGCCGCCCACGGAACGGCGAGACCCATCGGATCGGAAAACGCCATGAAGCCGGCGCTGGTGAGCGCGGTCACGAGACCGACGAGAAGTCCGCGCGTCGCCGCGCCGGCGACGAACGCCACCGCCATTTCGGAAGGCGACAATGGCGGCATCAAGACGTCGACGATCGAGCCCTGCACTTTCGAAATCATCAGCGAGGAAGAGGAATTGGCGAACGCGTTGGTGAGGATCGCCATCATGATGAGGCCCGGCGCCAGAAAGACGATATAGGGAACGCCGCCCACATCGCCGCGCGCCGCGCCGAACGCCTGCATGAAAACCACGAGAAACAGGAGCGTCGATATCACCGGCGCAATAATGGTTTGAAACGCGACCTTCAGAAAACGGCGCACTTCCTTGACGTAAAGGGTCCAAAGTCCGAGCCAATTCACGGCGCCGAAGCGCCGCTCGCCGAAAGCATAAGGCGCCGGAACGCCCGGCGCGCCTGTCACTACGGTCTTTTCATCAACAGTCATGGGGTCTCTCTCGGCGCCGGTGTCGCGCGCGGCGGCGCCCGCGTCAAGCGTTTGCGGATCGATACCAGATATAGTGTGCAAAAATATACCTCGGCGCCATATTGTATTTCCCCTGTCTGGAGCTACTATATCTTGGCGTTTAGACAGCGTCTCATGTGGAAAAAATCAACATATAGAGGCGTACGGCGGGGCCGGCAGGACGGCGGCCGGATTTCAATCGAGGAGTTTGCAAAATGGCCTGGACCGACGAGCGGGTTGAGCTTCTGAAAAAACTGTGGGCGGAGGGACTTTCGGCGAGTCAGATCGCGGGCAAGATGGGCGGCGTGACGAGAAACGCCGTGATCGGCAAAGTGCACCGGCTCGGCCTGTCGGGCCGCGCCACGCCGGCCAAACCTTCGCGCGGGCGCACGGTCGAACGCAGCGCCGACACAAGCGCGTCTTACAAGCCGGCGCCGGCAGTCAAATCGGTCTTTCCCGAACCTGAATTCATCAAACCTGTCGTGCTCGATTCCGGCGATATGACGACGGTTTCGACGCTCAAAAACAATATGTGCAAATGGCCGATCGGCGATCCGGCCAGAGACGATTTCCATTTTTGCGGCCAGTCGACCGCAGCCGGGAAATCCTACTGCGCCTATCACGCGCACATGGCGTTTCAGCCGGCCCAGCGCAAACCGGAACGCGCAGCCGACGCGCGCCGTCTCGCCGACGCCAACAAGGCGCGCCGCCGCGCCGCGAGTTAGGGAGCGGTCTCCAGCGCGTAGCCGGCCGAGCGCACGGTGCGAATCGGATCGCCCTGCCCGTATTTGTTGAGCGCCTTGCGCAGCCGGCCGATGTGAACGTCGACCGTGCGCACTTCGACGAAAACATCCGTGCCCCAAACGGCGTTCAACAGCTGCTCGCGCGAAAACACGCGGCCGGGGTGCTGGATCATATGATCGAGCAGCCGGAACTCGGTCGGCCCGAGATGAATTTCCTTCTCGCCGCGCACCACCCGGCGCGAACTCCGGTCGAGATTGATGTCGCCGCAGCGCACAATGTCTTCGGCGAGGCCGGGACGGATCCGGCGCAGGACAGCGCGCATGCGCGCCATGAGCTCGTTGGTGGAGAACGGCTTGGTGAGATAGTCGTCGGCCCCGGTTTCGAGCCCGCGCACCCTGTCGGCCTCCTCGGAGCGCGCCGTCAGCATGATCACCGGCATGTTGCGGGTTTCCTGACGCGAACGCAGGCGCCGGCACACCTCGATGCCCGACACCTTCGGCAGCATCCAGTCGAGGATCACGAGGTCCGGCGGCTCTTCGTCGATTTTCATGAGCGCTTCCTCGCCGTCACGGGCGACCGAAACCGCGAAATTTTCCTTGCCAAGATTATAGTCGAGCAGCGTGGTGAGCGCTTCTTCGTCCTCGACTATCAGAACTTTGGTTTTCGCCATCGCCGTATCCGTCCCGCGCCGCGGTTCAATTTTAATCCGTATGGGGTCTAATCGAAGCGGTCGACGTTTCGTCGCCTTTCGGCCGTTCCTCGATGAGCGGATCGCCGGTCATCAGAAAATGGACGGCTTCCGCGATGTTCGTCGCGTGATCGCCGACGCGTTCGAAATTCTTGGCGATGAAAACAAGATGCGTGCAGGCGTTCACGTAGGCGGAATTCTCCATCATGGCGAGAAGAATTTCCTTGAACACGGAATTGTAAAGCTCGTCGACTTCGTCGTCGCCGCTCCACACGGCCCTGGCGGCGGTGAGGTTGCGCGCGGCGTATGCGTTCAGAATGTCGGAAATCTGGCGCAGGCTCGCCCGGCCCATGCGCGCCACGCCGGCGATCGGGCGCATCGGTTTTTCGCGGCTCAGGACGAGCGTGCGCTTGGCGACGTTCTTGGCGAGGTCGCCGACCCGTTCGAGATCGCCCGAAACCTTCATGACCGTCATCGCCTCGCGAAGCTCCGGCCGCGAGACGGGACCGGCCGAAAGGATCTCCATCACGTCGGCGCCGATATCCCGGTCGAGGGCGTCGATGCGCGCGTCCGAGGCGATAATCTTTTCCGCCGCGGCGACGTCGCGGCGCTCGAACGCAGAGATGGTCTCGGCAAGCTGCGCCTCGACCAGGCCGGCCATCTGGGCCAGCTTGGTTTGAAGCTCCTGAAACGACGCTTTTGGCGCGGTATGGGCGGCGTTCGCCATGACCGGAACCGGCTCCCTGCATGCTGCGAAAGTGCGGCGATAGATGCCCGTTTTTTATGACACAATCATGTCCGTCAGGCGAATTTTAGCGCAAAAAGTGCGCTCTAACCTTGGGAAGGCGCGGCGGCGGCGGGCAGCGCCCTGAAATAGCAGGTGAACGCCGTGCCGCCGGCGAGCCGACTTTCAATCTGCAGCCCGCCTTTGTGACGGTTGGTGATGTGTTTGACGATCGCCAACCCCAGACCGGTGCCGCCGCTCTTGCGGCTGCGCTCCACATTGACCCGGTAGAAGCGTTCGGTCAGGCGCGGCAGGTCGGCGCGTTCGACGCCGGGGCCGAAATCGCGCACCTGCACATAGACCAGGTCCTCGACATCGACGCCGAGCCGGGCGGCGACTTGCGCGGCGGAATCTCCCGCCCGGTGCGCCGGCTCGCCGTCGGTCGAGAGCGGCGGCGCCGCGCCGCGCCCCACATTGATTTTCACCAGCGCCGGGTCGCCGCCATATTTCACCGCATTGGCGAGCAGGTTCTGGATCGCCTGAACGATCTCGTCGCGCTCGCCCTGAATTCCCGTTTTGACGTTTTCGTCGAGCGCGAAATCGACGATCGCCGAGGATTGCTCGAACAGGGGCGCCAGTCCCTCGATCACGTCCTGCGCGGTGTCACCGAGATCGACGATTTCACGCGGCGGCACATGCTCGTTCAATTCGATGCGCGACAGCGACATCAGGTCGGCGACGAGGCGCTGCATGCGTTCGGCCTGCGCCTGCATGATCGTGAGAAATTTCTCCTGCGCCGCCGCGTCGCCCGCAGCCGGACCGCGCAGGGTCTCTATGAATCCCAGCAGCGAGGCGAGCGGCGTGCGCAATTCATGGCTGGCGCTGGCGATGAAGTCGGCGCGCATCTGTTCGAGCCGGCGCTCGCTGGTGAGATCGCGCACGAACACGAGAACGCGGCGCGCGCCCTGCTCAAGCTCAAGCGGCGCGATGAAAGCGCGGCAATAGCGCTCCACCGCGCCCATGGTCGAAAAATCGACGCTGCAGGATTCCTCGCCGTTTTGCACGATGCGTTCGACCGCCTCGAAAACGGCCGGCGCGCGCAGGGCGCTGGCGAAATGACGGCCCTCGACATCCTTGTGGCTCAACAATTCTTCAGCCGCGGGATTGGCGAGCTCGATAACCCCGTCCGTATTCAGAATAAACAGCGGATCAGGCAAGGCGTGCGCGACCCCGCGCGCCAGCCGCAGGGTGGCGAGTTCGGAGTCGCGGGAGACGAGCTCGGTCTCGACAACACGCTCCAGGGGTTGCGCCCATTCCCTGCCCGCCGACAGGCGGTAGCGCACGCCGAGCGCGGCGAGGAAAACGAGCCAGAAAAGAACCGGGAGCCACCATGGCGCAAGCCCGCTCACCGCCACTACAAGCGTCGCGCCCGCCGATATGGCGGCCGCCCACAGAAAGTCGCGCAAGCGCACGCGCGCGGCGGTGGCGCGAATTTGCGTGGCGAGCTTGTCCTGCATGGTCTGGCCTTTTTGACGCGCGCGAGAATAGCGTGAAAGCCGAAAAGCAAAAGCTTTGCAGGAATTTACCGCCGCTTTCCGGCAGCGCCGGCCAGGGCGAAGACGGCGCCGCCGAGCCCGCCGGCCAGGCACTGCAGCAGGAAACCGGCGGTCCCGCGCGCCCCGGCGATGGGCGTTATGCCGTCATAGGCGATATGCATCAGCACGAGCGCGACCGCCAGCGCGCCTGCGCCCGCCAGCGGATAGGCGAAAGGCGCGAGCGGACCGGCGCGCGGCTTCAAAAGGGCGGCGACCGCAAAGCCCAGCGCCAGCGCAATCGCGACGACAGCGCCGTAGCTCGGCGCAAGGCCGAGGAAATTCCGCAACAAAGTCTCGGCCCATGTCGCAGCGGAAATCTCGGTCCCCAGCGCCGCAAGCCGGCCCAGCACCGTCGCCGTATGAAAGCCGATCGCCGCAAGCGCTGCGACGGCCGCCGCCAGAATGAACCGCGCCGCTGTCCGCGCCATTATCGGCCCCTCCCTCATCCGCGCCTATCATGCTGCGTAACATGAAATTTACGGGGATAGTTATCCAACCCTTCCCGAGGCGGTGTAGGGTACGGGGATGAACTTAGCCCGTCATCCCGCATCAGCGCCGTATCATCGAGGATACTGCGGCGCGCGGGATGACGGGTCTTATGTTTCCCATTCGTTCGAAAATGGACAAAATGGACCCTTTGGCGCTGCAGATCAGGAAACCCGGGAGGCTCCAGATTTTCGTTTTTCAAAGCGGACCTTTCGCCGCCACGTGAGGAAAGCCGGAACATGCTGAAACAGTTGAGCATCGCGACTGCGGCCGCCGCGCTGGCCGTCGCCGCCGCCGCCGCGCAGAGCGACGGAGAATCGGCAAGCGGGCCGTTTGCGATCGAAACCGTCGCCGGCGGCCTCAACCATCCGTGGAGCCTCGCCTTCCTGCCCGACGGGTCGATGCTCGTCACTGAGCGCGAAGGCCGGCTTCGCGTCATCAGAAACGGCGCGCTCGATCCCGAGCCGGTGGCGGGAACGCCCGACGCCTATGTCCGAAGCCAGGCCGGTTATTTCGACATCGTGCTGCATCCGGAATTTGCGGAAAACCATGTGGTCTTTCTTTCCTATGCGCACGGAACCGCGCGCGCCAACGCAACCCGCGTCGCGCGCGCCGTATTCGACGGGAAGGCGTTTCAAAATTTCAAAGTGATTTTTGAAGTCCGTCCGCTGAAGAACACCGCCGCCCATTACGGCGGACGCATGGCGTTCACGCCCGACGGCAAGCTTTTAATCACCACAGGCGAAGGATTTGATTTTCGTGAACGCGCGCAAAAGCTCGACACCACCATGGGCAAGATCGTGCGTATCAATGAAGACGGGTCGGTACCGGCCGACAATCCGTTTGTCGGCGAAAAAGGCGCGCTGCCGGAAATCTGGACCTACGGCCACCGCAACCCGCAGGGCCTTGCAGTCGATCCGGAAACCGACATCATCTACATGCACGAGCACGGACCGCGGGGCGGCGACGAGATCAATATCGTCGAGCGCGGCGCGAATTACGGCTGGCCGATCGCCACCTACGGCATTGACTATTCGGGCGCTATAATTTCTCCTTATACGGAATATGAAGGAACCGTCCAGCCGATCAAGTATTGGGTTCCTTCGATCGCTCCTTCGGGGCTTGCGGTCTATCGCGGACCGCTTTTCCCCGATTGGGACGGCGACCTTCTTGTCGGCGCGCTCGCCGGAAAGGCGCTCCATCGCGTCGACATGGAGAACGGCGCCGTCGCCGGGGAGGAAATCCTTCTCAAGGACTTGAATACGCGCATCCGCGACGTGCGCGCAGGCCCTGACGGGGCGATTTATGTGACGACCGACAAGGATGACGGCGAGGTCTTGCGCCTGACGCCGCGGGAATAGCGCCTTCGCGGTTTATCTTTTTGCGCGCCTTCGCGCGCGGGCCGGCGCCGCCATAGCCGAACCGCACCGAAAACGTTAAGGTAGAGGCGCAGTCCAGCGTGAACATTCTCATCCGGGACGAGACATCATGACGGAATTCACTGTAAACGGCGTCGCGCATCGCTTCGACGGCGATGCGGACATGCCGCTGCTTTGGTATCTGCGCGACATTGCGGGTTTGACGGGGACCAAATTCGGCTGCGGCATCGCCCAGTGCGGCGTCTGCACAGTGCATGTGGACGGCCAGGCGGCCCGCGCCTGCATTACGCCGGTTGCGGCCGTGAAAGGCCGCGACGTCGTCACCATCGAGGGCCTGAGCGAGACCGGCGATCATCCGGTGCAGCGCGCCTGGGTCGAGGAAAACGTCCCGCAATGCGGCTACTGCCAGCCGGGCCAGATCATGCAGGCGGCGGCGCTTCTCAAAAACAACCCGTCGCCTTCGGACGCCGATATCGACTCGGCGATGGACGGCAATATCTGCCGTTGCGGAACCTATGTGCGAATCAGGGCGGCGATCCGCCGGGCGGCGGAGGCGGCGCGATGAGCATGTTCGAAGACATCATCCGGCGCGGCGTCCCGACGGGCCGCGAAATCGGCGCGGGAAACGCCGTCGTCAATATCTCCCGCCGCGGCGTCCTCAAGGGCGCCGCCGGCGCCGGCGCCCTCGTCCTGGCGACGACATTGCCGTCATGCGGGCGCGTGAAGGACGCCGCCGAAAGCGAAACGGCGGCGGGCGACCTTGAATCGCTCAACCTCTTCGTCTCCATTCGCGAGGACGGATTCGTTGAGATCGTCTGCCACCGGGCGGAAATGGGCCAGCAATCGAAGACGGGCGTTGCGCGCGTCATCGCCGACGAACTCGAAGCCGACTGGGACCGCGTCCATGTCGTCCTCGGCGAAGGCGACGCGCGTTACGGCGATCAGAACACCGACGGTTCGTCGAGCATTCGCACGGATTTCCTCCGTCTGCGGCGCATCGGCGCAAGCGCCCGGCGGATGCTGGAGCGCGCAGCGGCTGAAAAATGGAGCGCGCCGCTTTCCGAATGCAGCGCCGAACTGCATGAAGTCGTGCACGGGCCCACGGGCCGCCGGCTTGGTTACGGGGCGCTCGCCGCCGCGGCGGCCGCGTTCGACCCGCCGGCCTATGAAGGCGACGGCGCCGACGAAGCCGGGCTGCGCCTCAAAACCCGCGAGGAATGGCGCTATATCGGCAAACCGGCGCCGAGCGTCGACATTAAGGACGTCGTCAGCGGCAAGGCGGTTTACGGCCAGGACGTGCGCATGCCGGGCATGAAATACGCCGTTATCGCGCGGCCGCCGGTGCTTAACGGCGGCGTGCGTTCCGTCGACGATTCGGCTGCGCTCGCCACGCCCGGCGTCGAGCGCGTCGTGCGGATTCCCGACACCGGCCTGCATGGCGGTTTCTGGCCCGTGGGCGGCGTCGCCGTCGTCGCCGATAACACATGGGCGGCGATCAGGGGCCGCGAAGCCTTGAAGATCGAGTGGGAGGACAGCGCGCACGCCGCTTACGACTCGCAATCCTATCGCGCCGCCCTCGAAGCGTCCGCGCGCGAACCGCAGCGCATATTGCGCGACAAGGGCGACGTCGAAGCCGCTTTCGCGGAGGGGACGAAAGTTCTTAGTGCGGATTATTATGTCCCGCATCTTTCACACGCCATGATGGAGCCGCCGGCGGCCTACGCCAGTGTCACGGCGGACAGCGCCGACGTGTGGACGTCGACGCAGAACCCGGGCGGCGCGCGCGAGGATCTTGCAAAACTCCTTGGAATGGACATCGCCAAAGTTCGTCTCCGCAACGCGCTTCTGGGCGGCGGTTTCGGACGCAAGTCGAAGCCCGACTTCGCCAATGAGGCGGCGCTTCTCTCGCGCGAAATCGGCGCGCCGGTGAAAGTCGTGTGGACGCGCGAGGACGACATCCGCCATGACTATTACCACGCTGTCAGCGCCCAGCATGTCGAGGCGGCGCTTGACGACAACGGCCGCGTCACCGCCTGGCGCCATCGCGTGACATTTCCGTCGATCATGTCGACTTTCGACCCGAGCCAGCGGCAGGGCTCGCCTCTCGAACTCGGTCTCGGTTTTGTCGACAACCCGTTCGACATTCCCAACATGCGGCTCGAAAACGGCGAGGCGGAAGGCCATGTGCGCATCGGCTGGTTGCGCTCGGTGAACAATATCCAGCACGCCTTCGCCGTCCAGTCCTTCGCCGCGGAACTCGCCGCCGCGGCCGGGCGCGACCCGAAGGATTTCCTGCTCGAACTCATCGGCGAGGCGCGGCGCATCGACCTTGAAGCAGAGGGCCTTCGGGACGGTTACCACAATTACCAACAGTCGCTCGACGACTATCCGATCGATACGGGCCGACTGAAGAACGTCGCCGAAATCGCGGCGGATGAGGCGGGCTGGCGCAGCGATCTCCCCGCCGGACGCGGCATGGGAATCGCCGCCCACAGAAGCTTCCTCACTTATGTCGCAACTGTCGTCGAGGTCGTCATATCGCCCGAAGGCGATTTGACGATTCCGCAAATCGTCGTCGCCTGCGACTGCGGCACGGCGGTCAATCCAGAACATGTCCGCGCCCAAATGGAAGGGGCGAGCGTGTTCGCGCTCTCGGGCGCGCTCATGAGCGAAATCACCGCGACGGGCGGGCGGATCGATCAAGGCAATTACGACGACTATCTGGTCGCGCGCATGCGCCACGCGCCGAAAACGGTGACGGTGAAACTCGTCGACAGCGACGCGCCGCCGGGCGGGGTCGGCGAGCCGGGGACGCCGCCGCTCGCCCCGGCGCTCGCCAACGCCATCTTTGCGGCTACGGCAAAGCGCATCCGCCGGCTGCCGATCGGCGATCAGCTCAAGGTTTAGACGCCTGACCCGGAAAAGCGCACTCCGTGCGCATATTGGCGGCGCACGCCGGTTGGAAAGCGCCTTGCATGTATATGCGGGAGCGCCGGCCGCGCATTCACCCCCGGCCGGTTTTGACCTAAGGTGAAACGCTTGAAAGCGGGAAGCGAGTTTGTGGGGTAATCATGGCGCGGTCGCTTGAAAGGTCGGTCAAGTTCGTCAGGCCCGGCCGGTACATCCTGAACATGCTGATCTTCCTGACGGCCGTCAGCGCGATGATTTACTATCTCTCGCCGCTGAGCCCGCAGCCGACGAGCCTGCTGATCGACGCATTCAACGCCAACCCAGCGCTCAACGGGCTCATCCTCGGCGTGCTTTTCATCGGGATCATCTACAATCTGCGCCAAGCCGGCGTGATCTCGCCCGCGGTCAGGTGGGTCGAGGCGTTTCGCGAGACCGTCGATCCCTCGCGCACCCGCCTGCCGCGCGCGCCCGGCATTATCGGCGCGATGACCAAGCTATTGCTCGACGCCGACGAGCGCGGCGGCCGCATGGCGCCGGAATCGACCCGCGCCATTCTCGATTCCATCGGCACGCGGATGGATGAAGGCCGCGACATGGGCCGTTATATCGGCAACCTGCTCGTGTTCCTCGGCCTGCTCGGCACGTTCTGGGGCCTGTTGCAGACGGTGAACGCGGTCGCCGACACCATCAACGGGTTGACGGCGTCGGAAGCCGAAGACGCCGTGGCGCAGCTTATCAACAATCTCAAACAGCCCCTTTCCGGCATGGGCACGGCGTTTTCTTCGTCGCTCTTCGGTCTCGGCGGCAGTCTCGTTGTCGGTTTTCTCGACCTGCAGGCCGGCCAGGCCCAGAACCGTTTTTACACCGACCTCGAAGACTGGCTCTCGGGCATGACCGAAACCGTGCGCGGCGGCGCCGGAAAGGACGGCGCGCGGTACATCGATGAGGACGGCGACATCCTCGGCGTTCTGCAAAATATCGAAGCCGCGCTTTCCGCCGGAGCCGAAACGCAAGCCAAGGCGCAGGCGAAACAGACCTCGGAGCTCAAGGACGAGATTCGCGCGCTCAACCGCACGCTCATCCGCGGCGACAGGGGGTAGGCCGTGGCCCGGCGCAGAAGCCGAAGCGACGCCAACATATGGCCGGGCTTCGTCGACGGCCTGTCGACGCTGCTCCTTGTGCTGATGTTCGTGCTGTCGATTTTCGTCGTTGCGCAGTTTTATCTCGGCGAGCGGTTGACGTCAGTAAAAGACGAGCTCGCCGAAAAGGACTCCGAACTCGCGCGGCTGATCGCGCAGGTCGATTCCCTCAACGAGCAACTCGGCCTCGCCCAGCAAGAAAAAGAGAACCTCGAAATCCGCGTCCTCGCCCTTGAGGACACGATCGCGGCGAAGGACGAAGAACTCGCTTCGCTCGGCGCAGCCCTTGCCGCCAGCGAAGCCGCCGTCGCCGCGTCGGCTGAAGAACTCGAAGCCGAAAAAGCTTTGACCGAAGACCAGAAGAGCCAGATCGCCACTTTGAACGCCCAGATCGCCGCCCTGCGCCGGCAACTTGCAAGCCTGCAGGAAGCGCTCGAAGCCGCCGAGGCCAAGGACCTCGAACAGCAGGCGCAAATTGAAAACCTGTCGAAACGCCTCAACGCCGCGCTCGCCCGCAAAGTGCAGGAGCTTCAGGAAGTGCGCTCGCGATTCTTCGAGGCTCTGCGCGCAGCCCTCGGCGATCGCGCCGACGTCAGGGTCGTCGGCGACCGTTTCGTCTTTGAAAGCGATATTCTGTTCGGGCCGTGCTCGGCGACGATCTCGGACGCCGGCAAAGCCGAGCTCGACAAGCTCGCGCGCGTGCTGCTTGACATCGCCGGCGACATCCCCGACGAGGTCGCCTGGGTGATGCGGGTCGACGGCCACGCCGACGCCCAGCCGCTGGGACCGTCCTGCCGCGCCGTTTTTGCGACGAACCGGCGGCTTTCTTCCGAGCGCGCCATCTCGGTGGTGGAATATCTCGAACGCCGCGCCGTGCCTGCGCGCCGGCTCGTAGCGGCGGGCTTTGGGTCGAATTACCCGCTGGTCGGGGGCTATTCCGCCGCGGCGCTCGCCCAGAACCGGCGCATCGAATTCAAACTGACGGAGCGGTAGACCGTTTACAGTCAGGCCGGCGCCGTACTGAATCGAAGTCTCCCAACCCCGCTCACCCCGGCGAAAGCCGGGGCCCAGAACTGAGTCAGACTGGATCCCGGCCTTCGCCGGGATGAGCGGAAAAAGAAATAACGTATAGAGTTGGCAAATTCGAGATAACCTGTTGAGACGCTACATGCCCCGCTTACCGCCGTTCAAATGAAAAGACGACATAAATGCCGAGGAGCGCGGCGGCGAGCCCGAACCAGGTCAGCGCGTACTGGAAGTGATTGTTGCGAAAGTCGAGCCGCGTCGTCCCGCCCTTCGGCCATTCGGGGCCGACCGTCGCAAAGCTGTCGATATAGTATGAGGACGGAGCGATCCCGGCCTGCGCGCCCAGACGAAGCGGATCGCGAACGAACCATAAGCCGCTCGCCGTTTGGCCTTTCGGGCGGAACCATGACGCCGGCGGCGACGGAGATTCCGGATAGCGCAAGAGCCCCGTCGCCTCGACCCGGCCCGACGGTTCGCTGACGGCGCCCTCTTTGAATACGCGTTCCGGCGCAAACCCGCGATTGACGTAGATGACATGGTCATCGCTGACGAGCGGCGTGAAGACATAGGCGCCGGCGGCGCCGTCATAAATCCCGAATATGCGTTCCTGAAGATCTGGCTGAAACCGGCCCGAAATCTGCACCGGCTGATACTCCATGTCTTCGCCGGCGGCGATGCGGCTGAGGGCGTCGTCAAAGGCGATCGGTTCGGCGTGTACGCGCGCCTCAATCCTGGCGATGAGCGCCTGTTTCCACTCAAGCCGGTGAAGCTGCCAGACGCCGAGCGCCACGAGCCCCGCCAGCCCGGCGGCGACAAACGCGGTCAGCAGCGGACGGAAACGAAACGTCATTCCCGAAACCGACCCTCTTCTGCTTTATGGGCGTATTGCAAGGCGATCAGCGTCGCCTTGAATGGGCGCAGAAGCAGTAAAATAAGGGCGATGGCGGCCCCGCCGCTGATGAGAAACGCCAGCCAGATCGGCGCATACCACGCAAAGCGCGCGACAAAGGCGATTGCAACGGCGATGAACCCGACAATGAAAATAACGAACACGGCCGGACCGTCGCCGGAATCGGCCTTGGCGTAATTCAGTCCGCACACATTGCATTCCCGCCGCAAGGCGAGATAGCCCCCGAACAAAACGCCCTTGCCGCATCTGGGACACCGGCATTGCAGACCGGCCAGGTAAGGCGAAACCGGCTGGGACTCGTTCATTCCTTCATATCCGCAACGGCAGTGAACACGAGGCGCATGCGCGCCGGCGGCGCCGACTCGCGGTTATAGGCTTTCGCACCGGCAAGTGCGGCGTTCAACGTCCTGGCGACGCAGACTTCGCCGTCGCTTTCGATTTCCATTTCGCCGCTTTCAACAAGATCGGATTTTAAGTTCTCTGGAAGATCGGGGCACAAAAGCATCGTCATGCCCAGTCCGCCATTCTCCGGCCGCGCCAGAAAATACATATAGCCTTCGTCGTCATCGAGTTCGTCTTCGCCGATGGTCTGGGCGAGATAGGCGCTGCGGGCGAACTTGCGGAACCTGACAAGCAGGACTTCCTTGTCGTCGTCGACCATTCGATAGAGGCGCGTGTCATCCATGCTGACGCGCAGATTGCTGCATTCGCCGTCGAGCTCTCCGTCGGAATAGGAGCAGGACTGATAGTCGCCCGGATCGATCGGCCGCGCCCGGCCGTTCGAGGCGTCAAGGAGCGGCGTTTCGGAAACAAGACAGCCCGTCAAGACAAATGCGGCCGCGCACGAAACAAAAGATTTGTTGAGAGCGTGCATGAGGCCCTCCTCCGCTAGAGCGCCGGGCGAAAAAGTGGAATCCGGTTTTTCGCATAACCGGCGCGACCGCCAAAGAATCTACAGCATCGAGCGATCCCGATTTGTCGCCCGATGCTATAGTTTCGGACAGGGACATCCGTCCGTTGCCGCCGCCAGTTTAGGACAACAGGCCCTGATTGCCGAGCACGTAAATCCACGAGAACAGGAACAGCCACACCACGTCGACGAAATGCCAGTACCATGCGGCGGCCTCGAAGCCGAAATGGCGGTCCGCCGTGAACTGGCCGGCGATTGCGCGCATAAGACATACGGTGAGGAATATCGTCCCGATGATCACATGGAGGCCGTGAAAGCCCGTCGCCATAAAGAACGCCGAACCGTAAATTCCGCCGCCGGAGAATTTGAACATGCCGGTCGTCAGCGCTTCATTGTATTCGATCGCCTGCACGAAGGTGAAAAACGCGCCTAGAAGGATCGTCAGGATCAGACCCTGGATGAGGCCCCTGCGATTGTCATGCTGGATCGCATAGTGCGCCCAGGTCACGGTCGTTCCCGACAAGAGCAGGATGAGCGTATTGATAAGCGGCAGGTGCCACGGATCGAGCGGCTCGACGCCGGTCGGGGGCCACAGGCCGTCAGTGAAATGCTGGCGCGCGTCATTGCCTAAAAATGCAGGGTCGCCGTTCGGATTCAGCATCTGCGACCCGTCGGCGAGAATGACCGCGTCGCCGGCGCCGGGAAACAGCGCCGCGCCGAAAAACGCCCAGAACCAGGCGGCGAAGAACATCACTTCCGAAGCGATGAAAAGAATCATTCCGTAGCGCAGTCCGAGACGCACCACGGCCGCAACGTTCTCGCCGCGGACGCTTTCCTTGACGACGTCGCGCCACCAGCCGGCCATGGTCAGGAGGATCCCGGCCAGCCCGATCAGAAAGAGCCAGCTTCCGCCGGGCATAGCGAATTTAGGATTGTTGTTCGCATCGAGACCGCCCAACGTCAGCCCCGCATCGCCGCCGTCCGTGTGCATCCAGTTGACCGCGCCGACGGTCAGAAAAACCGCAGCAAGAGAACCAACCAGCGGCCAGGGGCTGGGATTGACAAGGTGGTAATCGTGTTTGACGTCCGCGCCGGCCATCGATCATCCTTTTATTCAACTGTCCGCGAATCCGGATTGTCTATAACGGGGCGGACGCAAAATCCAAGCTTCGCGCGGCGTTTCGCCCCGCGCTATTCGGCCGCACTTGAAGGCGCGGTTGCCGGATCTTCCTTTGCAAAGAAGGTATAGGCGAGCGTAATGGTCTGAACCTCGTCGAGATTGCGGTCGTCGGCAAGCTCAGGATCGACGAAATAGACAACCGGCATCGAGACCTTCTCCCCCGGCGCCAACGTCTGCTCGGTGAAACAGAAACACTGGATCTTGTTGAAATAGATCCCGGCCTTGGCCGGCGTCACGTTAAATGTGGCCTGCCCCGTCACCGGGCGGTCCGACAGGTTTTCGGCCTCGAAATAGGCGAGCTTCGTCTCGCCGATATGGAGGGTCTGGGAGACCTGCTCGGGCTTGAACCGCCAGTCGAGCCCCGCAGCGACCGAGGCGTCGAAGCGCACGGTGATCTGGCGCGCAAGCGTGCGGCCGGCGCCGGCGTCTGCGCGCTGGGTGACGCCGCCCCACCCGGTCACCTGACAAAAGGCCCGATAGGCGGGAACGGCGGCGAAAGAAAGCCCGACCATGGCGAGCACAAGCCCGGCGACGATCAGCGCCGTCTTGCGATTGCCGTTTCCGGCTGCGTCACTCATGTCAATGCCTGCACAATCAACACCCTAACCGGCGACCGATCCGCCAAGACGGAAGATCGTCACTGCGTATACGAGCGCGATGAACGCTGCGAGCATCAGCGCGATCGCAATGTTGCGCTGGCTGCGGCGCTTCCTTTCTTCCGGCGACAATGTATGGCCGCGATCGGTCGATAATTTTTCCTCGTCAGCCATGCAGACCCGCCATGGTTTCCACAAGCAGCGCGGCGAAAAGCGAAAACAGATAGAAAATCGAAAACGCGAAGAGCTTTTTCGCCGCCCGGATCTCGCCCTCGCCTTCACGCGCAACCGCGAGCGCCCGCCAGACCATTCCCGCCCCCATCGCCGCTGCGGCGGCGAGATAGAACGGGCCCGCCATGCCGACGGCGAACGGCGCAATTCCCGTCGCCGCCAGCAGCAGCGCATAGACCAATATCTGGCGGCGCGTCGCGCGTTCTCCCTTGACGACAGGCATCATCGGCACGCCGGCGCGTGCGTAATCGCTCTGCTTGTACAAGGCCAGCGCCCAGAAATGCGGCGGCGTCCACAGGAAAATGATCAGGAAGAGGATCCACGCCTCAAGCGGCGCCGCGCCGCTCGCCGCCGCCCAGCCCACCACCGGCGGCAGCGCTCCGGCCGCGCCGCCGATGACAATGTTTTGCGGCGTCGCGCGCTTCAGCCACATGGAATAAATGACGACGTAGAAGAAGATCGTGAACGCCAGAAGCCCGGCGGCGAGATAGTTCGACGCCAGCGCCAGCAACGCCACCGAGAGCGCCGCCAGAAAGCCGCCGAAAGCGGCCGCTTCCGCCGCCGGGATTCGGCCTGCGGGCACAGGACGGTTTTTCGTGCGCGTCATCACCGCGTCAATATCGGCGTCCCACCACATGTTGAGCGCGCCCGATGCGCCCGCCCCGACGGCGATCGCGAGCAAAGAAACAAACCCCAGCGCTGGATTGATCGCGCCGGGCGCAACAACAAGGCCCACTAAAGCGGTGAAAATCACCAGCGACATCACCCGCGGCTTTAAGAGCGAGAAATAGTCGCCGGTTGTCGCCGCCCTATAGGCCGCGCTTTCATTCGCCGTCATGTTCGTCATGGTTTCACTCCGGGCCCCGGCTTATGCCTCAATCGGCCCGAAAGGCAAAGGGCGCCCCCGCGTAAAAAACGGGGCGGCCCTGCATCCCTTTTCCCGCGGCCCTCGCGGCGCCGGCTCAGCCGCGGCCGAGAACCGCCTTCACCCCGAACAAGATCAGAATCAGCGCCATAAAAGCGATAAAATAGGCCAGCAGCATGCTCGCCTGCAGGGTCATGAACGAAGCCCAGCTCGCCTCGAGCTGGCTGACGAGCCGACTCCCCGAGATCGCCCCGCCCGGCGGCGTCGGGCCGGCGAAAACGCCGCGCAGATATCCGCCGACGGCGAACAGGATGAGCGCCAGCAAAGTCATGGAGCCTATCTGGGTTCCCCGGCGCATGACGACCGTCGCGATCAACACGGACCCGAAGGCGATCAACAGCCCGATCCAGTCGCCGGTAAGAAACGTCGCCCTGATAATGCTGAGCACGTCATTGATAATGGTTTCAAGCATGCGCCTCTCCCTCCGGGCCTGAGCCAAAACCTTATCGGTCGCGATCGCGCCCGAAAGGCCCGATCACGACCGACGTAAAACAGGTGCCGCCATTAGGCGGCGCCGAACCGGTTTAGCGGCGTTTTCGACTACTCGCGGAAGACAAGCGACTTGCCGAAAAACAACACCATCACGGCCACCGCGAAGACGACGAAATAGCCGACGAGAATGCGCCCGGACGTTTCCATCATCGACGCCCATCCGGACTCGAGCTGCCCCAGCCAGATCTGCGGATCCGTCGGCGTTGCGCTCGTCGCGCCGCCGTAAATGAGTTGCGCGAGCGCGAAAATGATCATCGCCGCAACGCTGACGCCGAAAAGCTGGCCCAGACTGCGCATCATCAACGCGCCGATGAGCGCCGCCACGATAACCATCGCCAGGTTGATCCAGTCCCCGCCGAGGAATACCGAGCGCGCGACGCCCACAAGGTCAGAAAAAATTACATCCATCGAAACCGCCCCTCTACTTTTCGTGGTCTCCCCTAGGGTCAAAGGTTAACGATATTTACGTTAATTCGTCACGCTGCAGCGCAGCATAAAACCGCACTTTCGCCGACAAAAACCCCCGCAAGGCAAGCCTTGCGGGGGTTTCAAGGAATTAGCCGTCGGACAGGCTTAAAACGCCCTGGCGTCGCCCTTGTCGAAGCGCGGCAGCTCGTTGAACTGGTGGAAAGGCGGCGGCGAGGGAAGCGTCCACTCAAGGGTGGTCGCGCCTTCGCCCCACGGGTTCTTCTCGGCCTTCCTCCCATAGATGAAGAAAGCGTCGATCATCGCGATAGCGAACACCACCACGCCGGCGGCGGTGATTTCGTAGCCTATGGTCGAGATCTTGTTCCAGAACGCGAAGACTTCCGGATAATCTATATAGCGGCGCGGCATGCCCTGGAGACCCAGGAAATGCTGCGGGAAGAACACCATGTTGACGCCGACGAACATGAACAGGAAGTGCAGGTTCCCGAGCCACTGGCGGTACATCTTGCCGGTCATTTTCGGGAACCAGTAATACCACGCGGCGAAAATCGCCCAGACTGCGCCAAGCGACATCGTGTAATGAAAGTGCGCGACGACATAATAGGTGTCGTGCATGTAGTGATCGACGCCGGCGTTGGCGAGCACGACGCCGGTCACACCGCCGATCGTAAACAGGAAGATGAATCCGATCGCCCAGATCATCGGCGTCTTGAATTCGATCGATCCGCCCCACATGGTCGCGATCCAGGAAAAGATTTTGATGCCGGTAGGCACGGCGATGACCATGGTCGCGGCGACGAAATAGGCCTTCATGTTCACCGAAAGCCCGACCGTATACATGTGGTGCGCCCAGACGATGAAACCGACAAAGCCGATCGCCACCATCGCATAGGCCATGCCGAGATAGCCGAAGATCGGCTTTTTCGAGAAGGTCGATACGATGTGCGAAATGACTCCGAAGCCCGGCAAGATGAGAATGTAAACTTCCGGGTGGCCGAAGAACCAGAACAGGTGCTGGAAGAGAAGCGGGTCGCCGCCTTCGGCCGAATTGAAAAACGCCGTGCCGAAATTGCGGTCGGCGAGCAGCATGGTGATGGCGCCGGCGAGCACCGGCAGCGACAGCACCAAAAGAAACGCCGTCACCAGAATCGACCAGGCGAAAAGCGGCATTTTGTGCAGCGTCATGCCCGGCGCGCGCATGTTGAAGATCGTTGTGATGAAATTGATCGCGCCGAGAATCGACGACGCGCCCGCGAGATGTAGCGCCAGGATCAACAAATCCATCGCCGGGCCGGGACTGCCGGTCGTCGACGACAGCGGCGGATAAAGAACCCAGCTTCCCCCGAAGCCGAGCTGCTGACCGTAGCCGGGCGCGAAAAACGAAAGGACCATAAGGATCCCGGAAGCGCCGTAGAGCCAGAACGAAATGTTGTTCATGCGCGGAAACGCCATATCGGGCGCGCCGATCATGATGGGTACGAACCAGTTTCCGAATCCCCCGATGAGCGCGGGCATCACCATGAAGAAGATCATCAACAGGCCGTGATAGGTGATGAGGACGTTGTAGAAATTATAGGCCGCCTCAACGTTACCGCCGGTGAAGTGTGTGAGGAAGGTCACGCCAGGCTCCGCAAGCTCCATGCGAATGAGGCCCGACATCGCCCCGCCGATGATTCCGGCGATAATCGCGAAGATCAGATAGAGGGTGCCGATGTCCTTGTGGTTCGTGGAAAAGAACCAGCGCACAAAGAAAGAGGGCTTGTGATCGGCGTGGTCGCCTTGGGCGGCGTGTGCGTCTGACATGGCGTTGTAACCTTCCCGCTTATTCGGTTTTCGAACCCGCCGCGGCGAGCTTCACATTCGCGCTGAACATCGGCTCCATGCCGGCGAGCGCGCGCTGTTCGTCGACCCAGGCTTCGAAAGCCGGCCGCGAGACGACCTCGACGACGATCGGCATGAAGGCGTGCCTGATGCCGCAGATTTCGGAACATTGCCCGTAATAGACGCCTTCTTCGTCCGCCCTGAACCAGGTTTCGTTGATGCGGCCGGGCACGGCGTCGATCTTGACGGCGAAGGCCGGCATCGCCCAGGCGTGGATAACGTCAGCGGCCGTCACCGTTACGCGAATCGTTTCGCCGACCGGCACGACCACATGGTTGTCGGCCTCGAAGCGATAAAGCTCGGACGTCGTCTGGTCTTCCGGCAACATGTCCGAAGTGAATTCGAAATCGCCGAAATCGGGATAGGCGTAGTTCCAGCCCCACTGGCGGCCCGTCACTTTCAACGTCACTGTCGGCGCCAGCACCACCTCGCCGTGAATGTCGACCGAACGCCCGCCTCGAATGAGCACCCGCTCGCCCGGCGCCGGCGGCGACTCGAGCGTCACGTTGATTTCAGAATCGCCAAACCCCTCGACTGTATAATCCTTGCGGTATTTAAGCGCGCGAACGCCTGCGCCTGAATCGATCAGCACCTGCAGATGACCGGAGCGCGCGACCTGTCGGCTTTTGGGAAAGTCGTTATTGAACACGAATTCCGTCGTCGCGCCGTCGCCCTGCGCAACGACCTGTTTGCCGTCGGGGATAATGTCTTCGTTGTAAAGAAGGTCGAACGAAAAAAGCGCGATCACCAGCAGGATGATGATCGGAACGCCTGTCCACACCACCTCCAGCAAGGTGTTGTGGCTGAATTTCTTCGGCGTCGGATTGGCCTTCGAATTGTAGCGGAGCATCACCCACAGCAATAAGGCAAGCACGAACAGGCTTATGCCGGTGATGATCGGCATCAGAACGCCGTTGTGGAAAAAATGGACTTCCTCGGCCAGCGCCGTCGCCGCCGGCTGCAAGCCGACGCCGCCGGGCTCCGCCTGAGCATATGCAACGCCTGCGGCCGCCGTCGCCGCCAGGACTGCAGCCGATAGTATTTTCGCCGTGGATAACCGCGTCATGAATCCCCGCGTAGTTGGAAGCGCACCCGCGCCAGTAAGCCTGTCTGTCCGGACGCCGCCGTCGATACGCCGTATGGCCGGAAGGCGTCAATTTTTTTCGCGCACGCTTATAGAGCGGCCTGCGACCATTCGTCATCCGCCGCCGCACGGGATAAAAGGTCGCAGGCGGAAGACGGAATTCGCGGTTCGGTAAAGCTTTCCCTGTCGATGCGGCGTCAAATTGACACTCGCGCGCTCAACCGCGATATCTGATCCATGTCAGATCCGCAGTTTTTCTCCCGTATCGGGCTTGATCCCGCCGCCGCCCGGTCGATCGTCGGGGACGCCCTCAAGGACGCCGACGACGGCGAGCTTTATCTCGAATACGCTCAGTCGGAAGCATTCGTTTTCGACGACAATCGCCTGAAAACGGCGAGCTACGACATCATGCAGGGTTTCGGCCTGCGCGCCGTCTGCGGCGAATCGACCGGTTACGCCCATTCCTCGGAAGTATCCGAAGCCGCCCTCAAACGCGCCGCCGACGCCGTGCAGGCGGTCAAAACCGGGCATATGGGCGTGCTCGCAAATGGGCCGGCGCGCAGCAATGTCCGGCTTTATCCCGACGACAACCCCCTCGCCGGAATGTCTTTCAAGGAGAAAACCCGACTTCTCGAGGAGATCAACGACTATGCGCGGGGCCGCGATCCGCGGGTGCGGCAGGTTTCCTGTTCGCTGGCGGGCGAATGGGCGGTTGTGGAGATCCTGCGCCCGGACGGCGAGATTGTTCGGGACATCCGCCCGCTGGTGCGCCTCAACGTCAGCGTCACCGCCGGCGACGGCGACCGCCAGGAAAGCGGCAGCTACGGCGCAGGCGGCCGCGAGGATTATGCGCGCCTGATTGCGCCGGGCGCCTGGCGCGCCCAGGCCGACGAGGCGCTCAGGCAGGCGCTGGTCAATCTTGACGCCGAGCCCGCGCCGGCCGGTGAAATGGAAGTGGTGCTGGGGCCGGGCTGGACCGGGGTTTTGCTGCACGAGGCGATCGGCCACGGGCTTGAAGGCGACTTCAACCGCAAAAAAACCTCCGCCTTCGCCGGCCGCCTTGGCGAACGGGTGGCCGCGCCCGGCGTCACTGTCGTCGACGACGGCGCGCTCGCCGGACGGCGCGGCTCGCTTTCGATCGACGACGAGGGCGTGGCGACGTCGCGTACGGTGTTGATCGAGAACGGGATCCTGAAAGGATACATGCAGGATCGCCTGAACGCCCGCCTCATGGGCGTTGCGTCAACCGGCAACGGAAGGCGGGAAAGCTTCGCAAGCCCGCCCATGCCGCGCATGACCAACACTTTCATGCTGGCCGGCGAACACGAGCCCGAAGAAATCATCCGTAGCGTGAAGAACGGGGTATACGCGGTGAATTTTTCGGGCGGTCAGGTCGACATTACGTCCGGCAAGTTCGTTTTCAACTGCACCGAAGCTTATCGCGTCGAAAACGGACAAATCGGCGCGCCGCTCAAGAACGTCGCCCTGATCGGCGACGGGCCGACCGTGCTGACTCAGGTGTCGATGATCGGAAACGACTTCGCGCTCGATCCGGGCGTCGGCATTTGCAGCAAGGCCGGCCAGAACATTCCCGTCGGCGTCGGGCAGCCGACGATCAAGATCGACCGCCTCACCGTCGGCGGCGCAGCGGCTTAACAGGGAGGATCTCAACCATGTTGCGGTTTTTTATTGCAGGGCTGGTTTTGCTTTCCGCATCCGCGGCGACTGCGGAAACGCTGATTGTCGGCAACAAGAACGAGAACACGGTCAGCTTCATCGAACTCGCAACGGGCGAGACTGTCGCCAAGCGCGAAGCCGGCGACGCGCCGCACGAGGTTGCTGTGTCGCCCGACGGAAAGACCGCAGCCGTTGTCGCCTACGGCGGGCGCTTTCGCCGCGGCGATGAGATTCACGTTTACGACGTAAAGACCGCAACGCGGGCGAAGGTCATTGCGCTCGGAAACCACCGCGCGCCGCACGGGATCAAATGGACGCCGGATGGCGCGCGCCTTGTCGTAACGACGGAAGCAAGCAAGGAGCTGGTTATTGTCGACCCCGACGCCGGCGCCGTCACGGCCGCCATCCCCACGGATCAGAACGTCTCGCACATGGTCGCGCTTTCTCCCGACGGAACGCGCGCCTACGTGGCCAATATCGGGTCGGGAAGCATGACGGTCGTCGACCTGCGGGCGAAAAAGCGCATCCGCAACATCAAGACCGCGGCGGGCGCCGAAGGGATAGCCGTTACGCCTGACGGGCGCGAGGTCTGGGTGGCCAACCGCGACGACGATACGATTATGGTGTTCGATGCGGAAACGCTCGAGCGCACGCACCGGATTGAAACCGGGCGCGTTCCCATTCGCGTCGAAATAAGCCCCGACGGCGCAACCGTCATCGCAACGCTTTACGGCGAAGGCCGCCTCGTCGTGATCGACGCCTCCGCCAAAGAGATTACGCGCGTTCTCGACCTTAAGGCCGACACGGACGATACCGGCCCCGTCACGGCGCTTTTTGCGCCGGATGGAAAGCGGCTGTTCGTATCGCTCACCCACGCCGCGCTCGTCGCCGTCATCGATACGCAAAGCTGGACGCAGACCGGGCTGCTCGCGGCCGGCCGAGGATCGGACGGGCTCGGCTATTCGCCGCTTTCGAGCGCGCCGACCGAATAAGCTCGGAGCGCCATGGCTGCATTCGTTACACGCTTTGCGCCTTCGCCGACCGGATACTTGCATCTCGGCCACGCCTATTCGGCGCTGGTCGCCTTTGACGCCGCGCGCGCAGCCGGCGGAAAATGCATTCTACGCATCGAGGACATCGACCGGACGCGATCGCGGCCGGAATTCGAGACGGCGATTTATGAAGACCTCGCCTGGCTCGGCCTAGAATGGGAGACGCCGGTCCGCCGGCAGTCCGAACATTTCGACGACTACGCCGCCGCACTCGAACTGCTCATTGCGATGAACGTCGTTTATCGGTGCTTCAAGACGCGCAAGGAAGTGCTCGATGAAATCGCCCGGGCGCCGCATTTATCTGCGGACGGCCCGGAGGGTCCGCAATATATCGGGGCGCCGCTGGCCGCATATGAAGAGCGTTCACTACTTGCAGAGGGAGCGCCGTTCGCCTGGCGGCTGTCGATGGCGGCGGCCCGCGAGCATCTGGGCGACGCTTTCAGCGACCTCGACATTGTAGAAGAGGACATCAACTCTCCTCATGGTCAGAAGACCATCGCGGCGGCGCCGGAAATTTTCGGCGATCCGGTGATCGCGCGAAAGGATTCCGGCACGAGCTATCATCTCGCCTCCGTATGGGACGACGCGCTTGCCGGCGTCACCCATGTCATTCGCGGCGAAGATCTCTGCGCCGCCGCGCACTTGCATGTTTTCTTACAAAAGCTGCTCGACCTGCCGCAGCCGGTCTATCGTCATCACCGTCTGATTACGGATGAATCGGGAAAGCGCTTCGCCAAACGCGACAAGTCCGTGACGTTAAGAGCGCTGCGCGAGGCGGGCGCGACTCCTGAAAGCATTCGCGCCCGGTTGAGTCTGCCGTCTAGGCGTTGAGCGTCGAGGGCGAGGTTTCAGGATAGCGCGCGCCAGTGACTCTTTCCGGCGGAATTGCGGCTTCGATGGCGGCGACGTCTTCGGCTGTCAGGGCCAGATTGACGGCGCCGACATTCTCTTCAAGGCGCGTTATTTTCTTCGTGCCCGGTATCGGAACGATGTCATCGCCTTTCGCAAGCGCCCAGGCCAGCGAAATCTGCGCAGGCGTCGCGCCTTTCGCCCGGGCGATCTCGGCAAGTTTATCGACAAGCGTCAGATTTTTCTCAAGCGCGCCGCCGGCGAAGCGCGGATTGGCGAACATGCGGTAATCGGCCTCGCCGAAATCATCCTTGCTGCGATAGGCGCCGGTCAAAAGCCCGCGCCCGAGCGGAGAATAGGCGACGAACGCGATATCAAGCGCGCGACAGGCCGGAATGACCTGATCCTCCATCTCCCGCGTCACAATCGAGTATTCCGATTGCAGCGCCGTTACGGGATGCACGGCGTCCGCCTTGCGCAACGTCTCGGCGCTGACTTCCGACAAACCGATGGCGCGCGCTTTGCCAGCCTTCACGAGATCGGCCATAGCGCCGACCGAGTCCTCTACGGGAACTTCGCGGTCGCGCCGGTGCATGTAATAGAGATCGATCACATCGACGCCGAGGCGTTTCAAGGAAGCGTCGCATGCTTCCTTTATGTATTTCGGATCGTTCGACATGCCGAGCCATTCGCCGTCGGCGCCGCGCTTGATGGCGAATTTGGTCGCCAGCACGACGTCGTTGCGGCGGCGTTTCAGAAATCCCGAAAGCTGTTCTTCATTGCGGCCGCTGCCATACATGTCCGCCGTGTCGAAAAAATTGACGCCGCGTTCGAGCGCCGCGTCGAGGACTTTTTCCGCTTCAGCATCGCCGAGCGCAGCGCCGTAGAATTCCGCCAGTCCCATGCAGCCGAAACCGATGCGCGAAACTTCCATCCCCGACCGGCCCAATTTTACTTTTTTCATCGATCTCTCCCGTCACAAATGATGTAATGAATTCGTGCAGCGCTGTGTAATTTCATTCCACCTTCGGCAGATCTGCGAGCTTGAACCGTGCGATGGACGCCTCCCCGTCCCGGAAAACGATCGGCGCGGCCAGTTTTCCGCCGGTCGGAAGCGCCGCCAGGGCGAGACCAGTCCCCACCGCGTCGGCTTCCGCTTGCTCCAGCACGCCCGCCCTGCCCAGCAATTCGGCGAGGCCGGCCGGGTTTTCGATCTCCGCATCGATCGCGCCCGCCGGATAACCTTCGGCGTCAAGATGAAGAACGCCGGCGGCGGAGATGCGGGTCTTGCCCGTTTCAATGCCGAGCCGCCGGACCCTCAGCGCGCCGGTTGGTTTTCCCGCGCCGTCGCCTGGCGCAGTTTGCGAAAATCCCAACGCGGCGCCGACCCGCGACAACGATACCGCGCGCGACCCGTCCTCAAAGGCGACAGCGTCGGCGCGAAGGCTCGCTTCGATTGTAGCGGGGTCGGTCGCATTGGGCGCTGCATCGAGCAGGAATTGCGACGCTGATATTCGCGCCGCCCCTGTTTCGCTGCGCGCTGCGCCGTTTAAAACCTCCAGACTGAACAGCCAGCCCCGGTCGGAATCGGCGGCGACGCTGGCGCGGATAGTGTCGCCCGCAGCCCGCCATGCGCCGATTTCGGGGCTTTCAAAATTTTGCGCGCCCCGGGGTGAAAAAATCAACCTGTCGAGGGCGTAGGGAAGCGCGTCGATATCGAGGCTTTCAGCCCGCCAGCGCCAGCGCCCCGGATCAGCGATTTCAACAGCATTGACGTGCGCGCGCAGGAAGAACGGAAACCCTGCTGTCGAAATTGCGTTGTAGGAAACGACGAGGCCGTTTTCGCGCTGATCCTCAGCCCAGTCTTCGACCAAGCCGCGCATGGTCTCGGCGCCGCGCATCCAGAAAAATCCGTAAGCGGCGACGAGCAGCGCAGCGACAGCAATCGGCAGGTAAAGCAGAAGCCATCTGTTGCGCCGAAACGCCGACGCGGCCGATGCGTCCGAAACGGGGGGCGCGTCGCTCATGAGCGACTCGCCGCGCCGAGAGCCGCCGGTTCCGCGCCGTCGTAGCGCGCCTGCGAATCGCCGGAGAGGTCCCGCCGCGCGGATTCTATCTGCGCCTTGAGCATTGAGAGAAAATCCTTGCGATCCATGCCGGGTTCGATCGGCGGCAGAAAACGGATCGTAATCTCGCCTGGAATTTTCAAAATCCCCGGATGGCGCCAATGGCGGCCCGAGTCGTGCGCCACTGGAACGCACGGCGCGCCGGCGGCTTTATAAATGCCGGCGATCCCGGGCTGGAATTCGCCCCGCGCGCCGGGCGCAATCCGCGTGCCTTCGGGAAAAACGACAACCTGTTTGCCCTCGGCGATGCTTGCAGCGGCGTCTCGGGTCAGGCCCCGCATGGCTTTGGCGCCGGCTTTCCGGTCGACGACGATATTGCCCGACAGTTTCACCCACCATCCGTAAATCGGAATGCGCAAGAGCTCCTTTTTCAAGACCATCACGGGACGCGGCAACAAAGCATAAAGCGCAATCGTCTCCCACATCGACTGATGGTTCGACGCCACCGTCGCCCCGCCAGCCGGGATATTTTCGCTCCCCTCGACGCGATAGGAAACGCCGCAAATCAGCTTTAACCCTCCGAGTACGCCGCGGCTCCAGAATTTGGTGACCCGGCGCACCGAATTCTCGCCGATAATAAATGCGGGCGCGGCCGGCAATGTCAGGACGGCCGAAAACAAAAAGAGATACAGGGTAAAAAGCCCTGAACGCAGAAAGGTCATACGTCAGCGTCTCAATGACTGCGCGGCGCAAATAACGTCTTTATACAGACGGTCAGAAATTTACTGTACTCGATGGCGAACATGCGCCAGGCGTCGGCTGAAGCCGGGCGGCCCTTTTCATCGAGCAGTCCGGACGCAACGGGGTAGGCCGAAATTTCGACCCCTGCAAGGTTCGCTCGCGTTTCGAGAAGCGCGCGCGGCATGTGGTAATCCGATGTTACAAGGATAAGATGCTTGAAACCATGCGCATCCGCCCAAGCGCGCACTTCCGCTGCATTTCCTTCGGTCGAGCGCGCCTGATGGCCGAGATCGACGCAGCATTCGAACAGCGACGCCTCGCCCGGCCATAAATTCTTGATTCGCTCGCGGGTGATTTCTGGATTGACGCCGGAAATCAGCAGGCGCGCGCCGGCGCCGCTGTTCAAAAGCTCCAGCCCCGCCGTAATCCGCGCGCCGGCGCCGGTGAAGACGACCACCCCTTCCGCCGGCGCCGGCGGCTCATCGGAAGCGGTCGGCAGAACGCCGATGAACACCAGCAGGCCCGTCGCCCAGCCGGCGCAAATCAAACACAGGAGAATGATCGTCAATCGCACGGGCGATCCCCATCGGCGTTAGGGCCTTCGGAAAAACGATAGCCGGTTTTCCCGGAAGCTGCCAGAATGCAGGCCTCGCAGGCGTCAATATTGCCGGCGAAGCGTTTTCAGAACCGTGAACCGCGCGGTTGCGGCGGACACCAGGCAGGTCGCCGCCGGAACGATCAAAAGCCAGGCCAGAACGCCGCCTTGCAGCTCGACATTCGGCAGGAAAAAGCCTTCCGCCCCCCGAACGCGAGTGATGAGCGCGGCGCCGCCCAAGGCGACCAACGCCAGAAACAGACCGGCCATCGATCCCCTGAAGCCGAGAATGAAAAACCGCCGCTGCACTTCATTGGCGATGAAGGCGTCCGTCGCGCCCACAAGATGCAGAAGCGACACGATTTCATGATTGGCGGCCAGCCCTGCGCGCGCGGCGAACACCGATATGGCGCACGCCGCGCCCATGACCAACAGGAAAACCGTAAACGCAAGCGCCTGCCCCGAGCGGGCGGCGGCGGCGAGACGCGAATGCCAGCTCCCATGATCATCGATCGAGGCGCCCGGCGCGGCCGCTGCGAGACGCGTGCGCAAGAGCCCCAGATCGTTATGCAGCGCCGGCGTCGCCTTGACTTCGATGAGCGCGGGCACGTTCAGATAGGCGCCGACATTGCCGCGCCCGAGCCACGGCTCGAGCAGTTTGGCGGCGTCTTCCGGCGCCATCGCCTTCGCCGAAACAACCCCTTCTGTTGTGGACAGCACCCGCAACGCCGCGTCGACGTCTTCAGCGATCAATTCGGCGGAGGCGCCTTTAACCTGAATGGTCAACTCGGTTCGCAGCTCCGACGTCCATGATCCGGCCGCCAGCGAAATGACGATGAACCCCGACAGAGACAGCGCCGCCAGAAAGGAGATGGCCGCAATCACGGCGGTCAGCGGCGCGCCGCCGGCGCCGGCCTCCGGCAACAGCGGTTCGGCGCGGAAGCGGCGCAAGAAGCCGCCTTTCGGCGCTTTCCTTTCCTTTTCGCCAGCGTTTCCAGTTTCCGATTTTCCGTTCACCGCCGCGCTCCCGCGGATTCTTCCCACAACCGTCCCCCGTTAAGCTTCAGGACAGGTTTATCCAGCATTTCGACAAGATGAAAATCGTGCGTGGCGACAATTACGGCGGCGCCCAGCTTATTGAGCTCGACAAAGAGCTTCATGATACGCTCGCCCATCGCCGGGTCCACATTGCCCGTCGGCTCGTCAGCGAGGATCAGGTCAGGCTTTGAGACCAACGCCCGGGCGAGTGCGACGCGCTGCTTTTCCCCGCCGGAAAGGGTCGGCGGCTTGGCCTCCACGTGATCGCCGAGCCCCACCCAATTTAAGAGTTCCCTTACGTCTTCCCGATATTGATTTTGGTTAACGCCCGCCACTTTCATGGGCAGGGCGACGTTTTCGAATGCGGTGAGATGGTCGAGAAGCCGGAATTCCTGGAACACGACGCCGATCCGGCGCCGCAGGGCGGGCAGGTCTTCGCGCGCCGCCGTGGTGACGTCCTCGCCGAACAGCGTAAGCCGCCCTTCGGTTGGTTTCTGGGCGAGATAGATCAGTTTGAGAAGCGTGGTCTTGCCGGCCCCGGAAGGCCCCGTGAGGAACCGGAACTCGCCTTCCTTGAGCCCGAAATTAACCCCGCTCAGGGTTTCGGGCTCGTCCTCATAGGCGAAGCCGACTTTGTCAAAACCAACGATCACTATCCGTTTCCTCTGTCGCTGCGCGACGCCGGCGGGCGGGCGCCGGCGCAGCCAAAGCGTGATTCTGCCGTTCCATGATAATCGTCTGTCCCAGTTGCGCCACGAGCTATGACGTCGAAGACGCGAGGTTTTCGCCGAATGGCCGCTCAGTGCGCTGCGCCGCCTGCGATCGCTGCTGGTTCGTCCCCGCCCCGGAGCCGGTTGAAGGCCTGGTGCGCCGCCGCGATATCGCCGGCGATTCGGCCCGAAGCCGAAGAGAATGGCCCGAAAAGGTTTCCGACGAAACCGCAGAAGAAGATGAAGCGCTGTTTGACGCGCGCCGCGACGATCCCGATGCCCGGGACGGCGGCCGGCGTGACGGTGGCGGCGACAGCGATGCGCCGGCGCCGCGGGACGGGGCGGCCTCGTCGTCCGACCGCGCCCCCGAACGCCGCACCGGCCGGCCCGATGCGATTCGCACCGAAGACGATCGCCAGCCGCCGGTTTCCGGCCGTCGCCGGCCGCCGGAGCCGGAAGAGCGCGACCGTTCTTTCCCGCTGCGCCGGCGTCCGAAGCCCGCCGCCCAGGAGCGTGAACGCGATCTCGGCGCACGGCGGCGCCGACCCGACGCCTTCGATGATTATGACGAACCCGGGCGGTTCGACGACGAGAACGATGACGTCCTCTTCGCTGCGGAGCCCGACGATGAGCCTGCAGCGGCGCGGCCGGACAAACCGAAGACCGGCTTGCGTTTTTCAGACGATGACGCGTGCGATGAGGAAAAACCGTCAGGCCGGCGGCGCGACGAACCGCGCCGTCCCGACCGCCGCCGTGACGCCGTGGTCGACGCCGACTGGGAAGATATCGACGACGACGGAGATCGTTCGGACCAAGACGGACGCGACCGCCGCCGGGACCGACGCATCCGCGCCGAGCGGCGGCGCTCGACGGCGCTGGCGCGGGCGGACGAATTCGCCGCGCTCGATCCGCGCATACTCGATGAGGAATTCTTCACGTCCCTGCGCGTTCAGCCGAAAGAACTGAATAAAGCGCTCAGGAAAGCGCGCCGGCGCGCCGAAATGCGCGAGAAGAACCGGCTGACGCCGTTGCGGGCACTGGGCTGGACGCTATGGATCGGCGCCGTGGCGGCGACCGCGTTCGGCGTTTATGTCTATCGCAACGAGATCGTACGCACCTGGCCCAACGCCGCCGGCGCTTACGCCGTCATCGGGATAGAGGCCAACCCCTACGGCCTGGCGATCGAAGACGTGCGCCATCGCCTCGCCATGTCGACAGCGGGCCCGACAATCGAAATCACCGGCAAGCTGCGCAACGCGCGCGACGCCGCCGTCAAGCCGCCGCTCCTCCAGGCCGAAGCGCTGGGGCCGCGCGGGGAACTGCTGTCGCGCTGGACGTTCGAGGCCGAAGGCGATGAAGTCTTGGCAGGCGAGGCGATAGAATTTATAACGCGCGCCCCGGCGCCCGAAGGAGTCGCCGAGGTGGCGCTGTCCTTCGCGCCTGAAAAGGGCGGGGTCATTTCGGTCGGCGATTTCCTGACGCGGCGGTAAGTCCAAGCTGCGCTGACGACCTGAGATTCAATTTAAAGGTCGACATTGGAATACAAGGCTTTTCGCCAAGCTTGTGAGGCGCGGTCAGCGCGGCGTCGCATAAGCTCAACCGCTGAAGGCCCTTTCCCATGCGCACACTTTTTTCCGAAGCGGACATCAAGGCCCGCATCGAGTCTCTCGCCGACGAAATTCTCGCCGATTTTCCAAAGGATTTTCTGCTCGCCCCGGTGCTGACCGGCGCCTTCATTTTCGCCGCCGACCTTTTGCGGGCGCTGACCGAACGCGGCGCCGATCCGGCGGTCGATTTCGTGCAGCTTTCAAGCTACGGCGGCGCGCGCGCCTCCTCCGGCGTCGTGACCCTGTTGAAGGACTTCTCGGTCGACCTCGAGGGGCGTTCGGTTCTCCTCGTCGACGACGTTCTCGACACCGGCCGAAGCCTTCATTTCGCCAAACGCATGGTTGAAGAGCGCGGCGCGGAAGTCGCCAAGATCTGCGTGCTCGTGCGCAAAGCGACCGGCCACAGCGAAGACATCGTCGCCGATTATGTCGGTTTCGAAGCCGGCGACGAGTTTCTCGTCGGCTATGGCATGGACGACGCCGGCCGCAATCGCGGCCTCGGCTATATCGGCGTTGTGTAATACAACCTGTACGGACTATGACCGACGAGCTAAGCGCGGTCCCCCTCCCTTGAAAAGGGAGGGGTCAGGGGAGGGATTCCCGCGTTTCTAAAGAAAGCGGCGGCCAATCCCCTCCCTAGCCCTCCCCATTCCAAGGGGAGGGAATTTGGCCGCACTTGTTGCTTCCGGACGGGTCAGCATAGGCGAAGATTGGTGTAAGACGGATCAGAAGCGCTCGAGCAGGCGTTCGAGATACTCGATCTCTTCTTTGCTGCGGCCGGCCTCGCCGAGACGGCGGCGCAATTCCTCAATCACTTCGCGGGCGCGGCCCGCGCCGCCTTCTCCCGGCACCTCGACGTCTTCGCCGAACGGTCCCAAAGGCCGGCCAAGCGGATCGCGGCCCCGTCGCCCGGCGCCGTTATCCGGCTGGCCCTCGCCCGCCTGGCGCATCGCTTCGCGCGCAAGCGCTTCGGCGCCGGCGCGGAGATTTTCAATCGCGCGCTCCATGGCGCCGTCGGCGGCGCCGAAATCATCCGCATTGAGCGCTTCTTCGGCGGCCCGCATTTCATCGAGCGCATCGCCGAGCGCGTGCGCCGCGTCGCCGTTCTCGTCAACCGGCGCGTCGCCAAGCTCGTCGAGCAGGTCTTGAAGATCGCCCGCAATGCCCCGCTCCTCGGCGGCGAGATCGTCGCCGGTCGCGCCGGGCTCCTGACTGCGCTCGAAAGACCGGTTGGCGAGGTCGCGCTGGCGCCCGATCAGGTCGCCCGCTTGGCCCGCCGCGCCGCCGCCTTCGCCGCCTTGCTGCGGCGTTCCGGATCCGGACGACCCGCCCCGCTGCGCCAAGCGCAGATTGTTCAAGAGGTTTTGCAGGTCAGTGAGCATCTGCCGCGCTGCGTTGTTGGCGCCCGACTGCGACAGGTTACGGATCGAATCGAGCATACGGTCGATATCGCTCTGGCTGAGTTCTTCAACGGGGCCGCGCGGGGCCGGCGCCGACTGGCCGGATTGCGCCAGAGCCTGAAGATAGTTGTTGATCGCGTCGCGCAGCGCTTCGACAAGTCGCGCAATCTCTTCCTCGCCGGCGCCGCGTTCAAGCGCCTGGCGCAAAGCCTCCTGGGCGGCTTCCATCTGACGGCGCGCAAGCTCCAGCGCTTCATCTTCAAGCTGCAGCGCCAGCGGCCAGAAATCCTCCACAGCGTCGTCGAATCCGTCGCCGTCCTGGCGCATCACCCGCCAGAAAGCCGTCCGTAGAAGGAAATATTCCTTGGTCCCGTCGTAGAATTGCTCCGGCGCGAGCGTGAGCGCGTCGAACGACCGGCCGACGCGCCGCCAGGACGGCTCGGCGACGGCGAGCGTCCTGCGCTGCTCAATGACGGCGCGCGCGAGCGGATTGTAAAACGGGCGTTCCGGCAGGCTCACTGCGGCTTCTTCGGTCTCGCCGCGCTGACCGGCGCCGTCTTTGACGACGACTTTCGCCAATACGACGAGCCCGGCCCACGGGTCGGCCTGCAGGTCGAGATCGAATCGCCGTTCGCCGGGCGCCCCGGCGGCGCCGTCAAGCGGGATAATGCGCGCTTCGCGGATCGCGCCCTCGTCGAGCGGCGGCGCGTCGAGCGGCAGGGTCTGATCGGGGTCGAGCCGAAGATGCAGCGCCGCTTGGGCGACGCCGTAATCGTCTGCGAACGCCAGCGCCAGCGATAAGAGCGCATCGTCGGTCGAGGCGGGCGGCTCGATATAGACAGCCGCAGGCGGCCTGTCGCGAATGACGCCGACCGGCCATCGGCCTTCGCGGCCGGCCAGCCGCAACCGCACGACCCCGCTTGCGTTGAGATCGAGTTCGGCGCGCACGGCGTTGTCGGCGACCCGGGCATCGGCCCGGATTTCCTCGTCGGGCGTGAGCACACTGAGCCGCGTCCGCCCGCGCCCGTTGATCTGCGCGATCACGCGCGAGCCCTGGGGAACGTTGAGCTGCTCGTCCGCGCCTTCAAGCCGCGCGCCGGCGCGCAACAGATAGACCGGCGCCTTGCCGGTATAGGCGGGCGGCTCGATCCAGAGATCGGCGGCGGTCGCCAGCGCCGCATTCGCAACGCCGGGGGCGAGCGTCGCCGCCAGTCGGGTCCGCCAGTCGCCGCCGGCGGCGACCAGCGCGACCAGAAGAAGGCCGACGGCGGAGTATCGAAGCCCGTAAGGATCGCGGGCGTCAGCGGTGATGCGCGGCGGACGCAATCGGGCGGCGGCGGCGCGCCGGCGCATATCCTCAAGGTGGGCGCGCCACAACGCCGGATCCCTTTCATTCGGATTGAACGGTCGGTCCTCGAGCGCCTGCAGCGGCGCATGCTTTGCGCCGCCATCCGCCTCAAGCCGCGCAAGCGCCTCGCGGCGGGCCGGCCAGCTTACTTCGCCGTGATACCGCGTGACTGCGGCGACGGTCGCCCCCGCCGCCAACAGGAGCGCAATCCAGTGGAGAGCGGCCGGCAGGTACGTCCAGATCCCGAACAGGCTTGCAACGATGAGGAGAAAACCGGGCGCCAGCGCCGGCAGGGCGGCCGGAAGCACTCGCTCCCAAAATAGAACAAGGCGCGCGAAAGCAACTGAAATCGCACCCGGCGGACGTTTCAGCCTGGGTCGACGCGCTGGCGACTCATCAGTCATACTTCTTGCAGTGTAGCGGGCCGGCAGCCGTCCGTCGATGCGTGCGGCATTCCGCTCGTCCGATCCATACGGCGCATTAACGCAGCCCCGTCGTCACGGTTAACGGAGAACGCCCTTGCTTTCGCCCATCGCTTCCGAAGCCCGCCGGAAGAAGCTTGTCGCCGACGCGTCTCGTTCGCGTGCTTCCGGGCCGGGCATGAACGCGGCGATCATCCTTGTCGTCGTCTACAACCTCGTCGGTCTCGCCGACATCGTCTCCACCACGATGGCGCTGGATACCGGCGCCGGCGGCGAGGCCAATCCGATCATCGCCGCAGCGATGCATGCGTTCGGTTTTGGATGGGTGTTCGCCAAGCTCGCCGTGCAGATTCTGATCAGCGTCATGGTGCTGTGGTATCCGCACTGGATCGTGCTTGGGTTCTTCTCGGCGGCGATCATCGGGAACGGCTTCGTCGTCGCCAGCAATTTTCATATTGCAGGACTGTTTTAGACAGCGTTCGCCGTACCGCTATTCGTCGCCGAGCCAGTCGGGCGTGCGCTCTTTCGCAAGCATGGCGTCGATTGACGGGCGCGTGCGGATCACCGCGCTTTTGGCGCCGCTGACCAACGTTTCAGGAACGAGCGGGCGGGAATTATATTCCGACGCCTGCACGGCGCAGTAGGCGCCGGCCGACATGATCGCAACGAAGTCGCCTTTCCTCATCTCGGGCAGAGGACGTGCGCGCGCAAACCGGTCGCCGGTCTCGCAGACCGGGCCCATAACGTCATATTCCACGATCTCTGCATCGCCGGCGCGTTCGCGCAGCGGAAGGATCGCATGATAGGCGTCGTAAAGCGCCGGGCGCATGATATCATTCATGCCGGAGTCGAGAATGAGGAAACGACGCGTTTCTCCCTCCTTCACATAAAGAACGCGCGACACCAGCACGCCCGCATTGCCGACAATCATCCGCCCCGGTTCGAAGATGAGCCGGACATTCAGCGGATCGGCGATGCGCTTGATGAGCGCGGCGTATTCGTCCGGATGCGGAGGCGCATCGCCCGGCTCGCCATAAGGAATCCCGAGCCCGCCGCCGAGATCGACCCGTTCGATTGAACAGCCGTCGGCGCGCAGCGCCAAAACAAGATCGGCGACTTTCCTGAACGCGGCCTCAAAGGGTGCGAGCTCGGCGATCTGCGAACCGATGTGCACGTCGACGCCCTTAACGGCGATCCCTTTCATGGCGCGCGCTCGGGCGTAAACATCGCGGGCGCGGCTCCACGGCACGCCGAACTTGTCCTCGCTCTTGCCGGTGGAGACCTTTTCGTGCCCGCCGGCGCGCACGTCCGGATTGACCCGGAGGGCGACAGGTGCGCGAACGCCTTGCGAGATTGCGACTTCGTCGAGCGCCTCAAGCTCCGGTTCGGATTCGACGTTAAACTGAAAAATCCCCTCTTCAAGGGCGAACGCCATTTCCTCGCGGGTCTTGCCGACGCCGGAAAAGACGATCTTTTCGGCCGGAACGCCGGCGGCGCAGGCGCGTTTCAACTCGCCGCCCGAGACGATATCGGCGCCCGCGCCTTCGTCGCGTAAAATCCTGATGACGGCGAGATTGGAATTGGCTTTCACCGAATAGGCGACGAGCGCGTCCGAGCCGGCGAAAGCGTTCTTGAACACCTGCATGTGACGGCGCAGGGTCGCTTCAGAATAGCAGTAGAACGGCGTTCCGATCTCGTCGGCGAACGCTTCCAGATTGACGTCTTCGCCGTGAAGAACGCCGTTCTTATAAGAAAAGTGGTGCACCGGCTAACCGACGGCCGAAACCGGCGCGGCGTCTTCGGGCGGGCGCAGCGGCGCCTTCTTGCCGCAGGCGGAAACGGCGAACAGAACGACCGCAATCATCAAAACCAGTCTCATTTCAATTTCTCCCGCCAGCGCTTTATCTGCTTGCGTACATTTTCCGGCGCGGTTCCGCCGAACGACGTGCGCGAGGTGACGGAAGCCTCCGTCGACAGCACCGAGAATACGTCATCGGTGATGCGCGGTTCAACCGCGCGCATGTCTTCAAGCGTCAGCCTGTCGAGGCGCACGCCTTTTTCGTCGGCGCGCGCGACGATAAGCCCGGCCGCGTGATGGGCGTCCCGGAACGGCATGTTCAGAACCCTGACGAGCCAGTCGGCGAGATCGGTCGCCGTGGCGTGAGCGCGCCCAGCCGCCTCGCGCATAGCGTCCTCATTTACGGCGAGGTCTTCGACCATCCCGGTCATGGCGGCCGAGGCCAGCAGAAAATCGTCGAACGCGGCGAATGTCGCCGCCTTGTCTTCCTGCAGATCCTTCGAATAGGCGAGCGGCAGGCCCTTCATGACCATTATGAGATTCACGAGCGCGGCGGCGACGCGGCCCGCCTTGGCGCGGATGAGTTCGGCCGCGTCCGGATTGCGTTTCTGCGGCATGATGGAAGAGCCCGTGGAATAGGCGTCGGACAGTCTTGCAAAACCGAACTGGGGAGACGTCCACAAGACGATTTCCTCAGCAAGCCGCGACAGGTTCACGGCGGAAACCGCCGCCGCCGACAGCGCTTCAAGCGCAAAATCGCGCGACGACACCGCGTCGAGGGAATTGGCGCAGGGCCGGTCGAAAGAAAGCGCCTTCGCTGTCGCCTTGCGGTCGATCGGAAATGAGGTCCCGGCGAGCGCCGCCGCGCCGAGCGGACATTCGTTCAGTCTCGCGCGCGCATCAGCGAAGCGTCCCCGGTCGCGCTCGAACATTTCCGCATAGGCGAGACAGTGGTGGCCGAAGGTCACCGGCTGGGCGGTCTGCAAATGCGTGAAGCCGGGCATGACGATCGCAGCGTGCGCGTCGGCCTTGTCCACAAGCGTCCTTATGAGCGCCGTCAGCGCGCCCATAGCCTCGTCGCAGGCGCGCCGCACCCACATTCTGAAATCGGTCGCCACCTGGTCGTTGCGCGAGCGCGCCGTATGGAGCCGCGCGGCCGGCGCGCCCACAAGCTCTTTCAGGCGCGCTTCGATATTCATGTGGATGTCTTCGAGCGCGCGTGAGAATTCGAACGCGCCGGTCTCGATTTCCCCGGCGATCCGGTCGAGGCCGCCGACGATGGCGTCGGCGTCAGCCGGGGCGATGATCCGCGCCTTTGCAAGCATGGCGGCGTGCGCCTTTGAGCCCTCGATATCCTCACGCGCGAGCCGCCGGTCGACATCGATCGAGGCGTTGATCTCCTCCATGACCGCGGACGGGCCGGCCGCAAAGCGTCCGCCCCACATTTTGTTTTCCGGACCGTTTGTCTTATCTGTCATCTGCACATCGCTGGGAGCAAGGGGAACCGCATGGCGACGGTCTTTCTAAAGCCGAGATTCTGGCTGCTTATATGGGGCGGCCTTGGCGCGGCGTTTCTCGTTTACGTCATTATCGCGGCGAGCGTCCAGCCGTCCGGGCGTACAGACGCCGCCGGGGTCCTTTACGACCCGGCCCTGCTAGCGGGGGAGATGGCGGATTTCGTCTATGCGCTGCCGCCGCGCGCCGCGCCGGCTGCACATTTTTCTTCCGAAGACGGCGACGTCGCGCTCGGCGATTTCAGAGGCAAGACGGTGCTGGTGAATATCTGGGCGACGCAGTGCGCGCCTTGCCTGAAAGAGCTTCCTTCGCTCGACAAGCTGGAAGGCGCGTTGGGCGGAGAGGATTTCCAGGTTGTCGCCGTGGCGGCCGACCCGACGGGCCCTGACGTCGCGCGCCAGTTCATGGATAGGCTGAATATCAGGCATCTGAAACTCTATACGGATCAGCGCCTGTCATTCATGAGCGCCATCGGCGGCGTCGATTATATGCCGGCGAGCATTCTTTATGACGCGCGCGGCCGCGAGATAGGCCGCATCATCGGCGAGGCCGACTGGACCAGCGCCGAGGCGAAACGGCTTGTCGCCGCCGCCATAGCAAAAAAATAGGCGAAAGATTTCGGTAAACAGTTCGCTAAACACGCTGTCGCGCGGATGTAAATGCGCCGGGAAGCTTGCGCATCAAGGCCAAACGGGCGAGGTTCGGCTGTTTGCTTCGAGCCCGCGAATCGCCGGCGCTGAATGAGGGGAAATTTTATGACCATGCGAAAAACCCTGCTTGCGGGCGCCGCCGTGCTGGCGCTGACGGCCTGTGGAAAAAAAGAAGAAGCCGTCTCTCCACAAGAATCGGCTGACGCGTGCGCAGCATCGTCGCTTGGCGGTGATTTTCGCCTGGATGATGCGAGCCCTCTCGATGTTGACGCCCTGTTCGCGCTAATTCCCGAAGATGTGCGCCCTACTTACGACACCACCTTTTTCGACAAGAAGATCGGCGCGACCGTCATCACCAATCTGCAGCTTGTGGAGGACGGCGATGAAGGCGCCCTGATTGCACGCGCGGAATTTTACGGCGTCGACCTTGAAGCTTTCGAACGCGCCAAAAATGCGGAAAACGCTCCCGCCGACGCCCCGTTCGAAACGCTCTTTCGAAAAATTCGGATATTCGACATCCAGTCGGCCGGCGGGGAAGACGAAGCCGAACGCGTAACGGTGGGCGCGGCGGAAATCGATACGCTGCGCGTACGCCAGGGCGGCGTAACGGACGGCGCCGAGGATGCGGAAAATGATGAACTGGCCAGGCTGCTCAACAGCTTTGATCTCGCCGGGCTCTATTTCAAGAATGTCGAGGTATCGGGGTCCGAATCCGGAACGGGCGCGATCGGGTTCTCAGCGGAAGATCTTTGCATAGCCGGCGTGGGCGGCGGCAGGTTCGACTCGATCGTCGGCGCCGGCATCGAATACGAAGTCGCCCAGACAGAAGAGTCGCGCCAGGCGATGAAAGAGTTGATGGGCCCCCAGGGCGCCCTGTTTCTCGAAGGGCCGTTGAAGCTTCTGCTCGCGCCCGATAAACAGCGCACGACAATCAAATCTTTCGCCTGGAATGGAATCGATTTTTCCGGCCTCGTCGCCTACGGCGTAAAGGGAGAAAAGCCGCCGATGTCGGCGACCGATTTGATGAGCCTCGGCGAGTTATCCATCAAGGATATGCAAACATTCATAAATGGAAAATTAGCCGCGGAAGCCGAAGAGGGAACGGTTACTGCGAAACAGTTCACTTGGCTCATCCCCAATGAAGTCACAGCCGTTACGAAAGGGATGGTCTATGATTTTTCGGCCTATGTGCCGGAGACGGAAGAAGCGGCTCTGGATGTCATGCGAAAACGCGGTCTCGACAATGTGACCGGCGACGCGCTGGCTGAGTGGAAGTGGGATTCGGCGCAAGGCGACGCTTCGTTTACGTACGATTTCCAGATGCACGACGTCATGGACTATGCGATGGGATTGAGCGTCGGCGGTTTCAAGATCGATGCGATCGCATCCGCCATTGAAACGGATGACCCGACCGCCCTGTCTGAGGCCGCCGTTTTCTACAGTTTTTCGGTCGCATTGAAGGATGAAAAATTTCTCGATGCGGCGTTTGACATTGCGGCGCTGCAGATGGGCGGAACCGGCGACGATCTGCGTCAGTCCGTCCCGGCGATGATCCGGCTGTCCGGCGCCCAACTCGGCGAGTTCAACCCGCGCGTTCCCGGTTATGTCGAGGCGGTGGCGGCCTTTGTCGCCGACGGCGGTTCGCTCGAAATCTCGGCCCGGCCCGACGAGCCCGCATCCCTGCTGGCGATCGCTGCGGCGTCTCAAACCGCGCCGCAGACCCTGCCCGATCTTTTGAACCTTGAAGTCGCGCATAAGGAATAAAGGCAGAAGACGCCGCGTTCCGCGGCGTCATTCGGAAAGAATCTATCCCACAGCGCCGGCCAAGGCGCTGCGCGGAGTTGAGTACGCTTTTTGAAAAATCTATCCCCGCCTTTCCGGCCCGCCTTATACTGCGCTTACGGTCCGCCTCAGATGCGAGCGGGCTTCGGCGCTCTTTGACAATCTGGATAAACGCGGGACGGCGATTGCTATAGCGCTTGCCGCCGCCCGGCCAGCCTCGCCGCCGCGTTCCCGCCACGTTCGAAAATGGACAAAATGGACCCTTTCGCCTGCAAGCCCGCAAAATCAGCGGGTCTCGCGTTCTCCATTTTTTAGAATGGACCCATTCTCGACCCGCGCTTACCGCGTCGGAACGGGCTTTTCGCCGGAATAGTCGTAAAAGCCGCGACCTGTCTTGCGGCCGAGCCAGCCGGCTTCCACATATTTCACAAGCAGCGGACACGGACGATATTTCGAATCCGCAAGCCCCTCGTAAAGCACCTGCATGATCGCCAGGCAGGTGTCGAGGCCGATGAAATCCGCAAGCTCCAGCGGCCCCATCGGGTGGTTGGCGCCGAGCTTCATTCCCGTATCGATCGCCTCGACCGTGCCAACGCCTTCATAAAGCGTGTAGATCGCTTCGTTGATCATCGGCATCAACACGCGGTTGACGATGAAGGCCGGGAAATCCTCGGATACGGCAAGCGTTTTGCCAAGCCGGTCGACGATTTCCCTGGCCGCATCGAAGGTTTCCTTAGACGTGGCGATGCCGCGAATAACCTCGACGAGCTGCATCAGCGGCACCGGATTCATGAAATGCAGTCCGATGAATTTTTCCGGCCGATCAGTCGCCGAGGCGAGCCCGGTGACCGATATCGACGACGTGTTGGTCGCCATCAGCGCGTCCTTTTTCAGGATGGCCGTCAGTTCAGTGAAAATTTTCTTCTTTACGTCTGCATTTTCCGTCGCCGATTCGATAACCAGATCGCAGTCGGCGAGCGCGGCCAGCTCTTCGGCGCGCGCGATCCGCGCCAGCGCCGTCTGCATCGCCGATTCGTCGATCCGGCCTTTCGCGGCCTGACGGCCCATATTCTTTTCTATCGTGGCGAACGCCCGCTCAAGCTGATCCGCATCAATGTCATGAAGCAGGACATCATACCCGGCCAGCGCGAAAACATGGGCGATGCCGTTGCCCATCTGTCCGGCGCCGATCACGCCGACTTTCTTGATTTGACCGCTCATTGTTCCAGTCCCATTCATTATCGATGAGTGTACGGTTCCGATGCTAGGCGAGAGCGATGCTGCATTGCAACAATTTCTTGCGGCCGGGGTTATAATAGCACCCGTTGACGTTGGCGCGCGTCCGCCTCGCAGACGGCCCGAAAGGAGATCGCATGATCAAGAACCTGTTTTCAGGCGGAAAGGCGGAAAAATCGGACGGCGGCAAGCCCGCGCGTTACGACGATTTGCGGGCGGCGTTCGTCAACTGCACGCTCAAGAAATCGCCGGAGCCGTCGCACACGGACACGCTGATGGACCTCGCGCGCGGCATCATGCGGGCCGAAGGAGTGTCGGTCGAAAGCGTGCGTCTTGTCGATCACGCCGTCGCGGCCGGCGTTTATCCGGATATGACCGAGCATGGCTGGGCCAGGGACGACTGGCCGGCGATCTGGAAGAAAATCGAACGCGCCGACATCCTTGTCGTCGGCACGCCGATCTGGCTCGGGCAGCACTCGTCCGAATGTACGAAACTGATAGAGCGGCTTTACGCGCATTCCGGCCAGCAAAACGAAAAGGGCCAGTATATTTTCTACGGCAAGACCGGCGGCTGCGTCGTTACCGGCAATGAAGACGGCATCAAGCATGTGGCGATGAGCGTGCTCTACTCGCTCCAGCATGTCGGCTTTCTGATCCCGCCCCAGGCCGATGCGGGGTGGATCGGCGAAGCGGGGCCGGGACCGAGTTACGGCGACGAGCTTGAGGACGGCACGCAGGCAGGTTTTGACAACGACTTCACGAAGCGCAACACGACGTTCATGACCTGGAACCTGATGCACATGGCGCGCATGCTGAAGGACGCCGGCGGCGTGCCCGGATACGGCAACCAGCGGGCGAAATGGGACGCCGGCTGCCGGCCCGATCATCCGAACCCGGAATATCGATAAAACCCCGCGCCTGCCGGCGGGGCTCAGCTGAGTTTCAGATGGCCGGCCGCCGCTACCCCAGCGCCTCATTCAGCTCCGGCAGGGCTTTGAATAAATCCGCCACCAGACCGTAATCGGCGACCTGGAAGATCGGCGCTTCCTCGTCCTTGTTGATGGCGACGATGACTTTCGAGTCTTTCATGCCGGCGAGATGCTGGATGGCGCCGGATATGCCCACCGCGATGTAAAGCTCGGGCGCAACGACTTTCCCGGTCTGGCCGACCTGATAATCGTTCGGCACATAGCCGGCGTCGACGGCGGCGCGCGAGGCGCCCACCGCGGCGCCGAGCTTGTCGGCGATCGGAAAGATCAGCTTTTCGAAATTCTCCCCGGAAGCGAGCGCGCGTCCGCCGGAAATGACGGTTTTCGCCGCCGTAAGCTCCGGCCGGTCCGATTTCGTCAGCTCCTCGCCGACGAATTCCGCAAGCCCCGTGTCTTCGCCCGCCTCGATTTTTTCGATATCGGCCGAGTCTTCTCCTTCGGCGTCTTTAAAAGCCGTCGCGCGAACCGTAATGACTTTCTTGGCGTCGTTCGATTTGACGGTCTGCATCGCATTGCCGGCGTAGATCGGGCGCACGAACGTGTCCGGCGCTTCGACGCCGACAATGTCGGAAATCTGCATCACGTCGAGCAGCGCCGCGACGCGCGGCATGACGTTCTTGCCGGTCGTGCTCGCCGATTTCAGGATGACGTCGTAATTCTTGGCGAGCGGAACGATGAGCGCGGCCAGATTCTCCGCCAGCCGGTGCTCGAGATGCGGCGCGTCGGCGTGAAAAACCTTCCTGACGCCGCCGATCCTGGCGGCCTCCTCGGCGACGCTCGCGCAGTTATGGCCGGCGACAAGAATGTCGATATCGCCGCCAATGGCCTGTGCGGCGGCGACTGTTTTGGCGGTCGCGTCGGAAAGGGCTTCGTTGTGATGATCGGCGATGACGAGGCTGGCCATTTAAAGCACTCCCGCTTCGTTCTTCAGTTTGTCGACAAGTTCGGCGACGGATCCGACCTTGACCCCCGCTTCGCGTTTGGGCGGCTCGGTTACTTTCAGCACTTCAAGCCGCGGCGCGATGTCTGCGCTGTAATCTTCCGGCGTTTTCACATCGAGCGGTTTCTTCTTCGCCTTCATGATATTCGGAAGCGACGCGTAACGCGGCTCGTTAAGCCGCAGATCCGTCGACACCACCGCCGGCAGCTTGAGCGAAACCGTCTGCAGGCCGCCGTCGATCTCGCGGGTGACGCTTAACCGTTCGCCGTCTTTGGCGACTTTCGACGCGAACGTGCCCTGCGGCCAGCCGAGCAGCGCCGCAAGCATCTGGCCGGTCTGGTTGGAATCATCGTCGATCGCCTGTTTGCCGAGAATGACGAGATCGAAATTTTCCGCTTCGACTACCGCTTTCAGGAGCTTGGCGACGCCAAGCGGCTCCACCTCGGCTTCGGTCTTGATCAGGAGACCGCGATCCGCGCCCATCGCCAGCGCCTGACGGATCTGGTCCTGGGCCTTTTCGGGTCCGATCGAGACAGCGACGATTTCACTCGCCGTTCCCGCCTCTTTGAGCCGTACGGCCTCTTCGACGGCGATCTCGTCGAAGGGATTCATGGACATTTTCACGTTGGCGAGATCGACCCCGGTCTGGTCCGATTTGACGCGAACCTTGACGTTGTAATCGATCACGCGTTTGACGGGCACGAGGACTTTCATCGCTTGCTCCTGTCGGGGCGCTGGAAACGGAAGAAGACGGCCGACCAAGCGGGCCGCATCAATTTCGGGCGGACATTAGCTGCGGCTGATACGCCTTTCAATGACTTCCGGCGCCTGGACCGCGAGCCGCCTAGCGCCCCATGCTCACAAACCAGAGAAACAGCAGCATCAGCAATATGGTCGCACCCTGCGCCATCACGCGCAGGCGCATCAGCTTGTTGGAATTCTTGCGGGCGAAGGCGCCGCCCTTGGCGAGGGAATAGATCCCGACGCCCAGAATGATCGCCGTCGCCGCAAGGCCGATGGGGATCAGGAAGAATAGAAAGCCGCTCATGCTGGCCTCCTGGCTAAAGACGGTTCGAAACGCTTTAGAGCCTGACTCAAAATTCGATTTCATCGAATTTTGAAGCGCCTCGCCGGCCCTCTCCCCCTCCCGACCGCCCATCAAGGATACTCCCGTGAGTGGTCGGGAGGGGGAGAGGGCCGGAGCCGACTGCCGAATAGTCGCCGATCGGCGAGTATTCGGTCAGACGCTTAAACCGACGCGCCTTTATCAGTTTCGCCCGCTTTCCGCACCCGGGTTAAACGTCGCATTTGACGCCGGCGCCGTGTCGGAGGTCGCAACCGGCTGGCGCGAAATCCGGGCGAGATAGCTTCGAAGGTCGGCGTCGGCCGGCGCGTCAACGCCGAGTCCGCCCTCTTCCGGCCGCGCCGTCATCGGCGGTTTCAGTTCGTCGACGGTGAAATCCATCCGCACGTCATAGCTGCGTTCGGCCTGATACCGCAAAAATCGCTGCGCATTATACCACCTCTCTTTTTCCTCGCTATCCGTGCAGGTGGAAAGCTCGGCGCCGCGCGCGCCCCAGCGGCGCTCCGGACAATGATAAGGATCGAACGACAAATCAAACAGGCGGTCCATTACATGACCAAGGTGCAAACGAACGCGCGAGTCGTCGGATCGGCGATAAATTAAGGTGCAGGCGTTTTTCTCTTCGTTGAATATGCGCCACAAATCATTGGCGAGATTGGCGCCTTCATAACGCACGGAAGGATCGCCGCCGTTCGCACGTTCAACCAGATCCTGTACGGAGCGGCGCAATTCGATAAAGCTGACTTTCAGGCGCGCGTCGCGCGACGGGGTCGAATAGTCCTCCCACAATCCAAACGTCCCGTAGATGTTCGGCGGAAGGCGTTCTGGATGGGGCTTGAGATGCATATTCGCCGCCACGGCCCTGTTGACAGCGACTTTGCGATCCTTGACGGCGGAGCAAATGACGCGAAGGCCGTTTCTCAGCTCCGTGACAGGATTATAGGCGAACCCCGGCGCGGCGAGTTTGCGCCGGACATAGTCGTAATAGCCGAGCGCGCGGCCCTTATGTCGAAACTCGCCGTAATGCCACTCGCCCGACGGATGCGGCGTATTGCCGAAAAACTGCTCCAGCGAAAAATTCTCGAGGGCTTCATTGGCGACGGCGCGCAGCCTGCCGCCCTCGAGTCCGCCGTCATCGACCGTCCTGGCGCCCTCGACATAAAGCGGGCGCCAGGCCTTGAGTCCGGCGCCGAGCGCCGGTTTCGCGCGCATGAAGTTCGGTCCGTAAACGGTGCGTGTCACGGTGTTGTCCGGATGGGATGCGATCAGCATGATGCGGCCGTCGTCGAGAATGTCGTAAACGATGCCGACATGGCCGTAGATGTCATAGGCGATCGACCCCGGTCTGATCGCCTCGCGGCTGATTTCGACAGGATAGAAATCGTCAAACAGCTCCCCTCCGCCCCGCTCCGGATGAGTCCGGAACATGGCGGTTGAGACTTCACCGGCGATGCGCTGGATGAAATGCGGCGCGTTGCTTGTGTGATTGATGATCTGCCGGCGCTTTGCGACGACATTGCCGCCGGTCGAATAGCGCAAATCCTCGCGCTTGCCGTCGGCCGTCCGCATCGCCTTCTGATAGGAAAACGGCAGGCCGTTTTTCCACGCATAATAGGCGCGCAGCACATAGGCCATGTCCGCGCAATCGCCTCTGAACGCACGCCGGTCGGTATGCCTGTACGGATTGGCGGGATCCTTCAGGCAGCTTTCCAGTGAATTGCAGTTCGAGCGGCCGATCGCCTGCACGAATTCCGAATAGCCGGCCTCGTCCGCCGGCCCCCAGGCAGACTTGACCACGCGCCATTCGCGTCCTGTGTTGACCGGCGCGGGAACGGCGGCGGCCGCTTGCGCGCCCGCCAAGACCGCGCCCAGCGCCGCCATGGCGACGGTCCTTCTCGCCCGAGCGTGTGTCGCCCACCATTCCATGGCTTTAATTTAACCCCCGGTTAACCGAGTCGATAGGGGGGCTAGACCGCCGGAAATACCGTATCGATTCATGCGGCTCATCGCGGGGCGCGTATTCCGGCCCTCACAACCGACGAAAACTTCATGGTTTTCAGCGGCATAGTCAGGAAAAACGGCGTTTCAAGACTGACGTCGGCGATTACCGCCGTCGACGTAGATTTCGGCGGTCCGGAAAGCTATTTGCGCTATCTCTGGATCAACACGTTGGGCGAAAACAATCAGGATTTCATCTGCATTCCGACCGAAACGGGCGCGCCGACCCTTGAAGCGGACCGCATTCCCGACCGGCAATGAAGCAGCGGTATGGATATCTGGAAACGGCGCCTTCGGGCGCCGTTTTTATTTTCTCTCGACAATCCCTGAGTAGTACGTTACGTACTAATTGGAGACTGGCCGAATTCGGGGAAACGCCGTGACGCAAACAGAAAAAAGGGAATTGACGCCGCTTGAGCTGGCCCTGCTGGGGCTCGCCGCTATCGAACCGCAGTCGGGCTATGCGCTGCGCAAGACCTTCGAGGACACGCCCATGCGCGCCTACAGCTCCAGCCCGGGCAGCACCTATCCGGCGCTGAAACGGCTGGGCGCTGCGGGGCTTATGAAGCGCGCGCCCGACCCGAAATCCGGACACAAGACGAAACTGGTCTTTCACGTCACGCCGAATGGTGTCGACGCCGTCAAACAGACTTTGCGCAGGCCGATCAGCATAGACGACATCCGGACGGATTTAAGGACACTGATGCTTCGCTTCGCGTTCGCCGATCGGTTTTTGAGTCCACGCCAAATGCGCAAAAGCGTGCGCGATTTCAGGGGCAAACTCGCCGCTTATATCGACGAGCTCGAAGCCCACATGAAGACGGAAAGAAAGAAACTGTCGAAACACGGAGCTCTGATTCTGAAATCCGGAATCGATACATGCAAGGTCCATCTGAAATGGGCGGACAGCGCGTTAGCGCTGCTGGATAAAGCGATCGATGGAGTGTAGTGCAGAACGGGAGGGGTTGCATGTCTGTTCACGATGACGAGCCGCGCAGAGGCGAAGCAATACGCGCTATCGCGCTTTTTCTCGTAATTCTCACCATCGAAGTTCTTAGGCTGGCGATCACGGGCGGCGGCGCGGCGCTGGGCGAACGAGTCATCAACGCCGCCGGCGCGCTTTTCTTTTACGCCGCCGCGCATGCGGCCGCGCTTGGCTGGCTGGCGTCAAGCAGCGACATGCCGCGCATTCGCCTCGCGGCCTATCTCGCGATCGGTCTTTACGGCGTTCAGGTCGTGTTGGTTTATCTGGAGACATTCTTTTTCCAGGGATCGCTCAATTTCACAACCGCCGATCTCACCCTGCCCTCGCTCGCCGGAATCGCTACATCAATCGTCAGCGCCGGCGCGGCGGTTCTCTTGTTTGGCGGCGCAGAGGAAATTGCGCCGGAGACGGAGCCGAAAAAGGGCGTCTGGCGCTGGGCGATACGGCTGACGGTCGTCGCGGTTATTTATCCGGTCATCTACGTATTCGCCGGCATGCTGTTCGTGTGGACGCACAGCGAAGCGCGCGAATTTTACAATGATGTCGACATGGCGTTCGGAACGCTTCTTGCGATTCAGGTTTTCCGCGGTTATCTGTGGGCGGCGTTTTCGCTGTTTCTGATTGCCGGGCAGCGCGGAAGCGGCTGGCGGATAGGATTACGACTGGGATTTGCGCTCGCCGTTTTCGTCGGCGCGCTCCTGTTCTTCCCGAACGAGTTCATGCCGCCAAATATCCGGTTGTTGCATGTTATGGAGATCATCAACTCGCATCTCGTATTCGGAATACTCGCCGGGCTTATTCTCGCGCCGCTGGCCACACGGAGGTAAATCGGCCGCGCCGCGCCGCCCATTCCGCTCTGGTCATTTTCCAATAGCGCGACGGACGCGTTCCGCCGCCGGGAAGCGCGCTTTCAATCTCGCCCTTGCAGGAAAAGCCGATGCGCTCCAAGAGGCGCGCCGTGCGTTCATTGTCGAGCGCGGCGGTTTCGCAAATGAGGTCTACACCGATCTTTTCGAACAACCAGCCGAATGCGGCCGCAGCGCCCGCGCCCCCTGCGCCGGCGCCCTGGCAGTCGGGCCGGATCGCGCCGCCAAGCTCGCAGGCCGCCCACTCAGGCCACACTTGAATATCGCGATAGCCGGCGACCGCGCCCGCTTCGTCAAAATTGATCAGAAGAAGCCCGCGCCCTTCAGCACGTTCTTCGAGATGACGCGCAACCAACTCCGTCACTGTTTCAAGCGAGACAGGCTTTGGAAGGGTGTAGATCGGCGCCGAAACAGACGGGTCGGAGAGCAGCACAGTAAGGGCTTGCGCATCTTCAAGCATCGCGACGCGTGCGCCGCCGGGCGCGACAGTTACGGCGCGTATAGCATCCCTGATCGCCGCCTGTTTTTCAGGCGGCGCGAGAATTCGTGTAAGAGGCAGTTCTGCCATTGCTCAGCGCTTATCCGGCGGTATTCTAACCAGAGAAAGCGCGAAATTCGATTCGCTTCAGCAGTGGTCAGAGTCGGGAATATAGATCGTCGCTGATGATGCTCTTGCCGATCGGCCACAATGCAAATCCGGCGAGCTTCAGATGCGCCCATGCGAAAGGCAGACCGATAATCGTCAGACCAAGAAGTATCGCGGCGATCAGGTGCCCGAACGCGAGCCACCATCCGGCCAGAACAAGCCAGATAATGTTGCCCAGCATGGCGAACGGTCCGGCGGCGTAGTTCCGCCCGTAGACCCGTTCGCTCGGGACAGCCCGGGCGCCGAACGGCCAGAGCGTATAGACGCCATTGTCGAAAGCCGCCCGCGCCCACGGGATGCCGATGATCGTTATCACCATGACCAGAGCCGCGACAAACCAGCCGATCGCTGAAACCGCGCCGCCCAGCACCAGCCAGGCGATATTGAGCAGAAACTCCACAGGAGAAATCGTGCTTTCGTCGGAAAGCGGATGATCGTCGAGCATGATGAGCCTCCTCGCCCCTGATAAATAGGACGGATCAGACGCCGTTTAAATGCGGTTGATCGTGGAAAGGCCACGACTCGGCGACGCCAGAGATCGAATGCGCAGGCTTCTTTTTACGAGGAGTCGGTCCCGTCAGCCGTAGAGCGCCCCGAGGGTCGGTTCCTGCGTGCGCTCTTCAACAAGGCGCGCGAACCGGTCTACATATTCGGCCCCGTCAGGCGTTCTTTGTACAATGACGATCCGCTTGTCCCTTGGATCGCGTATGCGACGGATAAAGCCGAGAATCGAAAGCGCGTCGAGCGCACGGCTGACTGCGGGCTTTGGGACGTTCAAATCGCGCGCCAGCGCGCGTACCGTATGGGGCCCGGAATTCAGATAAACCGTTAAAAGAATCGCCCATTGACGCATCGAAAGGTCGGGCCCGTCGGCGCGCACCGCGTCCGCCATTACGTCGCGCCAGTTCGAGAGAATGTCGATCGCCGCCATCGTTTCCGCGCCGCTGCTCGCCCGGTCAAACACGCCGGGGTCGATCAGGGACGGTGCAACTGTTCGCCCGAAAAGGGCAAGCCTCCTAGGCGGCGTAGCGCGCCGCGAGGACCTCGAACAGCGCCCGAATCGCCTGCGCCTCGCCGCCGACCGGCCGGCCCGGCAGGGCCTTGGGCCGCCAGGCGAAAATATCGAAATGAATCCATGGGACTGCGTCGGGCACAAAGCGCTTGAGAAAGAGCGCCGCCGTCACCGAACCCGCGAAAGCGCCGCCGGATATGTGATTCACATCAGCTATGGTCGACGACAGCATGGAATCGTAGCCGCGCCACAATGGCATGCGCCAGACCGGATCGTGCACCCGGCCGGCCGCAGCATTCAGGGCTTCAGCAAGTCCATCGTCGTCGCTGTAGAAAGGCGCAAGTTCCGGGCCGAGCGCGATCCGGGCCGCCCCGGTCAGCGTCGCCAGACTGATCAGAAGTTCGGGACTTTCCTCGGCGCCGCAGCACAGGGCGTCGGCCAGAATCAGCCTCCCTTCGGCGTCAGTGTTGCCGATTTCGACAGTCAGCCCTTTTCGGCTCTCGAGAATATCGCCCGGTCTGTAGGCGCGCCCTGAAACAGCGTTCTCAACGGCGGGGATGAGCACCCGCAGCCGCACATCGAGGCCCGCCGCCATGATCATCTGGGCCAGAGCCAGCGCATGCGCCGCGCCGCCCATGTCCTTTTTCATCAGCGCCATGCCGGCGGCGTTTTTGAGATTGAGCCCGCCGGAATCAAAGCAAACGCCCTTGCCGACGAGCGTCAGTTTCGGAGCGTCGCTGCGCCCCCAACTCAGATCGATCAAACGTGGCGCGGCGTCCGCGGCCCGGCCCACAGCGTGAACCATCGGGAAGTTCTGAGCAGGCAGATCGTCGCCGGCGATGACATCAACTTCGCCGCCATGCGAATCGGCAAGCTCGCGCGCCGCGTCTTCGAGGGCGGCGGGAAGCATGTCGGCCGCAGGCGTGTTCACGAGGTCGCGCGTCAGACGCACGCCGTCGGCGGCCCGCGTGGCGGCAGTGACATCCGCATTCTCCGGCGCCACGAGTCGCGCCGTCGCCGGTTTTTGGGTCTTGTAGCGGTCGAATCGATAGCCGCCTAGAAGCCAGCCGAGGCAGGCGAGCGTCGCGCTGTCGCTATCCAGCTTGTCGGCGATACGGAAGTCGCCTTCGGGCAATCGCTCCGCACAGGCCGCGTATACAAACGGATCCCCTCCGTCGCCGCCGCCGAGCAATACGCCGTCGTCATTCGCCAACACGACGCCGGCTTCGCCGGCGAACCCGTTCGCCCGGGCGAGAGCAGCGAGACTTTCCGGCGCGCCTTCCGGCGTTTCTTTTGAATCCTCGCGCGCTACGTAAATCGGGCGCGCTTTGTCAAATGCGGCTCGTTCAAAACCGCGCAATAGTTTGGAGCTCATAAATCTTCCGTTAACTTCCTAATTTTCTTTCATGTTCGTTGTCGAAGACGCGGTCAACCTCGGTCTTAAAGTTAAGCCTTTATTGAACGTCTTCCGGGAAGATAGCGCTCAAAGCCAGCTATCACTGAGGATCGATCATGGCTGTTCGCACTGTAGCGCCTGGCGCGCCCGCGGCAAAATACGTCGGAATTGGCCTTTGCGCCATTCTTCTTTCCGCCTGCGCGAGCACGCAGAGATCGGCGAACGCCGACGGCGACAAGAATTATCGCGATTCCATCGGCGCGTTCGCCAATCCTGCAAGCGAAGCCGGCCTCGACCCCATCGCCTCCGCCGCGTTCTGGGGCACGCGCTATGATCGCGAGCCGCAGGATGTCGACGTTGCTGTGAAGTTTTCAGCCGCGCTGCGCAAAATCGGCTCGAACGACGAAGCCATCAGCGTCATGACCAAGGCGTCGGCGGCCGCGCCGGACAGTCCGAACGTCAGCCTTGAATATGGGAAAGCCTTGATTGAAGACGGGCGCGCTTTTGAAGCGGTTCGTCACCTGGAGAAGGCAGTCGCGGCGAAGTCGGGCGACTGGCGCGCCATTTCCGCGTACGGCGTGGCGCTGGATCAGATCGGCGAACACAAACTCGCACGCCAGGAATATGACCGGGCGCTGACGATCGCGCCCGGCGCTATCACAGTCCTGAACAACAAAGGGCTTTCCTACGCTCTTTCCGGCGATCTCGGTCTCGCGGCCCAAACGCTTCGCGCCGCCGCTTCGGGCCAAGGCAGCAATGCGCGCGTTCGGCAGAATTATGCGCTCGTTCTGGCGCTTAAAGGCGATCTCAAAGAGGCCGAACGTCTCGCGCGATCAGACCTCCCCCCGCAGGTCGCCGACAACAATATCGCCTATTTCCGGTCCCTGATGAATCAGCCCGCCTATTGGCAAGACCTCGCCGACGCCGGATTCAAATCCGATACGCCTGCTTTCGAGTCTTCGCCGTCGGCGCCGGCTCCGTCCATAAAACCCGATGCGCCCGAACAGAAACTTCTGGAAGAACCGAAACCTGAAAAAGAAGAAAGCGACGGCGCGCCGATCGCCCTGACGAGCCCCGCGCCTGTGGTTCCGGCCTCGCTTCCGGATATCGAGTCCGAGGAAGACGACTCTCAATAAACGCTTGCATACACGCCCTCGCTTAAAAACGGCCGCCCACGAGGCGGCTGTTTTTTTGCGTCCGTCCGCCTCGACCCCGCCCGGCGGTATGCGGTAAGCCCGGTTCATGTTGAAGCGCTTCAAAGCAATCGGCCCCGGCGCGCTTGTCGCTGCGGCTTTTATCGGTCCCGGTACGGTGACGACGGCGTCGGCGGCGGGGGCGGCGTTCGGCTATTCGCTTGCGTGGGCTCTCGTGTTCGCAGCCGTGGCGGCGATTATCCTGCAGGAAATGGCCATGCGGCTCGGCCTTATCGCCAGGCTTGGACTCGGCGAAGCCGTGTTGAACGCGTTCGGCGGGCAGCCGGTCCTGCGTTTGACGCTGATCGGACTGATCATCGGCGCGCTGTTTATCGGCAACGCCGCCTATGAGGGAGGCAATGTCGCTGGCGCCGCCCTTGGGTTAAGCGCCGCGCTTCCAAATGCAGGTTCGCATGGCGCAATGGCGGGTGCGGTGACAGTCCTCGCCGGCGGGCTTCTATTTTTCGGCGGCTATCGCGCGATCGAGCGTTTCCTGATCGGCGCCGTTTTCGTGATGAGTCTCGCCTTCGCTGCAAGCCTGATCATTGTCGGGCCGGATCTCGGCGCACTGGCGAAGGGCGCATTCGTCCCGCACATTCCGGATGGCGGGCTCCCCATCGTCATCGGACTGATCGGCACGACGATTGTTCCCTACAACCTGTTCTTACATGCGGCGGCCGCACGCAGGCGCTGGGAAGATGCGAGCGATCTTGGCGATGCGCGGTTCGACGCCGCATTTTCAATCGGGCTCGGCGGATTGGTTTCGATCCTGATTTTGTCGACAGCGGCTGCGAGCTTGTTCGCCGCAGGCCTCAAAATCGAAACCGGCGCCGACATGGCCCGTCAGCTCGAACCAGCCTTTGGATCGACGGCGCGCTGGATGCTCGCCGCCGGAATGTTTGCAGCCGGATTGAGTTCGGCGATTACGGCGCCGCTTGCGACCGGGTTCGCCGCGGCCGAATTATTCGGGTTCGACAGCGACCCCAAAGCATTTCCATTCCGCGTAGTCGCAGGCGCCGTCCTTGTTGTCGGCGCGGTCCTGGCGATTTCCGGCATAAAGCCGATTGAAGTTATTCTCTTTGCGCAGATCGCCAACGGTCTGCTTCTTCCGATCATCGCCGTTTTCCTTCTCTACGCCGCGAACCGGCGCGCGCTTCTGGGGGCGAGAGCCAATGGCATGCCGGCGAATCTCGCCGGCGGAGCGGTTGTTTTGATCACCGCCGGGCTTGGCGTTAGAGCTATCCTGCGCGTGCTCGGGATCGGCTAAGAACGACTCCGCAGCGAAGTCGAAAGGAAGGGGTTCATGGCGGCGGGCTGGCAATTTTGGATCGACCGGGGCGGAACGTTCACCGACATCGTCGCCAGAACGCCCGACGGCGCATACAAAACAGTCAAGCTGCTTTCCGAAAATCCCGAACGCTACGCCGACGCCGCAGTGGCCGGCGTGCGTGCGGCGCTCGACCTTGCCGCGAACGCGCCGTTGCCCGCCCGTCTGATCGATCAAATCAAGATGGGCACGACCGTCGCCACAAACGCGCTGCTTGAAAGCAAGGGCGCGCGAACGCTTCTCGTCGTCAACCGAGGTTTCGCCGATTTACTCGCAATCGGCCATCAGGCCAGGCCGCGCCTTTTCGATCTCGCGATCAGGAAAGTCGCGCCGATCTACGATGCGGTCGAGGAAATTGACGCGCGGATCGATGCGTCGGGTTGCTGCCTGAAGCCTTTGGATGAACAAGCCGCCGACGCAATTTTCCGCCGGGCTCGCGGCGACGGTTTCGAGGCTTGCGCGATCGCGTTGATCCACGCCTGGAAATTCCCCGAAATGGAATTACGGCTGGCCGATATAGCGCGCAAGGCCGGGTTTGAAGCGATCTCTGCAAGCCATCAAACAAGTCCGCTTGTCGGCCTTGTCGCGCGGGCAAGCACGACGGCGGTCGACGCTTACGTCTCGCCTGTTCTGACGCAATACGTCTCACAAGTCGACGCAGCGACGAGAAAAACAAAGCTCTATTTCATGCAGTCCAATGGCGGGCTCGCCAATGCAGCGCAGTTTCAGGGAAGGGATGCGATCCTCTCCGGCCCTGCAGGCGGCGTCGTCGGCGCCGCACGGGCCGCCCAAGCTGCAGGGGTTGACCGAATCGTCAGTTTCGATATGGGCGGCACGTCGACGGATGTTTCACTTTACGCTGACGGATTTGAGCGGACTCTCGAAACGGAAATCGCCGGCCTGCAGCTCAAAACGCCGATGATGGCCATCAATACCGTGGCGGCCGGCGGTGGTTCGATTCTTCATTTCGACGGCGCGCGTTTTCGGGTCGGCCCGGACAGCGCCGGCGCCGACCCGGGGCCCGCCTCATACCGACGGGGCGGGCCGCTCACCGTTACCGATGCGAACGTGCTTGTCGGAAAGATCCAGCCGCATCATTTTCCAAGAATCTTTGGACCTCAAGGCGACCAACCCATCGATTGTGAAACGGTCGCCCGCCGTTTTGAGGCCCTGGCGGATGAGACTGCGATTGCAACCGGCGCGCGCAAGGATCCGCGCGACATCGCCGAAGACTTTCTGCGCATTGCGGTTTCGAACATGGCGCAGGCCGTCAAGAAAATTTCGCTCGAAAAGGGCCACGATATTGCTGACTTCGCGCTGCAAAGTTTCGGCGGCGCCGGCGGCCAACACGCCTGCCTTGTCGCCGAGGAACTCGGCCTCAGCACCGTTCTTATTCATCCATTGGCCGGCGTTCTTTCCGCCTACGGCATCGGACTCGCCGATCAGTCCGCGCTTCGCCAGCAGGCGATCGAGCGACGCCTTGATACGGATACGGTCGAGGCGGCGGACCGAATTCTTCAAGCCCTTTCGGACGAGGCGAACGCGGAACTGTTAATAAGCGCGAATACAGAAGGCGCCGACCTCAAGCGAGTCATGAAAGCCGATCTGCGCTTTGAGGGTGCGGATACGGCGCTCGGCGTCGTCTTCGGCTCAGCCGAAAAAATGCGCGCGCGCTTCAATGAGGTCCACCGCCGCCGTTTCGGTTTTACGACTCCCGAACGCGGAATTATTTTGGAAAGCGTAACGGCTGAAGTCATCCTCGCCGGCGCGCCGGCGCGCCTGCCGCCCGCGCCAGAAAGAACCGGAAAACCCCTGGAGTCCGCCGAACGGATCGAAATGTGGAGCGGCGGACGCCTTCACCATGCTCCCGTCTATGAGCGCGCATCGCTTTGCGCCGACGATTTCATTCCGGGTCCCGCTCTTATTTATGAAGAGATTGCGACAACGGTCGTCGAACCGGGTTGGACGGCGCGGGTCGGCGCGAGCGGCGATCTTATATTGCGCCGCGATCAGTCGCGAGAACGCCGTGCACTGACGCATGCGGGCTCCCCCGATCCGATGCTGCTCGAACTTTTCAACAATATGTTCATGGCGGCTGCAGAACGCATGGGAGTCGTGCTGCGCAACACCGCAACGAGCGTCAATATAAAGGAGCGGCTTGATTTTTCTTGCGCGCTTTTCAACGCCAAAGGCGGTCTTATCGCCAATGCGCCGCATGTGCCGGTTCACCTCGCCGCTATGGGCGCAAGCGTGCGCACAGTGCTGGCGAGCCGCAAGACTTCGCTGAAACCCGGCGACATGATCGTATTGAACGATCCGTTTAACGGCGGCACGCATTTGCCGGACGTAACTGTGATCGCGCCCGTGTTCGACGAAAACGGCGAAACGCTGCGATTTTTCGTCGGCAATCGCGGCCATCATGCCGATATTGGCGGGCTTGCGCCCGGCTCGTCGCCGCCAGACTCGACAAAACTCGAAGAAGAAGGCGTTGTTATCGACGATTTTCTCATTCGCGACGGCGGGAACTTTCGCGAAGCAGCGTTTCGGCGGCTTCTGACTGACGCGCCGCATCCGGCCCGCAATCCCGACGTCAACGTTTCGGACGTCAAGGCGCAGATCGCCGCCAATGAAGCAGGAATCCGCGAGACGCAAGCGCTCGTCGCCCGCTATGGGTGGTCGGGCGTCGAAGCCTATATGCGCCATGTGATGCGGAACGCCGAGGAAAGCGTACGTCGCGTTATCGACCGGCTCCATGACGGACGCTTCGACTATGAAATGGATGACGGCGCGCGGCTTGCGGTCTCGATCCGGGTCGACCATCAACGGCGCGAAGCAACGATCGACTTTACCGGTACGAGCGCGCAACACGCGGGCAACTTCAATGCGCCGCCGGCGGTGACCCGCGCGGCGGTTCTTTATGTATTTCGATGTCTCGTCAACGACGACATTCCCTTGAATGACGGCTGCATGAAGCCGCTGAAAATTATCACGCCGAAGGGAAGCTTCCTTTCGCCCGAACCGGGGGCTGCTGTGGTCGCCGGCAACACGGAAGTCAGTCAGGCGATTTGCAACGCGCTTTTCGGAGCGCTCGGCGCTTGCGCGGCCGCGCAGGGAACGATGAACAACCTCCTGATCGGCAACGATTGTTTTCAGTATTACGAGACCATTTGCGGCGGGGCCGGCGCCGGACCGGATTTTGACGGCGCAACGTCTGTTCATACGCACATGACCAATACGCGCATCACCGATCCGGAGGTGCTCGAGCTTCGGTTTCCGCTGCGGGTTGACGCTTTCGCCATCCGGCGCGGTTCGGGCGGCGCAGGCCGCCATTCCGGCGGCGACGGCGCGGTGCGAGCCTTGTGCGCGCTCGAACGGGCGACGGTCTGTTTTGTCTCCTCGCGCCGAACGGTTGCGCCTTTCGGATTGCAGGGCGGAAAAAACGGTGCCGCCGGTCGGCAGTGGATCGAAAGGGCGCATGGCGGGCGCGAGGATCTAAAGGGCGCGGCGCAAGCTGAACTCAACGCCGGCGACGCCATTGTCATCGAAACGCCGGGCGGCGGCGGCTACGGCCGGCCGAGCTGCCGCGACTGATGGACTCCTGCACTTGACCGGCTTCGGTTGCGCGCCGGTTCTGATAGGATCGCGAAAACTGCTCACCGACGGAGCCCCGTTCATGACCTTTTCCACGCTCCTGTATGAAACCGCCGACCGCGTCGCGATCATCACGCTGAACCGGCCCGAACGGCTCAACGCCATAAACGCCGCCATGCCCGGTGAGATCAGACGCGCGGTTGAAGCCGCCGAGGCTGACAACGACATTCACGTCATCGTCCTGAAAGGCGCCGGCAAGGGGTTTTGCGGTGGCTACGACCTCGTCGAATTCGCGAAAGGCGGGGGAGAAGCGTCGGGCGCCCAGTCGATGCCGTGGGACCCGACTGTCGACTACGCCCTGATGAGCCGATGGACGGACGACTTCATGGCGCTTTGGCGAGCGCGCAAGCCGGCGATCTGCCAGATCCATGGAGCTGCGGCGGCAGGCGGCAGCGACATAGCGTTGTGTTGCGATCTCATCGTCATGGCGGAAGACGCGCGTATCGGTTATCCGCCGGCGCGTGTCTGGGGCGTGCCGACGACGATGATGTGGGTCTATCGTCTGGGACTTGAGAAAGCCAAACGCATGTTGTTCACAGGCGATCTCATCTCTGGCCGGGAAGCCGCCGAGACGGGCCTCGTCCTGAAAGCCGTTCCCGCCGACCGCCTCGACGCGGAAGTCGCCGCGCTTTGCGACCGCATCAAGGGCCTGCCGCGCAATCAACTGATGATGTGCAAGATGGCGGTGAACCAGGCTTATGAGAATATGGGCCTCAGATCGACCCAGATGCTGGCGACGCTGTTTGACGGGATCGCCCGTCATTCGCCTGAAGGCGTCTGGTTTCGCGAGCGCGCGCAGGAGGTTGGTTTCAAGCAGGCCGTCAAGGAGCGCGACTCCGGCGCGCCGATTGCGCCGGACGTCAGTCGCTGAGATCAATCGCTGAGAATTGTCATCTCTGCGCGCGGATAAGCTCGTCCATGCGCGCAATCCGCATCCTGATTAGGACGGCGATCATCGCAATCAGGATGAACAGGCCCGGCAGTCCGCCGAGATTCGACAGCATGCGCACGCCGTCGATACCCGATGTCGACGTCATCACCCACGCCACGGCGCCGACAAGGAGGCCCCAGAATATCTTCACGCGCAGCGCCGCCGGTTTCTTATGATGTTCGGGCGCGTCATCTTTCAGGCACACATTGGCGATCGAGTGAGTGTTTGAATCCATCGCCGTTACGAATGAAATGAATGTAAGCCCCACAAACGCAATGACGACAACGCCCGCCAGCGGCAGCGCATCAAAAAGCGCGTAAACGACGGCTTCAGGTCCTTTCTCTGCAAGAGCCGTCGACAACGCTCCGCCGTTCGCATCGTCGATGCTGATGGCCGCGCCGCCGAAAATCGTCATCCAAATCATGCTGAACACGGCTGGGCCGGCGAGATTGAAGATGAGAAACTCGCGCACCGTATAGCCGACTGAAATCCGCCCGAGAAAGAGCGCTGTAATCGGCGCCCAGGCGAGCCATTGCGCGAAATTGAACACTGTCCAGTCGCGCGTCCATTCATTACCGGCGCGCTCGCCCAAACTCAGACTGCGCGGAATGAATTCACGCATATAGGAGAGGAAACTTTCGCTTCCCAGCGACAGGATTGACAGCGTCGGTCCCGTCAAAAGAACGAAAATGCTCAGCAGGAAAAAGAATTTCGTATTAATGTCCGACAGAAAGCGAATGCCGCGCTGTAATCCGCTTACGGACGACACGACATAAGCCGTAACGATCGACCCGGTAACGCTAAAGCGCAGGAGTGGACTGTCATCAAGCCCGGCGATGACGTCGAGGCCGCCGGCGAGAGTCATAACGCCTGCGCCAAGGGCCGCCGCAACGCCCGCCACAAGCGCAAACAGCGCGATCGCATCAAAAACCTCGCCATTACGCCCGCCCGCGTGACGGCCGAACAGCACTGACAACGGTCCGCTCAGGGAATAGGGGTAACCCAGATTGTAGTAGGCGAGCGCGAAGGCGAGCGCGGGCGCGGCGTAAATCGCATACGGCGTGATTGACCAATGCATGAACATTGACGCCAGGGCGAAACGCGACGCTTCCGGCGAATGCGCGTCAGCATGCGCGAACTCGGGCGGATAATTGACATGAAACATCGGTTCCGCCGCGCCCCAGAACAGGATGCCGATCGCAATTGTGGTGCATAGCGTGATCGCAAACCAGTTCCAGCGGCTTAGAATGGGTTTGGCGTCCGGACCGCCGATGCGCACCCGCCCCAGCGGCGAGACAAACACCCAGGCGAGCAAAATAACGGCGGCGAAACTCGCCAGACTGAACAGCCAGTCAAAATGCGAAAGAATCCATTGATTGGCGGTGGTTACGGTGGCGAGAAAGCCGGAAAAATCGTAAAGGCTCGCCGTCAGCGCCATCACAAGGATTGTCGCCGGCGGCCAGAACACCACAGGTCGGGTCCATTTGACGGCGCGATGCGGAATTGCGGAACTCCTTCGCTGTTCGGACGCGCATAATGGCGGCGCCGGCGTCTAAATTAACATGGAGGGTGCGAGAACCAAGAATCGGCGCTGTTTGCTCCGTCGGGCCTTGCCTGCCCGCCCCGCTTACGGTCTAAACCCGGACATGCCGATTGGGCGAGCAATAACGAATGCTGAACCGTTCGGAAAATAATCGTCGCATCGATTGCGACGTCATCGTCGTCGGCGCAGGCCATAACGGCCTCGTCTGCGCGGCTTATCTCGCGTGCGCCGGCCTCAGGGTTACAGTCGTCGAAAAGCGCTCCGTCATAGGCGGCGCGGCGGTGACGGAAGAATTTTACCCCGGTTTTCGCAATTCCGTCGCCTCCTATACTGTCAGCCTCCTCAATCCGAAAGTCATCGCCGACCTCGAGCTTGCGCGTTTCGGGCTCAAAATCGTCGAACGGAAAATGTCGAACTTCTGGCCGTTTGAGGATGGGAGATTCCTGGCTCTTTATCCGAACGCAGATGCAATCAAGCGAGAATTCGCAAAATTTTCGGATCGCGATGCGCGCGCAGCGGCAGAATATTACGGCGCGCTGGAGCGCACGGCGACGATTTTCCGCCGCCTCGTGCTGGAAACGCCGCCGAACGCCGGCGGCGGGTTGCTCGACATGGTGCGCGCCGGCCGGCTCGGCCGCGATCTCATTCACCTGCCCATCGAAGATCAGCGCCTGCTCATCGACATCTTCACCAAGAGCGTAAACGAATTCGTTTCCGGCTATTTCGAAGCGCCGGAAATCCGCGCCGCCTGCTGTTTCGACGGGCTCATCGGCGCCTATGCCGGCCCGCATACGCCGGGCACGGCCTACGTGCTCCTTCATCATGCTTTCGGCGAAGTAAACGGCAAGAAGGGCGTGTGGGGCCACGCTATCGGCGGCATGGGCGCGGTGACGCAGGCGATGGCGAAATCGGCGGCGGCGCGCGGCGTCGACATCAGAACCGATGCAGGCGTGCGCGAAGTGATTATCGAAGATGATGCGGCGCGCGGCGTCGTTCTGGAAAACGGCGAAACCATTCGGGCGGGCATCGTCGCCGCCAACGTCAATCCGAAGCTTCTTTACACGCAACTTGTCGACTCCGGCGCGCTCGATGCCGAATTCCTGCGCCGCATGAAGAACTGGAAATGCGGATCGGGCGTTCTGCGCATGAATGTGGCGCTATCGGAATTGCCGGATTTCACCTGCGCGCCGGGAGCGAACCTTCAGGACCACCACACCGCCGGCGTCGTCATCGGTTCGAGCGTCGATTATCTCGAGCGCGCGTATCTCGATGCGCGCGAGCATGGCTGGGCGCGCCGGCCGCTTGTCGAAATTCTCATCTCCAGCACGCTCGATGATACGCTGGCGCCGCCGGGCCAGCATGTGGCGAGTCTTTTCTGCCAGTCCTTCGCGCCGGAACTGCCAGACGGACAAAGCTGGGACGACGCGCGCGAAGACGCCGCCGACGCGGCGATCGACGCCGTGACAGAATTCGCGCCGAATTTCCGCAACTCGATCATCGCCAAACAGGTGCTGACACCGCTCGATCTGGAACGCGAATTCGGTCTTCTCGGCGGCGACATCTTCCACGGCGCGATGTCGCTCGACCAGCTTTATTCGGCACGGCCCATGCTCGGCTACGCCGATTATCGCGGGCCGTTGAAAGGGCTTTATCATTGCGGCTCGGGCGCGCATCCCGGCGGCGGGGTGACCGGCGCGCCCGGCCATAACGCCGCGCGCGAAATGATCCGCGACCTTAAAGGCTGGAATCCGCTGCGGCGGTTCGGATAGGAAAGAAACCAGAGCGAGACGGCCATGAGCGAAACCATGCGAGCGATGGTGCTGGAAAAACAGAGCCGTCCCTTGTGCGAAAAGGAAATCGCCCGGCCCGCGCCGGGACGCGGCGAAATTCTAATCCGCGTTACGGCTTGCGCCGTCTGCCGCACGGATTTGCACATTGTCGACGGCGACTTGAAAGAACCGAAACTGCTGCTCATTCCGGGTCATGAAGTCATCGGAACGGTCGCCGCGCTCGGTCCTGACACGGAATCTTTTTCGAAAGGCGACCGCGTCGGCGTTCCCTGGCTCGGCTGGACCTGCGGCGCCTGCAAATATTGCCTGAACGATCAGGAAAACCTTTGCGACAAGGCGCAGTTCACCGGCTATACGCGCGACGGCGGCTTCGCCGAATACGCCGTCGCCGATGCGCGCTTCGCCTTTCCGATCCCCGACGCCTATGACGACGTCGCGGCCGCGCCGCTGATGTGCGCCGGGCTTATCGGCTACCGCGCCCTGCGTGCGGCGGGCGAAGGCGCCCGGCTCGGGCTTTATGGCTTCGGCGCGGCGGCCCACATCATCGCGCAGGTCGCCCTGCATCAGGGACGCGAGGTTTACGCTTTCACCAAACCGGGCGACGAGAAGGGCCAGACGTTCGCTCGCTCTTTGGGGGCTGCATGGGCGGGCGGCAGCGATGAAGCACCGCCGGAAACGCTCGATGCGGCGATCCTCTTCGCCCCCGTCGGCGCGCTCGTGCCCGCGGCCCTCAAAGCCGTCGACAAGGGCGGAACCGTCGTGTGCGCCGGCATTCACATGAGCGACATCCCGGCGTTTCCGTATGAGTTCCTCTGGCAGGAGCGCGTCGTGCGCTCCGTCGCGAACCTCACGCGCCGCGACGGCGAAGAGTTTTTAGACTTCGCGCCGAACGTTCCCGTGCGGACGACGACGACGCCCTATCCCCTTGCCCGCGCCAATGACGCCCTTGACGATCTGCGCGCCGGCCGCCTCGAAGGGGCAGCGGTGCTTGTGATGAGGGATTAAAAGGCGACCGAAAAATGGTGCCGCTTGCGTGACTCGAACACGCGACCCCATCATTACGAATGATGTGCTCTACCAACTGAGCTAAAGCGGCCCTGAAAAAATCAGGCGGCTCGCGTGATAGCCCGCCATCGCGTCCCGCGCAAGAGCGGGCGCGGCGGCCGGCGATCTGGAACGGGATTCCGCCTCGCATCTCAAGGCCATCGCAGATGGCTTATCCTTCCCCCGCTTGCGGGGGAAGTGGCCCGCGCCGCAAGGCGCGGGTCGAAGGGGGTTTTTTTATGTTGCGATAAATGTTTCCACGTTCGGGAAATAAACAAGTTTACCCCCTCCGTCTCGCTGCGCTCGACACCTCCCCCGTAAACGGGGGAGGAATATTCTTGCTGTCACATGCGAAAAACCGCTCTACGCCCGCAGCGCGCCGCCGGTCGCCTTTTCGACCTGCTTGACGATACGGGCCGAAACGGCCTCGATTTCCTCGTCGGTGAGCGTCTTCTCTCGGGGCTGCAGCGTGACTTCCACGGCCAGCGATTTCTTGCCGTCCGCCACGCCCTTGCCGCGATAGATGTCAAAGAGCGCGACATTGGCGATGAGTTTTTTCTCGGCGCCGCGGACGGCCTTGAGAAGCGTATCGGCGGCGATGTCGTCGTCAACCACGAAGGCGAAGTCGCGGGTCAAGGGCAAGAGTTCGGGCGCATCGAGCGCCGGCCTCGTTTTCGCCGCCCTTTCGCGCCCCGGCGGGATGCGGTCGAGGAAAACTTCGAAGCCGTGCACCGGCCCGTCGACATCCATCGCCTTCAACACGCGCGGATGAATTTCGCCGAAACAGGCGAGCGCGTTCGGCCCGAGACGCAAAACGCCCGAGCGCCCGGGATGGTAATAGTCTGGCGCATCATTCGTGACCTGAAGACTTTGCACCGGGGCACCGGCGGCCTCTAGCGCGACCAGTGCGTCGGCCTTTACGGTGAAGGCGTCGGCGGGGCGCGCCGCGCCCTGCCAATGGCGCGGCGGGTTCGAACGGCGCGCGCCGGTCGCCATGATGGTTTGATCCTCCGGCCGGTCGCCGGCATATTGCGGCGCCACTTCGAAGAGCGCGAGGTCGTCGCGCCCGCGGTCGGCGTTTTTCTGCAGCGCTGTCAGAAGCCCCGGCAGTATCGACGGACGCATGGCGGAAAGATCCGACGAAATCGGATTGGCGAGAATGAGCCCCTTCGCCTTCAGCCAGTTGGCGTCTTCGCAAAAGAGCGCCGCATGGCGTTCGTCGGTGAACGACCAGGTCACGGCCTCCATCAGCCCATGGGCGGCGAGCGCGCGGCGCGCTGCGGCTCGGCGCGATTGCGCCGGCGTGAGCTTCGGTGTTTCAACCGCGGTTACATGGGGAAGAAGCGCTGTCGGCAGCTTGTCGAACCCGACGATGCGCGCGATCTCCTCGACGAGATCGGCCTTGCCCTCAATATCAGGACGCCAGGAGGGAACGGCGACGATCCACGGGTCGGCTTTCGAAACCTTGAAGCCGAGGGCGGCGAGAATGCGCTCCATTTCCTCCGCCGAGACGTCTATGCCCGTAAGGCGTTTCATTTCGCTCGGCGGGAACAAAACCACATTGTCCGGTGACAGAATTTCGCCTGCGATTTCGATCTTGCTGGGCTCGCCGCCGCAGGCGTCGAGAATTATTTGCGTCGCCATTTCGAGACCCGGAATAACGAAGGCCGGGTCGACGCCGCGTTCGAACCGGTAGCGCGCGTCGGACACGATGCCGGTCTTGCGCCCGGTTCTCGCCGTGCGCAACGGGTCGAACACGGCGCATTCGATAAAAACGGAAGTCGTTTTCTCCGTACACCCTGTATCGACACCGCCCATGACACCGCCCAGCCCCAAGACGCCGTTATCGTCGGCGATGACGCACATGGTTTCATCGACTTCGTATTCCCGACCGTCGAGCGCGAGAAACGACTCGCCTTTCTTGCCGAGGCGCGCGCAGATTTCGCCCTTGAGCTTGTCGGCGTCGTAAACGTGCAGGGGCCGCGCGCGGTCATAGGTGAGATAGTTGGTGACGTCGACCAGCGCGTTGATCGGGCGCAGTCCGATGGCGCGCAGTCTATCCTGCAGCCATTGCGGGCTCGGCCCGTTCCTGACGCCGCGGATGAGCCGTCCGGCGAAGACGGGACAGGCGTTCCCGGCGCCTTCGGGGAAATGCAGGCCGATTTTCTGCGGGCATTCGAATGCGCCCTTGATCGTTTCCGGCGTCGGCGTGACGCGTTTTCCAAGCCCCGCCGCAGCGAGGTCGCGCGCGACGCCATTGACGCCGTTGGTGTCTGGACGATTGGGCGTTACTTCGAAGTCGATGACCGGATCGCCGCCCAGGACCTCCGCGACGGGTTGGCCGATTTTCGCCGAAGCCGGCGCCTCGATGATGCCGTCATGATCGTCGCCAAGCTCGAGCTCGCGCGCCGAGCACATCATGCCATGCGATTCGACGCCGCGAATCTTCGCTTTCTTGAGCGTCAGGTCGATTCCCGGCACATAGGTCCCGACCGCGGCGTAGGCGATTTTGAGCCCCGCGCGCGCATTCGGCGCGCCGCAGACGATCTGCTTTTCGCCGTCCTTCGTCGCGACCCGGCAGAGCTTGAGCTTGTCGGCGTCAGGATGCTGTTCGGCAGAGATGACCTCGCCGATGGTGAAGTCCTTCAAGCGCTCGGCCGGATCGTGAACGTCTTCGACCTCGAGACCGACGGCGATCGTCGTCTCGACGATTTCGTCGAGCGATACGTCGGTTTCGAGATGGTCTTTCAGCCAGGACAGGGTGAATTTCATTGTCGTTCTTTTCTAAAGGCTTTCGATGACGCGGGTGAGTGCGTCTTTAACCGGGCCGGCGATATCGGCCAGTGCTTCGTTCTTCACCGCCTGCATCGAGGCGACCGGGTCGACGGCGGCGACTTCGACGCCTGCCTCCGTTTTCTGCACGATCACATTACAGGGTAGCATGACGCCGATCTTGTCTTCGGCGTTGAGCGCTTTGAACGCCATTTTCGGATTGCAGGCGCCGAGAATGCGGTAGGGGCGGAAATCGACGTCGAGCTTTTTCTTCATCGTCGCTGAAACATCGATCTCCGTCAGAACCCCGAAGCCTTCCGCTTTCAGCGCATCGATGACATGCGTGATGACGGCGTCGAAATTCCCTGAAACGGTTTTCGCGATGTAATAGGTCATTGCAGCCTCCTAACGGCTCTGTTCCGCCGCGGGGTTCGCTTTTTCATAATCCAGTCGCACGACGCCGTTGGCGAAGGATTGCGCCGATGTCAGCGTCAACGCCCGCCGTTCGGAGGGGTTCGGAAACAGCCGAATGCCGTCGCCGAGCACGACCGGCATGATGAAGAGGTTCATTTCGTCCCATGCCTCGGCGTTCAGAAACGCGCGCACAATCTCGCCGCCGCCCATGATCCAGACATTGCGCCCGCCTTCCTCGCGAAGGGAAGCTGCGAGCGCGCCGATGTCGCCGTCATAGGCCTCGACGTTTTCAGGCGGATTTTCGAGCGGCCGGTTGGTCACGACGATCGCGCGCCGCGCCGAATATTTCCAGGGTCCGTACGTCAACGCTTTCTCAAACGTCTTCCGCCCCATGACGAAAGTATCGATCGTCGCGTCGAAGGCGGAAAAATCGATCTCCTTCGAATGATAGTCGTGTAGCCAGCCGACGCCGCCGTCCGCGTCGGCGATATAGCCGTCGAGGCTCGCCGCGATATAGATGACAAGCCTGCGCGCGCTCACCGGCTGAGCCCCGTCGCCAAATTCGGCTGGTCGAGCGGGTCGAAGCCGTAATGTTCGAGCCAGCGCGCATCCGCAGCGAAAAAGTCGCGCAAGTCCGGCACGCCGTATTTCAGCATGGCGAGGCGATCGACGCCCATGCCGAAGGCGAAACCCTGATACTCGTCCGGGTCGAGACCGCAATTGGCGAGGACTTTCGGGTGCACCATGCCGCAGCCGAGAATCTCCATCCATTTCGCGCCGGTCCCGATGCGAATTTCGTTGCCGACCCGCTCGTAGCCAATGTCCATCTCGGCCGACGGCTCGGTGAACGGAAAGAAATGCGGGCGAAAGCGGGTTCTGACTGCATCGACCTCGAAAAACGCCCTGGCGAAGGCTTCGAGCGTTCCCTTCAAGTGGCCCATATGGGTTTCGCGGTCGATGACGAGGCCTTCGACCTGATGGAACATCGGCGTGTGGGTCTGGTCGGAATCGCAACGGAACGTCCGCCCCGGAATGATAATGCGGATCGGCGGTTTCTCATTCATCATGGTGCGAATCTGCACCGGCGAGGTGTGGGTGCGCAACAGCATGCGCGAACCGTCCTCCTTCGGATGGAAGAAGAAGGTGTCGTGGATTTCGCGCGCCGGGTGATCGGGCGGGAAGTTCAAGGCCGTGAAATTGTGGAAGTCGTCTTCGATGTCGGGGCCTTCGGCGATGTCGAAGCCCATGGCCGAAAAAATCGCCGCGATTTCCTCGAACACCTGACTCACCGGGTGGATTTTGCCTTTCGGTTCGGGGCGTACGGGCAGGGTCACATCGACTTTTTCCGATGCAAGCCGCGCGTCGAGGGCGGCGTCTTCGAGCTTCGCCTTTTTCGTTTCGATGGCCTCGCCGATGCGGGCCTTCAGGCCGTTGAGCGCCGGGCCCATCTCCTTGCGTTCCTCGGGGCTCATACGCCCAAGCATCTTCATGCGCTCGGTGAGGACGCCCTTCTTGCCGAGCGCCGCAACCCGCACCTCTTCAAGCGCGGCTTCGTTTGAAGCAGCGTCAATTTTCGCCGTCAGGTCGCGTTCGAGTTTTTCAATCTCGGACATCATTCTTTTCCGTCATTATGGATTTCAAGAATCTCCCGCACCCTGTCGAGCGGCAACGCTTCGACGCGCGAGGGCGCGCCCGTATAGGTGTTATAGCCTTCCGTCGTCTCGGCCATGAAGAGCGAATTGAGGATCGCTTCCTCCGTCGCCTCGATGACAGCCTGCGACAGCGGCGAGAAGAGATCATTCGGTAAATCCGCAATTTGAGACACCGCTCTGCGCCGCTCGGGGCTTCGGCGCACGCCCTCCGCCGTCGAAAAGGCGATCACGTAATCGCCGGAACCGTTGGTCATCGCCGCGCCGGTGCGGGCAAGGCCGCCAAGCGCGCGGCGCGCCAGCCGCTCGAGATTGCGGTCCGACAAAGGCGCGTCGGTGGCGACGACGATCATCACGGAGCCGTCGGCGTCGCCCTTGTCGAGTTCATCGCGCAAATAATACTGTCCGAGCGCCTCGCCGACGCGCGCGCCGTCAATCGTAAGTACGCCGCCGAAATTCGTCTGCACAAGGACGCCGACAGTCCAGCCGCCAAGGTTTTCGGGAAGCCGCCTAGAGCTTGTGCCGATCCCGCCCTTCCAGCCGAAGGCGACGGTCCCCGTCCCAGCCCCAATCGCGCCTTCCGCGACCGGGCCCTCGTTGGCGTTTTCAATGGCGCGGCGGATGAATTTCGGCGACAGCGCGCGCTTGCGGATATTGTTGAGCCGGCCGTCATTGGTTTCGCCGACGACGGCGTTAACCGAACCGACGCGCTCATTGCCAGGCTGGTCGAGCGTCCATTCGACAATTGCGGCTGCGGCTTCGGGAACGTTTAAAGTGTTGGTCAGCACGATCGGCGTTTCGATCTCGCCGAGCTCCCTGATCTGCGTCGAGCCCATCAGCTTGCCGTAGCCATTGCCGACGACGACAGCCGCCGGAACCTTGTCCTGATAGAGATTACGCCCGTGCGGCAGGATCGCCGTCGCGCCGGTGCGGATGTCCTTACCCTTCACGAGCGTCGCGTACCCGACCGCAACGCCTTCGACATCGGTAATCGCATTCAGGGGACCGGGCGCCAGAATCCCCGGCGCGACGCCGAGATCGCGCGCGCGAACACGATCCTGCGCCTGCGCCGCCGCCGGAACGGCGAGCGCTGCGGCGATCAAAGCCGCAAATCCGCGTTTTAGGATTCTAATATCGGACATAGCGTCCGTCTCCGGTTCGAACTCAAACAAAAAGCGTCATCCGCAGGGATGACGCTTAATCGATTTTGCTTTCTTGCGTCACCCCGATCAGGCCTGGCGCCGGCCGGGGCGGGGAGGCTAAGCGAGGGCCGCTTTCGCCTTTTCCGCCAGGGCCTTGAACGCCTCGGGCTCTTTCACGGCGAGATCGGCGAGAACCTTGCGGTCGACTTCGATTCCGGCGCGGTCGAGCCCGTTGATAAATCGGGCGTAGGTCAGGCCGAGCTCGCGCGCGGCGGCGTTGATGCGCTGAATCCATAAGCTTCGGAAATTGCGCTTTCTGGCGCGGCGGTCGCGATAGGCGTATTGGCCGGCCTTTTCCACAGCCTGATTGGCGACGCGGAAGGTGTTCTTGCGGCGGCCGTAATAGCCTTTGGCGTTCTTGATGACTTTGCGGTGGCGGGCGTGGGCGGTGACGCCCCGTCTGACGCGTGACATGGCGGGACCTCCTAGCGGTTATACGGCATGTATTTTTTGACGATCTTGGCGTCGGCCGCTTCGAGCAGGTCCGTGCCGCGATTCTGGCGGATCTGTTTGGGCGTCCGCTTGATCATGCCGTGCCGCTTGCCGGAGACGCCGACCTTGACCTTGCCGGTCGCAGTCATTTTGAAGCGCTTCTTGGCGCCGGATTTGGTCTTCAGTTTGGGCATTTCGCTATCCTTGGTTCATGATGGCGCAGCCCATCCGGAAGGGGCGCGCCGGCGTTGATCGGCGGCCAAGGCATACCCATCAGGCCCGGCCGCCGCTTCGAACGGCGGGTTATAGCCGAAAGGCGCTGCATTGCAAGCGCCGCGGCGCCATGGAGTTGCGGCGAGCGGCTCGCGTTTCACAGTCCGCGAGGCGAGACGAGCCTCCGCCGGGGTCGGCAGACTCGCAAACCGTTGTGAGTCGGGCGATAATCCCCGAAAAGCCGGTCCTGACACATGGGGTGGGGGATGAAGCGGCCGAACGCTTATTGTTCTGCATTCTCCAAGGCGCTCGCGGCGCTTATCGCCCCGGCGAAGTCAGCTGACTCGACCCGCCGGGCCGCTCAACGCGGGTTCAACGCGACCATCCCGAAGATCTTGCAGATTTTTTTGTTCACACTCGCCGCCTGTGTGTCTCAACCAGCGCAGCCGCCCAAGTTTCCCGAACCGATCGCAGAAATCCCATTCGAAATTGATTATGAAGGCTGGATAACCGTTCAGGCGACAGTAAACGGCGAAGGCCCCTATGACTTCATCGTCGATTCGGGGGCGACGATCACATCGGTATTCGAAAATCTCGCGCGAGAGCAAACTTTTTCGCCTGTTGAACGCCCTCCAATCAAAATTTTGGGGTTGACCGCCGCAGAACAATTGCCGGCGTATTTTCTCGGCGAAATACAGATTGGCGGCCAACGCCTGCAAAATCATATCGGCGTTATTCTGCCGGACTGGGCGCCGCCGCGCCGGCCGCCGAACGGCGTTCTGGGACTTGATTTTCTGACACGTTTCATCGTGCACGTCGACGTGAACGAAAAACTGATCCGCCTTTACGATCCGGGCGAAGATCTGGATGGATTGGGCGACGCGTGGTCCAAGACGCCGCTGAAACCTGATGATTTCAACCAAAATTCGGGCACGCTTTACCGCGTCACGGCGGACATGCAAGGACGGCCAATCCCGTGTCTCGTCGATCTTGGCGCCTCGGGCACCATGCTCAACTATCACGCGCTGAGACGTCTGCTCTCAGGCATTTTTATAAATCAACCCAGAGAGACCGGATTTTTCACCGGCACGCGGTTGAATGACATTTTCGACAACACCGAAGTAGCAAGACTTGTTCACGTTAAGCGCATAACGATCGCCGGGGCCAAATGGCGGGACAAATTGCTCACAGTTTTCGACGCGCCGGTTTTTGACGAACTGGGCGTTGACAACAAACCTTATTGCCTCATCGGCTCAGATCTGATGCTGGAATTCAGTTTTATTTTCGATTTCAGGCGACAATTGCTATATATCGGCCCGCAGGCAAGACTATAAACGGCGCCGACAGACGTCATAATGAATAAGCGAGCGGCGAATGCATATTCCAACCTCGCTCGCATTTAACGACATTGAGGAGGGAATCTCGTGAACCGCATTGCAATTTCTCTTGGCGCATGCGTCATGTTTGGCGCCGCGCACGCCGCCGATTACGCAATCGTTCATGCGGGACGTTTGTTGGCCGTTCCCGGAGGGACCGTGTCGCAGGAACAATCAGTGATTGTCAAGGATGGGCGCGTTGAGCGTATCGCCAGCGGATATCTTGATGCGGATGAAATCAATGCGAACCCCGACGACGCCATAATCATTCATGACCTTAAAGACTATTTCGTTCTTCCCGGCCTCATTGACGGGCATGTGCACATCACCAGCGAGAATAATCCGAAAGGGCGGCTGCAGGCGGTTGAAATGTCCGATCCGGACCGCGCCATCGCCGCCGCCGGCTTCGCCAGAAAAACATTGATGGCCGGCTTTACGACGGTGCGAGACGTGGGCGCACGTGGCGGCGACGCGGTTTTTGCGCTGCGTGACGGCATTGCGCGCGGCGACGTCATCGGCCCGCGCGTTTATTCGTCCGGCTCTACGATATCCGTCACCGGCGGCCATGGCGACGGCACGCAAGGCTATCGCGATGATATCGCCGCCGTTCTTCACTCGACCGGCGTATGCGACGGGGCTGCAGATTGCCGACGCGCCGTGCGCGAACAAGTGCGCCGCGGCGCCGATCACATCAAACTCACGGCCACCGCAGGTGTATTATCGAACACTGCAGCGGGTCTCGAGCAGCAATTCTTTGAAGACGAACTCAACGCGATCATGGATACGGCCCATTCCATGGGCCGCAAAGTCACCGCCCACGCCCATGGGGTGAACGGCATCAATGCGGCGTTGCGCGCGGGCGTCGATTCGATCGAGCACGGAACCTATCTCGACAAAGAATCGATCCGGCTTTTCAAACGCACCGGCGCTTATCTGGTGCCGACGATTCTCGCCGGCGTGACCGTCGCCGAGTGGGCCGAAGATCCGGAGTCGTTTTTGCTGCCGCCACAGCGCAAAAAAGCCGCCGAAGTCGGCCCGCGCATGCTCGACATGGCCCGCCGCGCCCATGAGGGCGGCGTCAAGATCGCCTTCGGCACCGACACCGGCGTGTCGAAGCATGGCGAGAACGCGCGCGAGTTTGCGCTCCTCGTGAAGGCGGGACTGACGCCGATGGAGGCGATTTACGCCGCAACTGTCGCCGGCGCCGACAATCTCGGAAAGTCAGACATGCTCGGCTCGCTCGAACCCGGCAAATTCGGCGACCTCATCGCCGTCGACGGCGACCCCCTTGCCGACGTCGCTGAACTTGAAGACGTCGACTTCGTGATGAAGGCGGGGGTTGTCTACAAACAGTAGGCGATCACAGCATAACAAAAGCAAATTGGGAGGCGATCAATGAACAGCGCGATGTCCGGCGCGTTTTGCGCATTTTCTCTTCTATTGTTCGGCGCGGGCGTTGCCGACGCGCAGGAAGAGCCAATCGACTACGACATGGTCAACAGAATCATGGACGAGGGCTTTAATCGATCACATGTAATGGAGACGCTTACCCGCCTGACCGACGATATCGGACCGCGGCTCACCAATTCGCCAGGAATGCGCAAAGCCGCCGGTTGGACGCACGACGAATTCGCACGTTACGGACTGAAAAACGCCCATCTCGAGCGTTTTCCTTTCGGTCTCGGCTGGTCTTACGATTCGATCACGATTCACATGACCGCGCCGCGCCGCGCGCAGCTCCAGGCGATGCCGAACGCCTGGCATCCTGGGACGAACGGAGCGCTCGAAGCCGAGGCTATCCTCGCGCCGATGTCGGAGGAAGAGGACTTCGAAAAGTTCAAGGGAAAGCTCAAAGGCAAGATCGTTCTTGTCAGCGCCGCGCGCGAACAGAATGAACCGTCATCGCCCATTTTCAGAAGGTTGAGCAGGGACGATCTCGCGGAGCGAGAAGTTTTTCCAATCCCGGACAATCCGAGTCGGGCCCAAGGAGGCTTCGGGAAATTTCTGCTTTTCCAAGAAGATCTGCAGCGTTTCCTGGAGGAAGAGGGCGCCCTCGCCAAGGTTTCGCGCAGCCGCAGGGAGGCCGGATTGCTTTCGGCGGAAGCCTATCTTTATCGCAAGGACAACGCGCCGAAAATTCCCGGCGTCACCGTCGCCAGCGAAGACTACGATCGGATGGCGCGACTGATCGACCGCGGCGAGAAAATTTCGCTCGCCCTGAATGTCGACGCGACTCTTTATGACGACGATCTTATGGCGGCGAACGTCATTGCGGAAATTCCCGGTCGGGGAAGCCGGCCTGAAATCGTCATGGCGGGCGCGCATCTCGACAGCTGGTTCATGGGCGACGGCGCCGTCGACAACGGCGCCGGCTCCGCGGTTGTCCTTGAGGCGGCGCGCATTCTTTCCGCGCTAAAAGTCCGCCCCAAGAGAACGATCCGCTTCGCATTGTGGGCGGGCGAGGAGCAGGGGCTTTACGGTTCGATGCACCATGTGGAAGCGCATTTCGCCTCCAGGCCGGACACGGACGATGAAGAGCGCAAGCGTCTTCCGAAATACGACTGGTTCAACGCCGTCTGGCCGATTACGCCGGGCCGCGACTACCAGCGCTTTTCCGCCTATTTCAACATCGACAACGGCTCGGGCCGCATTCGCGGGATTTACGGCGAAGGCAACCCGGCGCTCGAACCGATTTTCGAGCGCTGGTTCGAGCCGTTTAACGAACTGGGCGCGGCGACGGTCGTTTTGCGCGGCACGGGCGGCACCGACCATCTTCCGTTTCAGGCCGTGGGTCTGCCCGGCTTTCAGTTCATACAGGACCCGCTCGATTACGGCAGCCGGCTGCATCACACCGACATCGACACCGCCTCGCATGTCTATGAAAAGGATATGAAGCAGGCGGCCGTGATTCTGGCGAGTTTCCTCTGGCACGCCGCCAACCGCGACGAGCGGCTGCCGCGCATGCCGATGCCGACGGAGCCGGACTATCCGCCGGAAAAGGAAAAAGACGACAAGGGCGCGGATGGGGATTAAGCCTGATGCGCTCCGATCCCAAGCAATAATTAACAAATCGCGCCCGTGCGACGGCGCTTGCAGCGGCCGGTCTTAACGAACGGGCGCGCAATCCCCGCCCCTCCGTTTGGCCAATATTAACGACGCGCGGCTAGGCTTGCCTCCGGTTTTTGAGGGGATCCTGAAATGGCCGCACCGCGCGTTCCGCTCACCGGCGATATCGCCGCCATCGCCGTCAAAGGGCGCGTCAGCGCTAAAGATGTGCTGACTCTGCGCCGTACGGTTTTCGCCGATGGGATCGTCAGCTCCAACGAGCTCGCCACGCTCTTTGCTCTCGGCGAGCATGCGCCCGAGGGCGACCGGGAATGGCATGATTTCTTCGCCGAAGCCGCAGCCGACTTTTATCTGCGCGAAGAAGAACCGCATGGCTATCTCACCGACGAAGAATTCGCCGATCTTAAGGCGAAAGTCACGCACGACGGCGTTAAAGCAAGCGCGCTCGATCTCGGCCTTCTGGTGAAGCTTTTGGAAACCGCGAGGCAAACGCCAACCGAAATGACGGGATTTGTCGCTGAGCAGATCAAAAAGATGGTTGCGCAAAAAGACGGCGGGCCGTCGATTTCAGAATCCGATGCCGAACTCGTCCGGCGGTTCCTTTTCGCTGCGGGCGGCGACGGCCATGTCGCGGTGACGCGCGCCGAAGCCGAGCTTTTGTTCGACTTGAACGACATGACCGCGGACGCGGACAATCACCCGGCCTGGTCGGACCTTTTCATCAAAGGGATCGCCAACCATCTGATGGCGCATGTCGGCTATCGCGCGCCAAGCCGCGAAGAAGCGCTCGCCCGACAAGCCTGGCTTGAAGATCAAAGCGTCAATATCGGCGGTTTCTTCAAGCGGATGTTTTCGGGCGGGCTTGACGCCGTTCGCGAGGCTTATACGCGCGAAAGCGAATTCGCCACGCGCAACGCCGCATTCGATACGGCCGCCGCCGCCGCCGAACAGGTGACGGATAACGAAGCCGACTGGCTCGCCGAACGCATAAAGGCGGACGGCGCGCTGCACGACAACGAACGCGCGCTCATCGCCTATATGCGCGAGCTCGAAGCCGACCTGCCGCCGAAGCTGAAAGCGCTCGTCGACCGCGCAGCCTGAGCATTCGCCGCTGATGTCCTCGGTTCACCGCAAATAGAGAACGCGTCGTCTGATTGTGGTGGCGCATCCCGCCGGGTTTCGATTTGCTGTGCGACAAATGTCGCAATAATGCGCGGGCGTCGCGAGGAACCGTCATGAAAAACAGCGTTAACGCCGTCGGAGGACGCACTGGCGTCTGGTCGTTGGTGCGCGAAATTTCTTCTCCACGCGCTCTCTCTTTTCGCCTCTGCGCGACGGTTTTCGCAAGTGTTGTTGCTGCGCCGGCGGCGGCGAACGATGACCCCGCAGCGACAACCTGCGCGGACGTGAGCGTAACGTCGTGCGTCGTCGGCGACACGGTGCTCTACGCACCGGCGTTTTTCACCCAGTATAATCCGGTGACCGCTCTCGATATGGTCCGGCGGGTGCCCGGTTTCTCCATCGACGCCGGGGACAATGTACGCGGCTTCGGCGGCGCAGCGGGCAACGTCCTCATAGATGGTCAACGCCCAAGCACAAAGTCGGCGGACATATTCCAAACTCTCAGCCGCATCAGCGCATCTGATGTCGAACGAATCGAACTCATACGCGGCGGCACAGGCGGCCTCGATGTCGGCGGTCAGGCCGTCGTCGTCAATGTCGTTTTGAAGTCCGGCGCGGCGGCGGGCGCGTCCGCTCCCTGGGAGTTCACGTTGCTCAAACGCCGGCCGAACGGCTGGCTCCGGCCTGTCGCGGAAATTTCCTATAACGGCCGCGCCGGCCGAACGAAATACACCATCGGCGCCAACGCCCATGGCATAGCGTTGCGGTTCGGCGGCGACGAAGAGATAACCCGGTTTTTCGACGACGACGAATTGCGCCGTCGCGATGGCGTATTCAAAGCGCAGGGCGGGGGCGTGAATTTGAAGCTGGAGCGCGCTCTTGCGAATGGCGATACTGCGCGGTTCAACTTTGAGGGCGGGATTGTGCGATTTCGCGAGGACTTTACGGAGACGCGTTTTCTCGCGACGGGCGGGCCCGATGTCGCGCTGTTTACATTTCCGTTAGAAAACATCGAATTCGAAATCGGCGCCGATTACGAACATGCGATTACGGATAATTTTGGCGTCAAGCTGATCGCTCTTTACGGCCTGGAATTTGAAGACTTTGAAAGCGGCTTTGAATTTCTTCCGGCCAGCGGCGATCCTGACAAGTCCTTGTTCATCTCCGACCAGACGGAGGGGGAAACAATCGGTCGAACCGAATTCGACTGGAAAGGATGGAGCAAACATACGATCCAGTTTGGCGGGGAAATCGCGCGTAATTTCATCGACAGCGAAGCGGACCTGCTGGTCGACGACGGCATGGGCGGGCTGACGGCTGTCGCCATCGACGGCGCGAATACGAGGGTTTCCGAACTGCGCGGAGAGGCGTTCGTCAACGACAGTTGGGCGCTTGCTTCGAAATTGAAGCTCGACATTGGCTTCGCGCTTGAGCTTTCACGTATAGCCCAGTCGGGCGACAACGCCAATTCCCGCTTTTTCAGTTATCCCAAACCGTCGGTCACGCTCACCTATACGCCGGCTGAAAAAACTCAATGGCGCTTTTCGGCGGAGCGCAAGGTCAATCAGCTTTCATTCGGCCAGTTCGTCAGCTCCGTGAATTTCGACGACGAGGATGTGGATTTCGGCAATCCCGAGCTTCAACCGCAACGCACCTGGGCGTTTGATGTCGCCTACGAACGGCGCTTCGGCAAGATCGGCGTGGTCGAGGTGATCGGATTTTTCAATTATATCCAGGATGTGGAGGATCTCCTTCCGATTGGCGGGGTCGTAGAAGTGCCCGGCAATATCGGCGACGGCAAAATCTATGGCGGCACACTTAAGCTCACAGCGCCGCTCGACTGGCTCGGACTCAAGAACGCGCGCGTCGAATCCAGCTTCACCCAGCGGGACTCAGTCGTCACCGATCCCGTCACCGGTCTTGATCGCACAATCTCGTTCAGGCCTGACCGGTTTTATGAGGTCGAATTCCGACAGGACTTCTCAAGAGCGAAAATCAGCTGGGGATGGGATGTGAGCGACGCTACTAATGAATTTGGCTTTGGCCTGGACGAGGTTTCCCGCTTCTTCGCAACGACCGAGTTTAACGCCTTTGTCGAAACGACTGCGATCAAAGGCGTAAAAGTGCGCTTTGAAGTGCGCGACATCTCGAATGTCGAGAATGGGCGCGACCGGACAATCTTTGACGGATCGCGCGCGCTTGGGCTTCCCCTGTTCCGCGAAATCCGCGGCAACAAAAACGGCGGCGCTTACAGGTTGACGTTCAGCGGAGCTCTTTAACCGCAGTCAGGATTAATAAATCCCCGGGGTCTCAGCGCGATTGCGCGCCATGATCTGCGCCGCCGGCCGCGCGCGGGGCCATAATCAAGACGCAGCTCCGCTGCTCCTGAAATTATCGAGAAAGGCCGCTACGACGTCGGCCCAGCGGGCGACATTCTGCGTCACATGATCCCGGGAGACGCCGCCATCGAGTTCAATCACGTAATCGACGCCGACCTGCGCCTGGCTTTCGATAATATAGGCGCGACCGAAAACCTGCTTGTCGTTAAAGTTATTGATAATGCGATAGTCCGTATGCGTTATCTGCCGGCCAAGATCGAAATTAGCAAAGAAGACAAGCGTCGCACACGCAGCCGGCTCGCCCGAACAGTCAAGCGCGCGCACCCAGAACGTAATCTGACCGAGCTTGCCTGATGCGACCGGCGCGCCCGTCGACGCGTCCTTCGTGATGGTCGGGTTGAGGCCGGCTTCGGTTAGGACAAGCTCCATCTCATCTGCGGTGAGCGCAGTCGTCGCCTGCGCGGCGGCTTGCGCGATCGCCGTCCCCGAAACCATGACCGCCGCCGCAGCGCCGGCGAAAATGTTCTTGATCCCCGTCATTGCACTGCTCCCACGCTTCCCTTAGGCATCATGGCTGAGGAAGGCGCGCCTTGGCAACATTCAATCGCTGCGGCGCTTACGCCGCAGGGTTGCTCGTTGACTTGAACCTGCACGCGCCTATTGTTTTCGCTCCCCGTCAGGAGGCTTCATTTTCAGGAGGTTATATGGCTGAGGGCGCGCGCGATTCGAGACCTCTGTCGCCGCATCTGCAGATCTGGGGCTGGACCGTCACCATGGCCGCCTCGATCCTTACACGCGTAACGGGATTTGCGCTTTACGGCGGTCTGGCGTTGCTGGCCCTATGGGTTTTCTCCGCCGCGTCCTCGCCCAAATTATTCGGTTTGGTGTCGGGAGTGCTGGTCTCGCCGGTCGGGATCGCGATCCTTTTTGGATTCGGCTGGGCGCTCATTTTTCACGCGCTGAACGGACTGCGGCACCTCTACTGGGACACCGGTCGAGGGCTTGACCTGCCGACGGCGCGCGGCACGTCCTATCTGATATTGGCGGGTTCGCTGGCGCTCGACGTCCTCGTTTTCTGGATCGGCCTCACTGTTCACGGAGGGGCGTGATGTCCAGCAAGGGGACCGCTTCTTTTATCTTTTTGCGTATTACCGGGGCCCTTCTCCTGCCGCTCGTCGTCTGGCTCCTTTTCAGCTTTGTCTCCCATGCAGGCGACAGCTATGAGGAAGTCAGGGCGTGGCTTTCCGATGGGGTGGCAGCGATTCCAATGGGGGCGCTTTTCCTGTTCGCCGCGCTCCACATGCGCGCCGGCGCGTCTGACGTAATCCATGACTATATCCATTCCGGCGTCAGGGGGACCATACTGATGCTGAACTGGCTCGCAGCAATCGCCATCGCCGCGGCCGGGCTCTGGTCGATTTATCAACTCGCATTCGCAGGCTAATCCATGTCCGGAAGTTACGAGATCGTAGATCACGTCTATGACGTTGTTGTCGTCGGCGCCGGCGGCGCCGGCCTGCGCGCCACGCTGGGCGCAGCGCAAGCCGGATTGAAAACCGCATGCGTCACCAAGGTGTTCCCGACCCGCTCGCACACGGTCGCCGCCCAGGGCGGCATTTCCGCAGCCCTCGGCAATATGGGCGAGGACGACTGGCGCTGGCATGTCTACGACACGGTCAAGGGCTCGGACTGGCTCGGCGATCAGGACGCGATCGAATATCTTTGCAAGCACGCGCCCGCCGCCGTTTACGAGCTCGAGCATTGGGGCGTGCCGTTTTCCCGGACCGAGGAAGGCAAGATCTATCAGCGCGCCTTCGGCGGCATGACCAGCAATTACGGCGAGGCGCCGATTCAGCGCACCTGCGCGGCCGCCGACCGCACCGGCCACGCCATGCTGCATACGCTTTACGGGCAGTCGGTGAAGAACAAGGCGGAATTTTTCATCGAGTATTTCGCCCTCGATCTCATCATGTCGGACGACGGCGAATGCCGCGGGCTGATCGCCTGGGAACTCGACACCGGCAAGATCCACCGCTTCGCCGCAAAGATGGTGATCCTCGCGACCGGCGGTTACGGCCGGACCTATTTCTCCTGCACGTCGGCGCACACCTGCACCGGCGACGGCGCCGGCATGGTGCTGCGCGCGGGGCTTCCCTTGCAGGACATGGAGTTCATCCAGTTCCACCCGACCGGCGTTTACGGCGCCGGTGTCCTCATCACCGAAGGCGCGCGCGGCGAAGGCGGCTACCTGACGAATTCCGAAGGCGAGCGCTTCATGGAGCGTTATGCGCCCTCGGCCAAGGATCTTGCTTCGCGCGATGTGGTCAGCCGCGCCATGACAATCGAAATTCGCGAGGGACGCGGCGTCGGCCCCGCCAAGGACCACATCCATTTGAACCTCAATCACCTCGACCCGAAAATTCTCGCCGAGCGGCTCCCCGGCATTTCGGAATCGGCGAAGATTTTCGCCGGGGTCGACGTGACCAAAGAGCCGATCCCGGTCATTCCGACTTGCCATTACAATATGGGCGGCGTGCCGACCAATTATCACGGCGAGGTTGTGACGAAGCGCGGCGAGGATTCGGACGCTACTGTCCCCGGCCTGATGGCGGTCGGCGAAGCGGCCTGCGTGTCGGTGCACGGCGCCAACCGGCTCGGCTCGAATTCGCTTATCGACCTCGTGGTGTTCGGCCGGGCGGCGGGCGCGCGCTGCGCCGAAGTCGTCAAGGCCGGCGGCCCCGCGCCGGACCTGCCCGGCGACGCCGGCCTCAAGACTCTCGAACGCCTCGACAAGTATCGCTACGCGGCGGGCGACGCGCCGACGGCGGAGCTTCGTCTTCGCATGCAGAAGACCATGCAATCGAATTGCGCGGTGTTCCGCACCGGCGACGTGCTCGAGGAAGGCCGCAAGCTTATCCGCGAAGTCCATGACGACATTTCCGACATTGCTGTCAGCGATCGCTCGATGATCTGGAACACCGACCTCGTCGAAACGCTCGAATTCGACAATCTCATCGCGCAAGCAGTTGTCGCCATGGAAGGCGCGGCGAACCGCACCGAATCCCGCGGCGCGCACGCGCGCGAGGACTATCCCGAACGCGACGACGCCAACTGGATGAAGCACACCGTCGCCTGGTTCTCGGACGGGAACGTGACGCTCGATTACCGGCCCGTGCACGATTATACGCTCACGGACGAAATGCACTATGTAGAACCGAAGAAAAGGGTTTACTAGGGATAGCCCTATGGGGAATCATCCGGATTCTTATAGTCAAAGTTTTGAAACGGAGATTCTTCGCCTTCTATAGCTGGAGCTGGCCACTGAAATCCATATCGAAAGTCTTCCGGAGTCTCGAGCGGCGGCTTAACCTGAAGCAAATCGCCGTGAAAGCTTTCGAAGCCATCGGTGGGGCCTAATACTACATTATCAGTGGCGGAAAAATCTTCGTTGGTGAATTGAGAATACAAAAGCGCGGCTAATCCGGCGAAAGCATCGCAGACGTTCTCGAAATTCGCTTCTTGAAATTTTGCGTGCCTGCTGTGTTTTGCGTCATTGTATGCGCGGTACCATTTCAACGAATGAGTAGTTGTCCAATCCGCAAAAGGTTTGCGAACAGACGCTTCGCCCTTCCATACGGGTATTTT
>JBHHVZ010000002.1:0-80862 GCA_046756245.1 Parvularculaceae bacterium
GAAATATACGCCCACTCTTCTGCTTTGTCCGGGTCGCCGTATTCGCCCATCCACGACGCGCCGGCGAGCAGCTTGTTGTAGCGCTTCATGTCGAAAAGCGGCGCGCCGATATCGATGGCGGCGTAAAGATCGGGCCGCTGGGTCAGCATCGCGCCCATCAACAATCCGCCGTTCGATCGGCCGATGATTCCAAGTTTCTCCCGGCTCGTGACGCCCGTGCCGATGAGGTCTTCCGAAATCGCGATAAAGTCGTCATAGGCGCGCTGCCGGTTTTCCCTGAGCGCCGCCTCGTGCCAGGCGGGTCCATATTCCGAACCGCCTCGAATGTTCGACAGGACGAGCACGCCGCCGCGCGCAACCCACAATTTTCCGGCGAGCCCGCCGTGCTGCGGCCGGGCCGGGTCGGCGTAATAAAGCGGCAGGATCGGGATCAGGAATCCGCCATAGCCGTACTGGACGGTCGGCGCGCCGCCCGCCGCCAGAACATCTTCTCGCGCCATGACGAAATAGGGAATCCCGGTTCCGTCTTTCGAGATTGCAAACCGCTGCTCGACAACGATGTTCGAGGCGTCGAAGAAAGGCGGCGTTTCGGCGATCTTGCGAACTCCGTTCCTTGTCGTGACGTAATAAAGGGAATCAGGCTCGGTCAGGCTTTCGAATGAAAGCATGGCGTCGTCGGTTCCCCCGCCCGCCGAAACAATCGCGACGACGCCGTTTTCAGGAAGCCCGATTTCCTTCGATTTCCATTCGCCCTTGCGCGTGCGCGAAAACCGCGCCGCCTTGCCCGAAACATTTTCGAGATACTGAACGATGATGTTCGACTCGCCGATTTCGACGTCCTCGATCGACTGGCTTGCACCGGCTTCGAAGACAAGCTCGGCGCCGCCATCGCTTAGGTCGAAAGCGACGAGCGCCCCTTGCTTGTAAGTTCCGCCCCAATAATCCCAGGGCTCGCGCAACAGAAAAATCGCGCGCCCGTCAAGCACGCCCTGGAAATCCGCGTTCAACGGAACGGGAATTTGGCGAAGTTCGCCGGCGGCCCTTGCGTAATAATATTCCGTTTCGAAAAACGTCACCGCGCGTTGGACGAAGATATGCGTCGTATCGTCCTCGATCTCGACGCGCCCGCCGACGACGACATCGTCTGTCTCCCCTATGTAATAGGGCTTCGCATCGTCGAGCGCTTCGCCGCGCGCCCACAATCTGAGCTCGCGCGCATAGCCGGATGACGTCAGCGACCCTTCGCCCCAGTCCGTGCCGATCAGCAAAGTGTCTTCGTCGACCCATGAAAGGCCGGATTTGGCTTCTGGAACAACAAAGCCGTCGTCCACAAAGGTTTTCCGCGAAACGTCAAATTCTCGCCAGACCGAGGCGTCCTTGCCGCCATGGGAAACCTCGATCATACAGTGAACATATTCGGGCGATAAACAGATAACGCCGCCGAAAACCCAGTTTTCGCCCTCGTCTTCAGCCAGCCTGTCGACGTCAATGAGCGTTTCCCATTCGGGTTCGCCGGAGCGGTAGCTTTTCACGCTCGCGCGCCGCCACAGGCCCCGCACATGGGTCTCGTCCTGCCAAAAATTATAGACATGGCCGGCGTGAATGGCACCGTAGGGAATGCGCGCTTCGGATGTGAGAATGCCGAGCGCTTCCTGCTCGAGGATTTCAAAACGGGGATCGCCTTCAAGTTCTGCAAGCGAGCGGGCGTTTTGCGCACGCACCCAGTCGAGCGCTCTTTCGCCCTCGATTTCTTCCAGCCACAGATAAGGGTCTTCGTCGTCTGCGGCGACGGATTGACTTGCGGCGAGAAAGCCGGCGACCGCGATGAACGCGGCGGCGATCGTCTTCAGCATGGGGCGTTCCTCCGACTGATTATTCTTCTACGCCGTCCACTAACTGGCGGGAGAAATAGACGTACTGCAGGGCGACGCGATAGGCCGCCTGGTTGCGATTGGCCGCCGCGCCGTGCCCGCCCTCGATATTTTCATAATAGAGGAAGGGGTGGCCGAAGGCCTTCATTTTCGCGGCCATCTTTCGCGCATGACCGGGATGAACGCGATCATCTTTTGTAGATGTGAAAAAGAACGGGCGTGGATAATCGCCGTCTTCCTCCAAGTTCTGATAGGGCGAGAATTTCTCGATATAGACCCGCTCTTCAGGGTTGTCCGGATCGCCGTATTCGCCGACCCAGCTTGCGCCTGCTAGAAGCTTGTCGTAGCGCAACATGTCGAGAAGCGGCACGCCGATCGCCAGCGCCTTGTAGAGATCGGGGCGCTGGGTGAGCGCGACGCCCATCAGAAGCCCGCCATTCGAGCCGCCTATCGCGCCGAGTTTTTCAGAATTTGTGATTCCGCGCGCGATGAGATCTTCCGACACGGCGAAGAAATCGTCATAGGCGCGTTGCCGGTTTTCTTTGAGCGCGGCCTGATGCCAGGCGGGGCCGAACTCGCCGCCGCCCCTTATATTGGCGATGACGTAAACCCCGTCATTTTCATACCAGAGCTTGCCGACGGTTCCCGAATAGGACGGCAGGACGGGGATTTCGAACCCGCCATAGCCATACTGGATGACCGGCGCGTTTCCCTGTTCCAGCACCGCCTCGCGGCCGATGACGAAGTAGGGAACTTTGGTTCCGTCTTTGGACGTAGCTTCGAACTGCCGCATGACGACGCCAGTCGCATCGAAAAACGCCGGCGACTGCTTGACCGACTGACGCGCGCCCTTCCCGGAAATGTAATAAAGCGTCGACGGTTCGACCGGGCTGTCGAAATAAAGGAAGAAATCGTCCCCATACGCATTGACGCTTCCGAGCGACACCTTCCCCTCGCCGGGTAAATCAACGTCGCTTGCGCGCCATTTCCCGCGGCGGCGTTCGATCTTTTTCACCTTGCCGACAATGTTGTCTAGAATGCCGACGAGGAGCGCGTTCTCCGGCGCGGCGATTCCTCGAACCGCCTGGCGTTCGGTAGGAGAGAAGATAAGCTCGGCTTTATCTGCCGCGGGGTTGAACGCGACGATGTCGCCGGACTTGAAGCTCTTGCGGCCGTGCGTCCAGTCCTGCTGCAGGGAGGCGATGACGAACCCGTCAAGCACGCCCTGGATTTCCGATTTCAGCGGGAACGGCAGCTTCTGAAACGCGCCGTCGTCGTCCATCAGGAAATGTTCGGACTCGAAAAAAGTCACGGCGCGGGTGACGAACACATAATCCTTCCCGTCGCGCACGATCGTATAAGGAAACACGCCGACATCGGTCTCTTCGCCTTCGAATACTGCTGGCGCGTCGGCGATGTCCTGGCTGCGCGCCCAGCGCTTTGTCATGCGCGGATAGCCGGACTCCGTTATGGTTCCTTCGCCGAAATCAACGCCGACGAGCAGCGTGTCGGCGTCGAGCCAGGCGGTTGTTCCTTTCGACTCGGCCAGGATGAATCCGCCGTCGACGAAAGCGCGTTTGCCGACCACGAACTCGCGGCGCACTACTGCGTCTGATCCGCCGCGCGACAGGTTCACAATGCAGCGGTCATATTCCGGCGCAAGGCAGCTCGCGCCCTTATAAACCCAGTTTTCGTCTTCCGCTTCGGCGAGGGCGTCGAAGTCGAGAATGGTCTCCCACGCCGGATCGCCAGCGAGATAACTCTCAAGACTCGCCTCGCGCCATATGCCGCGCACATGCTCGGCGTCCTGCCAGAAATTGCGAACCGTCTCGCCGACGAGCGACGGATCGGCGATCCTGTCTTCGGCGTTGTAGATCGACAGCGCCGCTTGGTGAAACGATTCAAACCGCGCATCGCCTTCGAGTTCATCGAGCGAACGCGCGTTCTGCGCCCGCACCCAGTCGAGCGCTTCTTCGTCCTCGATTTCTTCCAGCCACAGATACGGATCTTCCTGCGCCTGTGCGCCGGCGGCGATGAACGCGACTCCCGCAGCGGCTTTGGCCATTATCTTCCAGGTCCTTTGAAGCATGAGGCTCCCCTCGTTCGCGCCAGCAACATCTCACCCCCGCTTAACCATACAAAGACCGGCTGTAACTGCAATGTCCGGATTCGCCGGCGCGATTTTTGTGAAGATCAATCTAAAAATTTACCAGCCCGATTAGCAAAGACTTGAGCGTCGCCGCCTAGCGTAAATTCGTTGCCTCCAAAGCCACATGGCTCGCTTACGAGACGTTCAAGAATGGCAAAGCACGACGAATTCCGCCGGTACAGGCGCATCACGATCGATCTGCCGGCGAGAATCGTCGTCAATGGAATCGACGAATATAAAGGCCGGCTTCTAAACATATCGCCGGGCGACATGGCCATTATGGTCGACGCCGCGGTTGCAGTCGGCGACACCGTCGTCATTCATGTCAACGGCCTTGACGTAATCGAAGGGCGCGTCGTGCGGATCTTTCCGGACGGATTCGCGATTTCCTTTCTATTGTCGCGGCGGCGGCGCGCGCAGCTCACAGAACAACTGGCGATGCGCGCTAACCCGGCGTTCGCCGAAGGGCTGGCGGACAGGCGCGGAACGCCGCGTCACGCCGCCGGCGATCAGCGCACAGTTTGCAGATTGGCGGATGGGACCTCGCTGTTCGTGAGGGTGATCGATATGTCCGTCGACGGCGTTTCGGTAGACGCGCCACGCAAACCGCCGGTCGGATCAATCATTCACGTAGGGCGCAGGCGCGGCGTCATTGTTCGCCACACGCCGCGCGGTTTCGTCGTCGTCTATGAGCCCGCAGCTGCGCCGCCGCAATCGAACCTGCGCGCCGTTTAATAGCCTGAACCGCCTTCCTGGCCGCTCAGAACAAGCGGGCGAAGATTGTCCATCACTTCGCGCGCGTTAAACGCCTGCGCATTGTCGTCGGGTTTTTCACCCTTGTGCATGGTGACGAAGGCGATTGCGGAATAGCGGGTTATTTCCCTCGTATACGAGTCATACGGATAACCCCAGCCGAAGCCATAGGCGTAATACGGAAAGGAATGGAATCCGTGATGGCCGTGATGTCCGAAGCCGTAATGGCCGTAAAAGGCCGGATAATAGCTTGACGAGGAATAGGACTTCTTCGCCTCCGTGTCGCCTTCGACGACGACGAAATAATCATAACCCTTTTGCACCGTCAGCTCGGCGGCGCGAAACAGAAGATAATTCTCAACCGTTTCGCGCGTCGTCACCGAATTGCCGCGAAATGTGATGCGATATCGATTTTGCTCGATGCGCTGCTCGGAAAAACCGTAGCCCCTGCCGCCGCTGGCGGGGCCGTATGGGGTCGATGTGGCGCAGCTGGCGACGGCCGCTGCGGCGATGATAGAAAGGGCGAAAGCGCGGATCATCATAATCTCCCGTTGCGTTCCATCGCGGCGGGCAGCGGTTCAACCGCATGCACGCCAGCCCCCAGCCAGGGATTTTACCCCTTTGGGCTTCGATTTGGAAGCCGGCGGCGCACGTCAAATATGCGAGAGCGGGAGCGCCGGGAATTAGCCTCCGGCTTTTTGTGTAGCGGCTTTCAGCGTCGATGCGGCCGCCAACTCGACGCCTGAATTCGCCGGCAGCGACTTGATGTGAATGTCGCGCTGCGGGAACGGAATTTCGACGCCCGCCTCATGCAGTTCGTCCCAGATCGCGAGCAGGACATTGCTTCTGACGTTTGAAATCCCGTTCGCCGGATCATTGATCCAGAATCGGAGGTCGAAATTCACCGAGCTGTCGCCGAACTCCATCAAGTTGCATTGGGGCTTCGGGGAATTGAGAACCCGATCGATTGTGAGCGCCGTCTCTTCGCAAATCTTCTTCACAGAAGCCAGGTCGCGCGTGTTGTAGGAAACGCCGACGCCGGCGTGAAGCCGCACGATCCTGTCGGCGTAAGACCAGTTCACGACGCCGCCTTCGATGAACTTGTCATTCGGGATCAGATGTTCGGTGCCGTCGCGGGTTCGAATCGAGACATATCGCGCATTCATCTGCGTGACCCAACCGAACGTATCTTCCACCTCGACAACATCGCCGGGCTTGATCGACTTGTCCGCGATCAGCGTGAAGCCGGCGACGAAATTCGATATTGTCCGTTGCAGACCGAGGCCGACGCCAAGCCCCAAAGCGCCGCCGAAAATCGTCAATGTCGCAAGATTGAACCCGACGAGCTGCAGCGCGATCAGGAGCGCGATGACCGGCGCGAGAATGTCGAGAACCTTTTCCAAGAGCGCCTTGAGCGACGGCGTCAGCTCGTCGACCGCTTTGATGCGTCCTTTCAGAAACCGGTTCGCCAGATTGGCGAGCCAGAATAGGCCGACGAAGACGACCACTGCGCGCACGATATCGAGCGCCGAGATGTCCGCTGAAACGCCCCGTTCGTCCGTCGAGAGCGGTATCGAAAACGCGTCAAGCTGGCGGACGACGTCGTCGAGAACGCCGAAGGCGTCGAGGGCGGCGAGCGGCCATGCGATGTAAAACGCTACGCGCGACCACAGCGGCGACCGGATAACCAGCGTCACAAGGCGAATAACGATCCACGCCGTCAGCAGACTGACGGCGGCTTCGACCAGGGCGCTCGGCTGACCGACCGATCCGCAGGCGATTACAGCGACCTGCAGAATGATATAGAGCGCGATCGGCGTGGCGATGTGCGCAAACGCCTGGGCGCCTCGACGCAGAAAGCCGTAAGGCGCGCGCGGCGCGACCTGGCTCGAGATAAAGCGCTTGAGTTGCGGGCCGAACAGGGTCGCAGGAACCAGCGCCGCAATCAGAATCGCGCCCTGCAGCGCGGTGTCGAACGTCATGAGATGCTCGCCCGCCCAGGCGAGGAGTTTTTCACCGCTTGTGCGCAGTTCGTCCGTTCCGATCAGCGCATCCAGCACGGAGTCATCCTCGCCAATGGGCGGCTGGTCCGGCGACTGAACGGGCGTGGCATTTTCTTGCATTACGGCGAATCGAAAACGGCCACGCGGTTCTACCATGCGCCGCCACGTCTGGGAAACACGCGGCGCGTCATTTTATCGACTCATGGTGCACGGAAGAAAAACCAGTCGCGTTCGCCGCCGAGAGTTTTTGAAAAGCCGTCCCCCGGGCTGGAGCGGCCTATTTCTTCGCGTCTTTTACGTCGTCCTTGTAGGGAAGGCTTGCAAGATGCAGAAGAAGGAATGAGGCTGCGCTCAACAGCGCCACGGCGGCCAAGCCGCCGCCATTCTCACCGAGCCAGTTCGAAACGGCGCAAATCGCCGCAATCAAAAGATATGGCGCAATCGGCGGGTCTTCATGCCGAAACCGCACAAGAAACAGCCCCGCAGCCGCGACAAACAATGAAACCGCAAGGAGATCGAAAACGGAAGTCATCGCGCCCTCCTGTTCCGACCATAATTTGCGGAAACTGATTAATCCTCCCTTAGGCGATATGGTTAATGGGTTATGACGCCTCGGGAAAATTGTAGAGGGTTCGGGCGCGGCTTGCCGCAAAAGCGGCTCTGGCTCAGTGAAATGTAAAAGACCGGGCGGATCGCATGCTCCGGCCCGGCCTTTCAAAATCTTCGTTAAAATCTGGCCCCCTAGGGGTCCAAACTCTATTCCTCCAACCGTTGCGCGTCGCGAAGCGCGCGAAATTCGTTGCCTTCGCGCCAGTTCGGCCAAGCGTCGGAATAGGCCATCGATTCTCCTACCTCATAAAGAATCCTTGTCGTTTCCGTCATGCCTGTAAGATCCCAGCTTTCGTCATATTCGTCGGCCGGGCTGTGATAGCGGTTCGCCACATAATCTTCGCTGAAAGCGCGGCCGGCTTCTTCGCCGCCGTTCCGGAGATCGATGCCGCTGTCTGCATAGAGCATCGGCACGCCCTTTTTCGCCAGCGAAATATGATCGGAGCGATAGAAATAGCCCTTTTCCGGTTCGGCGTCGGGACGAAGATAGCGGCCGTGACGCATCGCGGCCTCATTCAAGAGGTCCTCAAGCTCGGACGCGCCGTAGCCGATCACGATCAGATCCTTGGCCGGCGGCGACGGCAAAACGGCGTCGATATTCACGCCGCCGACAATGTTTTTCAGGGGAACGAGCGGCTCCTCGCCGAAATAGGCCGATCCGAGAAGCCCTGATTCTTCGGCCGTGACGGCGAGTAAAAGGATCGACCGCCTGGGACGCTCCGCATTGGTCGCAAAGCGCTCGGCGATTTCGAGAATGGCGGCGACGCCGGTGGCGTTGTCCACCGCGCCGTTGAAAATTTTGTCGTCGCCTTCCTGATCTGGATTAAGGCCGAGATGATCCCAGTGACCCATATAGAGAACATATTCGTCGGGCGCTTCGGAACCGCGCAAGACGCCGACGACGTTGGCGTCTTCGCTGCGCCGGACGCCGTTTGAAAGTTTCGCCGAAGCCGTCAGCCCGTCCATCGCGACCGCCTCAAAACCGGGCGCCTTCGCCGCGTCCTGAAGCGCGTCGAGATCGAGCCCTGCGGCGTCGAACAGCGCATGCGCGGCGTCATTGGACAGCCACCCTTCCGCCTTGACGCGGCCGGCGCCGCCGTCAGCACGATCAAGATCGATTTGCGGACCAGACCAGCTCCCCTCGACAACGCCCCAGCCGTAAGCGGCGGGCGCAGTGTCGTGAATAATAAGCGCGGCGGCTGCGCCCTGACGGGCGGCCTCTTCATATTTGTAGGTCCAGCGCCCGTAATAGGTCATGGCGTTGCCGTTGAAAAGCTCCGGATTCTGGGTTGCAAAACCCGGATCGTTGACAAGCATCACGACGGTCTTGCCCTTGACGTCGACGCTTTCGTAATCGTTCCAGTCATATTCCGGCGCCACAACGCCGTAACCGACGAACACCATGTCGCTCGCGTCAAACGAAACCTCTTCCTCGACCCTTTTCGTCCAGTAGACGATGTCTTTTTTGTATTCGAGATCGCGCGTATCGCCACCGCCCTCGACGCGAAAATAGGATGTATCCGGATCAAGCGTGGTTTCGACCAGCGGCACGCTCTGAAAATAACTGTCGCCGATCGGCTCAAGACCCAGCTTCTTATACTCTTCGGCGATATAATTTCGCGCCTTTTCCCCGCCGGGCGTCGCCGGCGCGCGGCCTTCGAACTCATCCGAAGCGAGGATCTCGATATGGCGGGCCAAATCGGCTCCGGTTATTTCCGGCGTTGACACCATTTCGGATTCCGTCTCGGCCTCCGCCTCAACCGCTGTGGTTTCTTCCGGCGGCGGGACGGATTCTTCGCCGCCGCACCCGAAAAGCAGAAATACGGCCGACAGCGCCGTGGTCCATCGCAGTGAATTCATACCGGGCCTCCCGAATTTGACGCTGAGGGTGTCGCATAGCAGACCCCGGCGCACAAGCGCCTGTTCCGACGCCGGCGGCCCGGGCTCGCCCTGGCGGAGAAATTGGACTATGACCGGGTTGCGGCCAAGCGAACGGAAAGATTTGCGACAGGTCGCCGGGAGGAAACAGATGAGCCTATCTGGGTCGCCGGTCGCCGGCGAAGAGGTTGTTTTTGACTCCGCCGCGCCGTGCAAATTGCGCGACCTGACGGCGGCAGCGCTGTATCAGCACGCAATCGCCCGAAATGAGGGCGAGATCGCACAGCACGGCCCGCTCGTCGTCAAGACCGGCGAACACACCGGGCGTTCGGCCAAGGACAAGTTCATCGTCCGCCACCCCGAGATCGAGTCGAAGATCTGGTGGGACGCCAACAAGGCGATGTCGCCCGAGCATTTCGACCGGCTGCGAGCGGACATGTTGGCTTATGCGGCAGAAAAGGAATTATTCACGCAAAACCTCTGCGGCGGCGCGGACCCTGATTACCGCATCGGCGTGCGCGTTTTCACTGAATTCGCATGGCACGCTCTGTTCATTCAGCATCTGCTCATCCGACCGCCCATGTCGGAACGCGACGCCGAGCCGGATTTCACGATCGTCTGCCTGCCGAACTTTGAAGCCGACCCGGAGCGCCATGGTTGCCGGACGAAAACCGTGATCGCCATCGACTTCGTCCGTCGCCTCGCCCTCATTGGCGGGACGTCCTACGCTGGCGAAATGAAGAAATCGGTCTTCACGATTCTCAACTTCATTCTGCCAGAAGAGAGCGTGATGCCGATGCACTGCTCGGTCAATGTGGGCCGCAGCAACGACCCTGCGATCTTTTTCGGTCTGTCGGGAACAGGTAAGACGACGCTGTCGGCGGACCCGGCGCGCACGCTTATCGGCGACGACGAACACGGCTGGTCGCCGAACGGGCTCTTTAACTTCGAGGGCGGGTGCTACGCCAAGATGATCCGCCTGTCGCCGGAAGCCGAACCGGAAATCTATTCGACGACCAAACGCTTCGGGACCGTCTTCGAAAATGTCGTGATGGACCCAGCGACCCGCGAACTCGATTTCGACGATCCTTCTCTGGCGGAAAATTCGCGCGGGGCCTATCCGATCGACTTCATTCCGAATGCGAGCCTCGAGGGACGCGCGGGACACCCGAAAAACATCGTCATGCTCACCTGCGACGCTTTCGGCGTAATGCCGCCGATCGCGCGCCTCACCCGCGCGCAGGCGATGTATTATTTTCTCTCCGGCTACACGGCCAAGGTGGCGGGAACCGAAAAAGGCCTCGGCGACGAACCAGAAGCGACATTCTCAACCTGTTTCGGCGCGCCGTTCATGCCGCGCCACCCAACCGAATACGGCGCGCTTCTCGGCGACCTGATCGCCCGGCACGACGCCGCGTGCTGGCTCGTCAATACGGGCTGGAGCGGCGGCCCTTACGGTGTCGGCGAACGCATGCCGATCATGACGACGCGCGCGCTTCTAAGCGCCGCGCTTGACGGATCGCTGCTCAAGACGCCGATGAGCAAGGATCCTGTTTTCGGTTTCGATGTTCCCGACCACGCTCATGATGTCGACAAGGCGATTCTCAGGCCACGGAACACCTGGGACGACCGGGAGGCTTACGACGCGCAGGCCGCAAAGCTCGCGGCGATGTTTGTCGAGAACTTCAGGCCCTTCGAATCGCATGTGGACGACGAAGTGCATGCGGCTGCGCCGAAAGCTTAAAGAACGCCGGGCGAGCAGCCGGCCCGGCTGATTCAGGCCTGCGTGTCGACCTGCGCCCCCGGTTCGCCGGCATCGTTGTCGCTGTTTTCGCCGTCGCCGGTCGACACCGTAACCATGGCCGCCCGCAGCACCCGGTCGCCGATGGTGAAGCCAGGCTGCGCGACGTCGACCACATGGCCGGCCGGCGCGCCGCCGGGAACCTGCGCCACCGCCTGATGCAGGTGCGGGTCGAACTTTTCGCCCTTCGGATAGAGCCGGCGCACGCCGTGGCGCTCGAAAATAGTCAAAAGCTCTTTTTCCGTCATCTTCAGGCCCGAGATCAGGCTCGAAATATTCTCGGCGGAGTGGCTTTCACGCTCTTCGAGCGCGGATTGCAGCGCGCGTTCGAAATTGTCGGCGACGCTCAAGAGGTCCCGCGCAAACTGCGCGATGGCGTAGCGGCCGGCGTCGGCTTTTTCGCGTTCGGCGCGCCGGCGCACATTCTCGATCTCGGCTGCGAGGCGCAAAACCCGGTCGTTGAGCGTCGCCGCCTCCTGGCGCAGCGATTCCGCCTCGTCCAAAGGAGACTCGTCAGCCGCCTCGTCGGCGGAAGCGCCCTCCTTCGATTCCGCGCCGTCGTCGTCGGCCGGTTCGCGCTGGCCTTCATTGGCCGGATAGTCACGTTCGCTCATGGTTCTGATTTCGTTCCGTAAACCTTTTTCGGGCTCGCATGTACGCGCCAACGCGATCTATTTCAACAGCCGCGAGACCACTTCCGCCGTATAGTCGACGATCGGGATGACCCGGGCGTAATTGAGTCGCGTCGGGCCGATCACGCCCAGCACCCCAACGACCTGCGTGTTCTGGTCGCGATAGGGCGCAACGATCACCGACGAGCCGGACAGCGAAAAGAGCCGGTTTTCCGAACCGATGAAGATTCTGACTCCTTCGCCCTCCTTGGCGGCGCCCAGCAGATCGATGAGCTCCTGCTTGCGCTCGAGATCGTCAAACAGCATCCGCACGCGCTCGATGTCCTGCGCGGCGGCGGCGTCAAGCAGATGGCCGCGCCCGCGCACGATAAGCGAGGCCGTATCGCCGCCCGAAATATCAGCCACGCCTTCGCGTACGAGCCTGGCGGTGAGGGCGTCGACCTCGGCCCTGTTCGATTCAAGCTCGCGCAGAATATCGGCCCGGGCCTCGTTTAATGTGCGTCCGCGCAGGCGGGCGTTGAGATAGTTTCCCGCCGAAATGAGCGACGACGGCGGCAGTCCCTTCGGGGTTCGCATGACGCGGTTTTCCACCCGTCCGTCCTCGAACACCATGATGACAAGCGCCTGGCCGGGCCCGCTGGCGACGAATTCGATATGCCTGAGCGGCGCCTCGCTTTTCTGGGCGACCACAAGGCCGGCGCTTTGCGTCAGGCCCGAAAGCTTGACGGCGACGTCTTCCAACACCGTGCCGATATCGTTCGAGGCGCGGTCTTCGATTGCATGACGTTCGTCTTCCGACAGTTCGCCGACCTGCAGCAGGCTGTCGACGAACAGGCGAAGCCCGAGCTCCGTCGGCATCCGCCCCGAAGACACATGCGGCGCGTAAAGCAGGCCGAGATCGGTGAGATCGGCCATAACATTGCGCACCGAAGCCGGGGAAAGCCTGATTTTTCCCTCGTGGCTCAACGTGCGCGAGCCGACCGGTTCGCCGGTTTCGAGATAGGTTTCCACCAGCTGGCGAAAAATTTCGCGCGATCGCTGGTCGATTTCATCAAGAACGGTCATGGCGCTCGGGCCCTGTTTTCGGCCATTTGTTATGGAGAATCCTAATTTAGGCGCCTCGCTGCAATCGTCCAAGCCGCCGCGCTCGACAACACGCCGTCATGAAGGTTAGGAAGCCGGCGCCGCTTATACAGGAGAATCGCCCATGCGCCCATCGGGTCGGGCCTTTAACGAACTCCGCGCCGTCAGCCTTGAGGCCGGCTGCGCGAAACACGCCGAAGGCTCCTGCCTCGTGAAATTCGGCGACACTCATGTCCTGTGCACAGCGAGCTGGGACGAAACCACGCCGCCATGGCTCAGGGGCGGCGGGCGCGGTTGGGTGACGGCGGAATACGGCATGCTGCCGCGCGCGACCGGCGAGCGCATGCGCCGCGAAGCGAAATCCGGCCAGTCCGGCCGCACCCAGGAAATCCAGCGCTTGATCGGGCGGAGTTTGCGCGCTGTCGTCGACATGAAAGCGCTCGGAGAACGCCAGATTCTCATTGACTGCGACGTCATCCAGGCCGACGGCGGCACCCGAACCGCGGCGATCACCGGCGCCTGGGTTGCGCTCGATCAGTGCTGCCGCTGGGCGGTCGAGAACGGCGTTCTCAAAGAGAGCCCGGTGCGCGACAGCGTCGCCGCCATATCCTGCGGCCTTGTGAACGGCGCGCCGTGTCTCGATCTCGATTACGAAGAAGACTCGACCGCCCAGGCCGACGCCAATTTCGTCCTGACCGGTTCGGGCGGTCTGGTTGAAATTCAGGGAACGGCGGAAGGCGATCCGTTTTCGGAAGACCAGTTTCTGGCTTTGCTGTCGCTTGCAAAGGAAGGCTGTGAGAAACTCGCCGAGACCCAGCGCAATCCGACCAAAAAGGACTAGAGAGCGCACGGTCGCGATAACGGAGAATGGCATGGACAAGCTTGCCGCCGGCGTCGTCCGCTTCAAAAACGAGGTCTTTCCGAAAAAACAGGCGTTGTTTAAATCGCTGGCGGAGCGTCAGTCCGCCGAAGCGCTGTTCATTACTTGTTCGGACAGCCGTATCGATCCCAATCTCCTGACCCAGACCGATCCCGGCGCGCTTTTCATCTGCCGCAACGCCGGCAATATCGTGCCGCCGCACACCGGTCATACGGGCGCCATGACCGCATCGATTGAATTCGCGGTCGGCGCGCTTCGAACGCCTGATATCGTCGTCTGCGGCCATACCGACTGCGGCGCGATGAAAGGCGCGATTGATCCCGACGGGCTGAAAAATCTTCCCCATGTGGCTGAATGGCTGAGCTATGCGCGCGCAGCGTTGCTCATAGTCGAGGAAAGAGGCGCCGGGTTTTCAGACAAAGACCGGCTCAACATGCTCATCCGGGAAAATGTCATCTTGCAGATGGCGCATTTGAGAACGCATCCCTTTGTGGCGGCGCGTCTTGCGGCCGGCAAGATTAGGATCCATGGCTGGGTCTACAATATCGAAACGGGCGATGTGGAAGCCTTCGACGAAAGCGCCCGGGCGTTCGTTCCCGTTGCGGAATATTACGGCGAGGAAATGGGCGGCGCGCCGGCCTGATTCCGCGGCCAGCACTCTCCAGAATATGAAGAATCGCCCGAAGAATTGAACGCGGCGCCGTCTTGGTTTTGTTAATCGACGCGCGGTAACGTTCGAGGCTCCGGCGGTTGCAGCGCAGCGCCGACGGCGGGAACAATGTATGGAGCCGCAAAAGCCCGAAAGCCTGGTTGACGGATGGCCGGCGCGCCTGCCGGAAGACGCGGGCAAGAACAAGCATATCGTCGACATTCTGATCGAAGAACGCGCCGAGCATCTTTTGCAATCGCCGCTTTGGCCAGTTTACAAGATATTTCTCTATCCCCTGCTTCGTTATGGCCCGGCGGTTCGAATGGCCGACACGGTCGCCCGCCTGTCTGCTCGCGAAGGGTTCGACTACATAAGCGATTTGCTGCGATTGAAAGTAAACGTCGAGGGCCGTGAAAACATCCCGGCGGAAGGGCGCGTGCTGATCGCCTCGACCCACCCGACCGGCATCGCCGACGGCGTTGCGATGTACGACGCGCTCAAGGAGCGCCGTCCTGACGTCATCTTTTTCGCCAATCGCGACGCGCTGCGCGCTGCGCCGCAGCTCAAGGAGCTTACTATCCCCGTCGAATGGGTCGAAGCCAAGCGAACGCCGGCGAAATCGCGCGAAACGCTGGCCGGCGTGATCGAAGCCTTCAGGGACGAGCGTTGCATCGTCCTTTTCCCTTCCGGCCGACTCGCATTCATGAATGACGAAAAGGTCCTCACCGAACAGGACTGGCAGCCCTCGGTTGCGATATTCGCGCGGAAATATGATGCGCCGCTCGTTCCCGCCCGAGTGCAAGCGCGAAATTCCTGGCTTTATTACTGGTTTTGGCGTTTAAACACCGAACTTCGCGACATAACGCTGTTCAACGAGCTGTTGAACAAGCAGGGAAAGCTCTACCGCATTCTATTTGGCGAAGTTATTCCCTCTACGGACCTTAAAGGCGATCCGGCGACTGTGACGAAAGCGCTCCAGATTTACGCCGAACACGGCCTCGCCGCCGGCCTGTCGTGGCGCAACCCGGAAATGCAGGACTGACCAGCGCGTAAAAGCGTTTTGCGCGCGAATTGAATCGTAGGTGTTGCAACAATCTCCGCTCACCCCGGCGAAAGCCGGGGCCCAGAGCCGAGTCAGACTGGGCCCCGGCTTTCGCCGGGATGAGCGGATGGGTAGATCGTCACAGGACGCTGATCCAACATAATCGCAAAATGCTCTAACGTTTGGCCAAAATGCTCTACCGCCGGGCGTTATAGGTCAGCTCTAAAAACACGTCTTCGAGATCGGCCTCGACCGTCGAAAGGTCTTTTACGCGCACGCCTGCTGCGGAGAGGCGCTCGAGAATGTCCGCGACCTGCGCCATGCTCGGCTCGTATGGAATGGCGAGGCGGCCGTCGGGCTTCACCTCTGCAGTAAATGGATAGAGATCGGGCGCGCGTTCGATTTCTTCGAGCGGCGTCACCATCAGCGTTTTGCGGTCGAGCGAGGCGATCAACTTTTCCGTCGGTTCGCAGGCCACCACGTCGCCATGATGAATGATTGCGATCTGCTCGCACAACTCCTGCGCTTCTTCCAGATAGTGCGTGGTTAGAACAATCGTCACGCCCGACTCATGCAAAGCGAGCACATGATCCCAAAGCTGCCTTCTGAGTTCGATGTCGACGCCCGCCGTCGGCTCGTCGAGAATGAGGATCGGCGGATTGTGCACCATCGCTTTGGCGACGAGCAGCCGTCGCTTCATGCCGCCCGAAAGCTGGCGCACATAGGCGTCGGCCTTGTCCGCAAGTCCGAGCGTGTCGAGGATTTCCATAGACCGGCGGTCTTTCGTCGATACGCCATAAAGGCCGGCCTGGATTTCGAGCGCTTCTTTCGGCGTGAAGAAGACGTCCATATTGATTTCCTGCGGCACGACGCCGAGCGATGCGCGCGCCTGCCGCGGGTGGCGGTCGATATCGAAACCCCAAACGGAAACCTCGCCCGCCGTCTTGTTCACGAGACCGGCGAGGATGTTGATGAACGTCGACTTGCCGGCGCCGTTGGGTCCGAGCAGCCCGAAGATCGACCCGCGCGGGACGAAGAGATCGATACCCTTGAGCGCTTCCTTCGGCGGCGACTTCTTTGACCCGGCATAAATCTTACGCACGCCGCGCGCGGCGATGGCGAACTCTTCACGGGAGGAGGCGTCGTAGTTCATCAGGGCTCGCGGAAACAGGAAAAGGCGGGTGCGGCGTCGAGGCGGGGCATAGCACGCCTTACGACCCTCGCGTCAATTGTTTCGGGGACTTGACCTTAACGACGGGGCCCGGCAGGTAATCAATTATGCGCGAGACTGTAGAGACAGCCATGCCGGAAGAATCAGTCGCCGCGGGGCCGCCCGCCCCTGAAATCATCTATGTCAGCACGCGCAGGGTCGCCTGTGACGGCGGCGGCGCGCTCGGGCATCCAAAGGTCTGGTACGCGCTCGACGACGGCGAAGCCGAATGCGGCTATTGCGATCGTAAGTTTATCTATAATCCCGAAAAAGCCGCCGGTTAGAACGTCAAGAAATTAATCGGGATCGCTTCGTCCTTCGTGACGCAAAAATCCTTCATCCTGAGGAGGGCCCGCGCGCGAAGGCGCGCAATTCTTGAATCGACCGCCTTCGCGGTCGGGGCCTGTCTCGAAGGACATGAAGGATTTTTGCTCCTCAGGATGAAGCGATTCCAACTTTGCGCGTTTTTCTTTAATCGAGCGGCTCATGCCGCCTTGCCGCGCGCAAGCCGCCAGAGGTCGCGCGCCTTGGGCGGAGACGCCTGCAATATCGCCTGACGGAAAATGCGGCCCATGATGCGCATCAGGAAGATGGCGAAAGCGAGCATCAAGGCTGTCGCCCCGGCGACCTCCCATAAGGGCGGGTCGGAGGCGGCGCGCATCATCACCGCATAGGGCGTATAGATCGGAATCCAGGTCAGGATCGACGCCGCTAATCCGTTCGGGTTTTGAAAGATCAGCACCATGAACGGCATCGGCGCGAACACCAGGATCATCACCGGCCCCATATAGGACTGCGCATCCTGCAAAGAATTCGAAACCGCGCCGATCGCCAGAAAAATCATCGCGAAAATCGCATAGGCGCAGAAGAAATAGAACAGATAGACCGCCAGCAGATTGGATGAAAAGAGCGCCGACAATGCGTGCGCGGCGATTTCATTGCCGCTCATCGCAGTGAACGAAGCAATAAGCCCGCCTGTCAGGAAAATCGCCGGCATGGTGAGCCCCACTGCGCCGATGCCGATCAATTTGCCGAGCATAAGTTGATCGGCGGTGACCGACGACAGCAACACTTCGACGATCTTGTTAGACCGCTCTTCAATGGTGTTGGTGAGCAAGAGATTGCCGACGCCGAAAACGATGACGAGCAGCATGTAAGTGAGCGCAGCGGGCATGGCGGTTTCGATCTTGTCCTTCAGGCCAAGTTCGGCCTCGCCCGGCGCCTTGTCGGGCCGGAAGGCGCTCACCGGCGCGTCGATGTCGGCGATGTCGTCAAGCGCCGCTGCTGAGAGCCCGAAACGCGCCACCGCCTCGCGCTGAAGCGCAGCGTCGAGCGCGCGCGAAATCGCCGATTGCAGGGAGGGATCTGTGAGGTTGCGGCTCCAATATTCCGCTGAGGCGTTTTCCGCGCCGGTTCCGAAACCTTTTGGAATGAGAACCGCGGCGAACAGTTTCGCGCCTGTCTCTGACTCGCCGTCCGGAATGCGCCGTTCCTCGAGAAGATAGGGCCGCAAGCGCTCCACGGCTTCTTCGACCGACCCGGCGGCGGCGACGTCGCCCGGAAGCGGCAAGCGGAAAAAGGACCGCTTCGGCGGCGTGAAAGCGGGCGCGCCGGGTTTCAGGTGCGGCGCGACGGCGGCCTGCGCCGCGTCGAACCCGCCGGCGTCCTTGAATGCGTCGAGCCGTCCCACGGGCGGCGTCGACGGGGCGAACGGTTCGGGGATCCGGTCCTGTTCCAGCGCATCTGACTCGGCGGCGGCGTTCAGATAGGCGTCCCACGCCGAAAGCGCGTATATCATGTGGCGGCGTTCGATCTCCCGGTCGATTTCGTCGGCATAGGCGCCGGTTTCGTCGAACACGACGAACGGGCGCGCCGGCCGGCTGTTTTCCAGAAGGCCTATCGCCGCCCCGCCGAAAATGACGCCGACAGGAAACATGATGAGAAACAGAAGAAAGCCGCGCGAGAGAATATATTGCTTGTATTCGCGCAGCGCGATGAGGAACGTTTCCCTCATGCCGCCTCCTCACGGTCGCCGCCGCGTTTTTCTTCATAGGCGTCCGATTCAGCGTCCTCGCCGGCCAGCGCAACGAAAATGTCGTGCAGCGTCGCGCCGGCGTGCTCGAACCGGGCGAGCCGAACGCCAGCCTCGAACGCTGCTTTCAAGACCGGTTGCGGGTCGGCGCCGCGGGCGAGTTCGACTTCATAGGCGCGCGCCTCGCCATCTTCGCGTCCGGGTCTTTCTACGATCGCCACGACGCCGGGCGCGTTCGATAGCGGCGCAATGGAATCGGCTGTCTGCAGAATGAGGCGCGGCGGGAAAGTTGCGCGCGCCGCCGCGAGGTCGCCCTCAAACCGCCGCTTTCCTTTCGTGAGTATGAGAAAGCGGTCGCACAAACGTTCCGCATGCTGCATGACATGCGTAGAGAAAATGATCGTGCGGCCTTCGCTTCTAAGCTCTCTGATCAGTTCTTCGAAGACGTGCTGATTGATCGGGTCGAGACCCGAGAACGGTTCATCCAGAATCAGCAATTCCGGGTCATGTGCGATGGCGGTCAGCAGTTGCAGCTTCTGCGCCATGCCTTTCGAGAGGGCTTCGTTTTTCGATCGCGCAAATTCTCCGAGCCCGAAGCGTTCAAGCAGCGCATGCGCCTTTTCGCGGGCCGCCTTGCGGGAAAGTCCTCGGAGTTGCGCGAAATAGGCGATCGTGTCGGCGGCCTTCATCTTGCGGTAAAGGCCGCGTTCTTCGGGCAGATAGCCGATGCGATGGCGCACCGGGATCGCCGAGGCCGAGCCGAGAATGGAGATGCGCCCTTGGTTCGGCGCAATGATGTCAAGCATCATTCTGAGCGTCGTCGTCTTGCCGGCGCCGTTCGGCCCGAGAAAGCCGAATATCTCACCGGACGCGACGGAAAAGGAAAGACCGTCCACAGCCGTGAAATTTCCGTAGCGCTTGACGACGTTTTCAAGCGTGACGACGGCGTCGGACATGGGCGCTCCCGGGGCTGCTTGGACTTAAAGTGCGCGGTTTCAACTTAAGAATTGGTTCCGGGTGAAAGGTCAAGGCGCATCAGCGGCCGGTCGGCGCGCCGGCGGGCGACTTCGCGAAAGCCCGCACGGGCGAATATGGAGGCGACGCCATGGTAAAGCGAGACGGGCGGCTTCTTGGGCGCGGCCGGCGCCACCGGGCAGGCCTCGAGGAGGCGCGCCTTGTTCGCACGCGCCCAGTCCACGGCGCCGTCGAGAAGCGCCTTCGAAACGCCCTTGCCCCGCCATTGCCTGCGCACGACGAAGCAACTGATCGCCCAGACCCCCGGATCGTTCGGGTCGACATCGTCAAGCGGCGCCGTCAGACGCCGCGCGCCGTTCCAGTTCGGCACGTCGGCGCGCGGCCCGACCTGCACCCAGCCGACCGGTTCGCCGTCCGCATAGGCGATGAGGCCCGGCGGCGGGCCTTTCTTTACCCGACGTTTGAAGCGCGCCTTCATGGTCTTGCGTTCGGGGCCTTCGAAATAGCGCCGCGGGACGCGCCAATACATGCACCAGCAACCGCAATAGCCGCCGGAGGGCCCGAACACGGTTTCAAGGTCGGGCCAGCGCGCGGGCGTCAGGGGTTCGGTCTCGAAATTAATCATCGTTCCCGATACGGAGTTTCACCACTCTCCGGTGTTCTCCATGCTCGCCCAGGGTTCGGCCGGGGGAAGCGCATCGCCTTTTTGCAGCAATTCGATGGAAACGCCGTCGGGCGAGCGGATGAACGCCATGCGGCCGTCGCGCGGCGGACGATTGATGACGACGCCGGCGTCGCGCAACCGGCTGCAGGTTTCGTATATATCGTCGACCCGGTAGGCGAGATGGCCGAAATTTCGTCCGCCGGAATAGTCTTCCTTATCCCAGTTATAGGTGAGCTCGACGAGCGGCGCGTGATTTTCGCGGGCGCGCTCGATGTCGCCGGGCGCGGCGAGAAACACCAGCGTAAACCGGCCCGCTTCGACGTCGATGCGGCGCGCTTCAACAAGGCCCAGCTTGTTGCAGTAAAAATCGAGCGACACTTCGAGATCGCTCACCCGCACCATGGTGTGAAGATATTCCAACGTTGCGCTCCCTTCCGTTCGAGGCATCGCGCTCAGCGTGCGCGGATGATTTCATCCCTCAGATAGCCGGGCCGACGTGAATGATAACGACGCATGAATAGGGCGACAATGACAAGCCATACGATGAGCACGCCGAAGAAATAATAAAACCCGGCAAAATCGGTGGCGAGTTCGAGGGCCATCTCCTCCCGAAATTCTGCATTAGGACCGACACCTCGACCCGATATGGGTACATATTTGGCGAGCTCTGCTGGCTCCGCAATCAATCCGAGTTTTTCTCCCAGCACGTAACTGCCTGCTAACAAGGCTAACGTCACCGGCAGCGAGAGAAGGAACGTCGCCGTGCAGGCGAGCGCATAGCCGGGAAAGCGTGGGAAATGCACGCGCGCGTAGATGGCGTGGAAACCGGCTTCGTCTAACCCTTCGACGAGTTCCGGCTCGGCCTTTTTCAGCCGCTCCCATTCGAGCCCGGCGTCTTCGGCGATCTCCGCCTCGATGCGCTTTTTCCATCGCCAGTAAAGCCCCGTCATAACGACGAGCACGAAGGCGACGATACTGAAAAACCAGGTCATGAACTGCTTCCGTTGACCCCTGCTCGACCGGACCTGCGCCTAACCTCGCATGCGCGCCAGCGTTTGTTGAAGCGCATCTGCAAATTCGCATCGCTCCGGCGGCGACAGGAACGCCCCCAACACCAGCGTCCGCCCTTTCGACGTGACCCGGATCTGGCTGTCATGACGGGACGGGCGATCGATTTCAACCCGCGTCCAATAGGGCTGCAGGCGCCAGCGCATTTCATGGCCGGACGGCGTCACCCGCGACACCCACATTTCGCCTCGCGTCAGGCGCACCCGCTCATGCAGTCGCCCCTGACGGTAGCTCAAGCGGAAAGCGAGCCACACCAGGAAAATATCGAGACCGCAAAACCCCAGCACCGGCCAGGCGCCGATTGAATAAAAGAGGAGCCCGAACGTCAGATTGACGCCGATGACCACCGCCATGACCGCAACGAATCCAGCGTTCGGCAACGATCGGTGGGGATAAAGCACCGCCTCGAAACAGTCCTGGTCCTCGCGCGCGGGCGCGGGGCCCGGCAACGCAGCGGCCCGGCCCCTGGCGACGGGCGGCATGTCCTCGATGACGGCGGCGCGGCTCATGGAGGCGACCATAAGGGCTCGCCGCCGGCGCGCCAATTCCGTTCCGCGCGCTTTACCTCTCCGGCGGCGCCGCTAAAGTCCGCCGAACCTCCACGCGCCGCCGAATGGATCAGACGCCCGTGCCGCAAAAATTGACCCGCGCCAAGGCTCATGTCTTTTTCGAAAGGCTCGCTGCGCGCATGCCGGCGCCGCAAAGCGAGCTCGACTATGTCGACCCCTACACGCTGCTGGTGGCGGTCGTGTTGTCAGCGCAGGCGACCGACGCCGGGGTCAACAAGGCGACCGACAAGCTCTTTCCGGTCGCCGACACGCCGCAAAAAATGGTCAAGCTCGGCGAGAAAAAACTGGGCGACACCATCAAGACCATCGGCCTGTGGCGCAACAAGGCCAAGAACGTTATCGCGCTCTCGCAAAAACTCATCGACGAGCATGGCGGCGAGATCCCGCGCGCGCGCGAAGCGCTGGAGGCTCTTCCGGGCGTCGGCCGGAAGACCGCCAATGTCGTCTGCAATGTCGCCTTCGGCCAGCCGACCATCGCGGTGGACACGCATATTTTTCGCGTCTCGAACCGCACGGGGCTTGCGCCGGGCAAAAACCCGCTCGATGTCGAGCGCGGGCTTGAGAAAATCGTCCCGGCGGAATTTCGCATGGGCGCCCATCACTGGCTCATCCTGCACGGGCGTTATGTCTGCAAGGCGCGCAAGCCCGACTGCCCGAATTGCGTCGTCGCCGACCTTTGCCTCTATAAGGACAAGACGCAGGCGGATGAAAAGCCAGCCGTCAAAAAGAAAGCTGCGGCCAAAAAGAAGAACGCGAAAAAGCCGACCCGCAAGATGGCCGGCAGACCGAAACTGCGAACGGCGAAACGACCCGCGCGCAAAATCAAAACCGTTGTGAAAACCAGGAGACGGAGCAGCTAGAGGTTGGGGTCGAATTGAAATGCGCACGTTGCATCGCACGCCGCTCACCCCGGCGGAAGCCAGGGCCGAGAGCTAAGGCAGACTGGATCCCGGCTTCCGCCGGGATGAGCGGAGAATGGGAAAAGGCGAAGATATGACGCCGGATTGTAAAGAACGCCTCATCATCGCGCTCGACTTGCCGACCGTCGACGCGGCCGAGACGATTGTCGCAACGCTTGGAGATGCAGGCGCGTTTTACAAAATCGGCTATCAGCTCATGCCCGTCGGCGGAATCGATTTGGCGAAAAGGCTGTCGGCCGCCGGCAAAAGAGTCTTTCTCGATTTCAAATTCCATGACATCGGCGCGACTGTGGAGCGCGGCGTTCAAAGCGTCTCAAAGCTCGGCGCAGATTTCCTCACCGTGCACGCCGAACCGGACGTCCTCGCCGGCGCAGTCGCCGGCCGCGGCGACGACAGGCGCTTGAAGATTCTCGCCGTCACCGTACTCACAAGCCTCGACCAGGCCGCGCTTGAGCGCTCGGGAATATCGATGAAGCTCGAAAGCCTTGTTTTGAAGCGCACCGAATTCGCGGCGCAAGCCGGCGCTGACGGCGTAATCGCCTCGGCGCAGGAGGCGCGGGCGATCAAGGCGCGCTTCGGCGACGCGCTCCTTATCGTCACGCCGGGCATTCGTCCCGCCGGCGCGCACGCCGGCGACCAGAAGCGGGCCGTTGCGCCCTCAGAAGCAATCCGGGCCGGCGCCGATCATCTCGTCGTCGGCAGACCCGTAATCGCCGCGCCCGATCCGGCGGAAGCGGCGCGCGCGATCCTCGCGGAAATCGCCGCCGCCTGACGATCCGCCGCGGACGCGCGAGCCTCCCGCCCTTTGCCATCCCCGTCGCTCTCCTGTAGCTTGAGGCGTCGTGCGAGGAGCGGGGGACTTTCAGGGCGGGAGGACGTCTTCATGGGCGATCCGGTAAAGCGCATCGTACGCCGCTCCAGGCGGCCGATCTTTTCGGCGTTTCTGGAGAGAGCGCGCCGCAAAGGCGCCAAAACCGTCGCAATTATCGACGGCGACGGCCGCAAATTCACCTATCAGGAACTCGTGCGCGCGGCGTTTGCGCTGGGCGGTCCGATCGCGCGCATGACCGAAAAGCGCGAGCGCGTCGGCGTCTTGCTGCCCACCGGCGCCGGCGCCGTGATCGGCTTCCTCGCCATCCTTTCGCGCGGACGGACGCCGTCCATGCTCAATTTCACCTCCGGCGTCCATAATCTGAAAGCAGCCTGCCGCGCGGCGGAAGTCAGACACATCGTCACGGCGAAGAAATTCATCGATGCGGCGAATCTCGAAAAGCTGGTGGAAGATCTCTCCCAGACAGTGCAGCTTGTCTACCTCGAAGACGTCAAAGAGAACCTCAAGCGCCGCGATGAGGCGTCGGCGATTCTAGGTCCGATCTTTCCGAGCCTCTTTGCAGGCCATCCGCATCCGGATGAACCGGGCGTCATTCTTTTCACGTCGGGAACTGAAGGCGACCCCAAGGGCGTCGTGCTCAGCCACTCGAATATTCTCGCCAATATCGAACAGATCTCGGCGCATGTGCAGCTCGAACCGACCGACGTTTTCTTCAACCCGCTGCCGACATTCCACTGCTACGGATTGACCGCTGGCGCGCTGTGGCCGATCATTGCAGGCTATCCGGTGGTCTTTCATCCCTCGCCCTTGCAGACCAAGATCATTCCCAAGCGCATTTTCGACACCAGCTCGACCGTACTTTTCGCCACCGACACTTTTTTGCAGCAATATATGCGCGCAAGCGAGGAAGGCGGCATGAGCTCGCTCAGGATCGCCGTTTGCGGCGCCGAACGCGTGCGCGATGAAACCCGCCAGGCGGCGGAAAAGCGGTTTTCGTTCGAGGTGCTGGAAGGTTACGGCGTCACCGAAGCCGCGCCGGTGCTCGCGGCCAATCAGCCCGGCGATATTCGCCCCGGCACGGTAGGCAGGCTGCTGCCCGGCGTCGAGGCGAAGCTCGAGCCCGTTGAAGGGCTTGAAGGCGCAGGCCGGCTTTTCGTGCGCGGCCCCAACATCATGCAGGGCTATTTGACGGCCGAAGAACCGGGCGTTCTCAAATCGCCGGCGGACGGCTGGCACGATACAGGCGACGTCGTCTCCATAGACAAGAACGGCTACATATCCATTCGGGGCCGGATGAAACGGTTCGCCAAGATCGGCGGCGAGATGGTTTCGCTTGCGGTGGTTGAAAACTGCGCCTCGGCGGTCTGGCCGGATAACCGCCACGCCGCGACCATCCTGCCGGACCCGAAAAAGGGCGAACAGATTATTCTCGTCTCGGATCGCGAGAACGCCGACCGCTCGCTGCTCTTGGCCTGGGCGCAGTCGCACGGCGTGCCGGAAATCGCCGTGCCGAAAAAAATTATCAACGCCGAAGACATTCCGGTGCTCGGCACCGGCAAGACCGACTATGTGGCGGTTGAAAAGCTCGCCTCGGAAGGCCTCGCCGCGCTCGCCGCAAAAGCGGTCGAAGAAGCCGCAGCGCCGCCGACCAAACAGGAGCTGAAAAAACGCGCCGCCGAGGAAAAACGCGCCGCGAAAGAGGCGAAAAAGGCCGCCAAGGCGGAGGCAGCCGCGGCGAAGTCCGAACCGGCGCCGACGGAAACCGGGGCGGAAGAGCCAGCGCTTGAGTCCGCTGACGATGAAGAGATTGCGCAAGAAATTGACGCCGGGCCGGTGAAAGCCGCCGCCTCCGACGATTACAAGAACGCTGCGGAATAGATTATATGACGCTGCACTGACCGCGACTTATAGATTTGGGGAAAAGCCTCGTATTTCAATGCCGGTTTCTAAATGGAATTTCAGGTCGTCAGTGCAGCTTGGCGTTACCAGCCGCCGCCCATGACGCCGGTTTCAAGATAAGCGCCCAGCGGCGGCAATGTCAGCGCAAAGAACACGCTGATCGCAAGGCCAATGAGCGCCTTGATGGCGTCAAGGCCGACGATCTTCGCCGTCGCGCCGGGGCTGCGGATCTTGTCGATGCTTGCGATCGCGAATTCCCGCCCGCCGATGAGTCCCAAAAACACCCATGTCGTCGACATCGGGATCGGATTGATTCTGGCGTAATAAAACAGGAGCGAAGCATACAGAAAGTCGATGATCGTCGCCGAGCGTATGTCGCGAACGTTTGTTTTCGACTTGAGAATTCGCTGAACCGGGCCGCCCTTGTTGGCGAATGTGTAGGCCAGCAGCAACAGGATGACCCCAAGCGCCAGCGTCGCTTCCTGCAGGTTGAGCGCGTTCGCGCCGGAAGCATCCTCACCGCGGGGTAGAAAGACGAAAATATTGGCGAAATCCTGAATAAGCCACACCGCCCAGAGATAACCGGTCGTGATCCACTGCAACAGCACCCAGACCGGCGCGTGTTGCTGCTCGGCGGTTTTCAAAAACCAGCGCTCCACCGTCGGCGCAAGAATCGCATAGATGACGCCGCCCGTTACAAAGGCGGCCACATATCCCGAAAGCGATTTCACCAGCATGCTCTGCATGCCGCTCAAAGTGGCGAAAATTGAAAGAACCATGAAGCTGGTGGAAACCGGAATGCCCAGCCGCGTCAGGATAAGAAGCGCCAGCGGCGGAATGGCGTGATACCACTCAACATGAAAAATCGGGTATTTCTCGACGTTCGACAGCCGCCCCCAGGACGGATCGCCGGCGAACCGGTCGTAGCCGAAATAGAAAATCCCGACGAGGATGACCGCTGCGTAGAGATAAAGCGCCCACCAGGGCAGGCGACGGTTCGAATTGATGAACGTGCCGAGCGTTTGCAGCGCATCGTTGCCGACGACTGCATAGGCCGCGAACGCAAATCCGACGGCCGCCCAGACCCCGATGTCGATATCCATCGCGCGCCCCGCTTTCGAGCGGGCGCACACTCGCCGCAAAGTAATACAGAATTGTGACAGTCCGGGCCTTTTGAGCGGGTGAAACCGTCGCGCCCGGCGCCGACTTTCGCGCGGCCTGCGTTGTTTTCCCCGATGGGCGCGCTTATCTGATGCGGCGATATTTGGAGGGATACGCTATGGCTGACCGGCCCAACGCCTCTGCGACGCGCCCGCCGGAACACCCGCCCATCGCGGAGCCCCGGGTCGGCGTCCTTCTGGTCAATCTCGGCACGCCGGACGCCGCCAATGCCGGCGCGGTGCGCCGATATCTCCGCGAGTTCCTGAGCGACAGGCGCGTCGTCGATTATCCGCGCGCTGTGTGGCTGCCGATTCTTTACGGAATTATCCTCAACGTCCGTCCGGCGAAGACGGCGCGCGCCTACAGCGCCATCTGGCGGGCGGATTCGAATGAATCGCCTTTGCGCTATTTCACACGGCGCCAGGCTGACGCGTTAAGCGAGGGGCTTGGCGGCGATATCGCGGTCGACTGGGCCATGCGCTATGGCGCGCCGCCGATTGCGGGCCGGCTTGCCGCGCTCAAGGAAAAGGGCTGCGAGCGCATTCTGATCGTCCCGCTCTACCCGCAATATTCAGCGACGACGACGGCGACGGTGAATGACGCTGTGTTCCGCGCGCTAGAAAAGATGCGCTGGCAGCCGGCGATCCGGACGATGCCGCCGTTCCACGACACGCCGGCCTATATCGGCGCGCTGACAGCCGTTGCGCGGCGGCGTCTCGAAGAACTCGACTGGGCGCCGGAGCGCGTGCTCATCTCGTTTCACGGCCTGCCGCAACGCTATTTCGACGCTGGCGACCCGTATTTCTGTCATTGCTCGAAAACGGCGCGCTTGCTGCGCGCCGAAATGCGGTGGTCGGAGGAGTTTGCGCCGATGACCTTTCAGTCGAAATTCGGCCCCGAAAAATGGCTCGAACCGGCGACCGACGTTACGCTCGAAAAACTCGCCGGCGAAGGCGTCAGGCGCGTCGCGGTGATGACGCCGGGCTTCGTTTCCGACTGCATCGAAACGCTTGAGGAGATCGCCATCGCCGGACGGTCGCAGTTTCTCGCCGCCGGCGGGGAGGCTTTCGACGCCATCCCCTGCATCAACGACGCGCCCGAAACCGTCGCGCTGCTCGATGCGCTCGTGCGCAGGGAGACGGCGGGCTGGGTCGCGTAAACGAAGCAGTAGAGTATCGAGCAATTAATCGGAAACGGAACAATTCCCCGCTCATTCCGGCGAAAGCCGGAATCCAGAGTCGCACGGGACAGCGTTTGCCGCCCTGGCTCCCGGCTTTCGCCGGGATGAGCGGATTGAGAGATTTCGATTCACTATTGGATCGGCCAGATCAGCCGCCGCGCCGACCCCGTTCAAATAAACGGAACGAGTGGAATACCCCGACGGAAGCGTTTTTCGCAGCGGTCAAGCTGGGCTCGATAACGCGCGGCGTTGCGGGCCGCCGCCTCTGCTGCGGCTCTCGCCGTGCGGTTACGGCGATAGGTTTTCCGGGCGTAGCCTTCCCAGCCTTCGCGATAGGCAAGATATTGACTGTAGGCATCATCCAGGGACACGCCGAGGCGGCGGCGGCTCTCGCGTCCGTACCAGGCGACAAAATCCGCCGCATCGGAAAAGCTGCGCCGGCTGGCGTTGCGATTTCCGCTTTCACGGCGATAGAGGTTCCAGGTTTCTTCAATCGCCTGCGGATAGCCGCGCGCCGATGATTTCCGGCCGCCGGGAAACACGAGCAGAAAGCGGCGGCGGCGCGGCTTGGCGTCCGCGTCAAAGCCGGATTCCTGACTGATAATCGCGAGCTGGATATGTTTGGGCATGCCCCAGCGCTTTTCAGCGCGCCGGGTCGCCTTATACCAGCCGCCTTTGTCTTCAAAGATCTTGCAGGCGTTGGTTATGTCGTCAGGCGGCGTCGACACGCAGCTGACGAGAACTCCGCAAGCAACAAGAGTCGCCAAGAAAAATCGTATCATGGTCCGACTGTAGCGCTTAGGCAACGAGAAATTCAATTGCGCGAATTTTTGAAATGCGTGGCCGTTTTAGGCTGGGGATTGAGGCGTCGAAGATCGCGTTGACGTCTGGCTCACCAGCCTACTGTTCTTTATTTCTCATTTTGTCTTGCATTCTTTCGATTTCAGGCAATATTCGTTTGAGCATCGAGATAGCGCTCTTTGCAGAAGCAATAATCATTTGAACGCTTTCGGAAAGGGGTTTTATCGCTATCGCCCCATCTGTTTCTTCATATCCATTTTCGACACGCATATAATCCCAATTATCATATTCGTACTGGAACTGATCGTTCAGAGCGACGTCGGAGGCTTCGAGTGTCGTCAGCGACGAGGCTAACGCGTTATATTCAATCGGCATGTAGATAACGCTGATCTCGACGCTCTTGTTGTCAGGCGACGGTTTCAGGCTGTACTTGCACCAGAATTTGTCTTCATTTCTTCCGGCCTCTTGCGCGATCACTCCTCCCCTGAGCGGTTCAGGATCACGTTGTATGTTCGGCAATCCTTCAATAGCCACATGCGCAATCATCGGGTCGACATCCCGGTCTATTCTGCCGATAATGACTATTGCGTCAGGAGAGGGGGCGTCCTTGAACTTCCAGGCTTGTCCAGCTTGCAAGTTTAAATCATCCGCCCCCGCCGGGCCCGCCAGAGAAACCGCGGCAATAAAAAACAAAAGCGCAAGCCGGCTCATTGTGCCCTCGCGATATCCAAAAACGACTCGACATCCGCCTCACTGGTGCGGAACGAACAGATAAGCCGGTGTAGCCTTCCGCCGAACCGGTTCCCCGGCGTCACCCAGGGATAAAACACCGCGCCTTCGCTGCGCAGTTTATCCGCAACGTCGCCGGGGAAGACGGCGAAGACTTCGTTCGCCTCCGTCGGATAAGGAACCTCGACCCCGTCAATGGCGGAAAGTCCCGCCGCCAGCCGGCGCGCCATCTCATTGGCGTGACGGGCGAGCCGCAGCCACAGATCGTCGGCGAAATAGGCTTCGAACTGGGCGGCGATGAAGCGCTGCTTCGACCACAGATGCCCGGCCCGCTTTCGGCGGAAAACGAAATCCTTCGCGTCGTCAGGGTTGAAGAAAACAACCGCTTCCGCCGCAATGCAGCCATTTTTTGTGGCGCCGAAACACAAGACATCGACGCCGGCTTTCCATGTCGCTTCCGCTGGCGAGACGCCGAGGGTTGCGAGCGCATTCGCAAAGCGCGCGCCGTCCATGTGAACCTTGAGGCCGCGCGCGTGGGCGCCGGCGCAAAGCGCTTTCAATTCGGTTACGGAGTAAACCGTTCCGCATTCGCTCGCCTGCGTAAGCGATAAGGCGGCGGGCGGCGCCCCATGCGGCGGCCGTTCGGGAAAACCGGACAGCGCGGCGCCGACATCTTCAGGCGTCAACTTTCCCGCCTCGCCGGCAAGCGGCAGAAGTTTCGCCCCGCCGGTGAAAAATTCAGGCCCTGCGCATTCGTCCATTTGCACATGGCTTTCTTCATGACAGACGACCATGCCGTAGGGCGGGGTCATGACGGAGAGCGCGAGCCCGTTCGCCGCCCCGCCCGTAGCGACGAAGAACACGGCGCAATCTTTCTCGAAGATTTCACAGAAACGCACCTCGGCGCGCTTCGTGATGTCGTCGCCGCCATAGGCCGGCGCGAGCCCCTCATTGGCGCGGACGAGCGCGTCGAATATTTCGGGCGCCGCCCCCGCCCAGTTGTCGGAACCGAACTGCATGACGCCTTGTCGCCTGACCGTCCCCGCGCGGTCAAGCGGCGCAGAGCGTCGCACGTCAAAATAATTTCATTCTGCGCCGCGCACGTTTTACGTGCTATATGTCCGGGCGTCTGACACGCGGTCCGGCATTCGAACCACGGAGGGAGACCATGTCGATCACCGTCGGTACGTTTAACCTCAACAATCTGTTCTCACGGTTCAATTTCAGCGCCGAGATCGACGCCGCGCCCGGAGACGGCGAAGGCGGCATTACGCTGACTTTCGACCAGGACGACATCAGCGTACGCGCTTTCATGGGGCGTCTCGTCAAAGCCAAAGACGCGGATGAAACGCAAAAAATCGCGCACCGTATTCAGGACGTTATGAACGCGGACGTGCTCGCCGTTCAGGAGGTCGAACATATCGGCATCCTGAAACGCTTTAACGCCGACCATCTCGACGGGCTTTACCCGCACATCGTGCTTATCGAAGGAAACGATCCGCGCATGATCGATGTGGGCGTCATGTCGAAATTCCCGATCGGCGCGATCACCTCGCACCAGACGGCGACGCATCCCGACGATCCCAATAAGCGCGTTTTCGGCCGCGATCTTCTGCAAGCGGAGATTCTCGACGCCGATGGCGACAAGCTTTTCACGCTTTACAACACGCACCTGAAAAGCCACTTCGTGCCGTTCGGTGAAGATCCTGTCGAAGGCGCGCGGCGCGCGAACGAGCGCAGGCGGCGTCAGGCGGAAATGGTCGCAAAGATCATCGGACGGATGGAGCGGTCCGACGCCAAATTCGTTCTCGCAGGCGACATGAACGACCCGCCGGATTCGGAATTTCTCGCGCCTATGCTGACCGTCGACAACAACCCGCTGACGAATGCGCTCGAAGACGCGACCGAAACCCGGGATCCCAAGCCGGAAACCCAGGGACCGGGACCGCAGACCCCGGTCTGGACGCATCGTTTCAACCCGCCGGGGCCGGAATTCCCGCGTTTTGAGCTGTTCGACCAGATCTGGGTCAGCGAGCGGCTGTCGGACAAGGTGGGCATGGCGAAAATCGACCGCCGCACGACGCATGGCGGCGACGGCAGCGACCACGATCCGGCCTGGATCGAACTCGATCTTTAGGGGGCGCACCTCGTGCTTCCAGCAAAAGAAAAACCCCGGCGCGGCGGCCGGGGTTTTCCAGTCTTGAGAAGTCGGCGCGTTTGTTACAGCCCGGCCAGAACGGCGAGCAGCAGGAGCGCGACGATATTGGTGATCTTGATCATCGGGTTGACCGCCGGCCCCGCCGTGTCCTTGTAGGGATCGCCGACCGTATCGCCGGTCACCGCGGCCTTGTGGGCCTCGGAGCCCTTGCCGCCGTGATGGCCGTCCTCGATGTATTTCTTGGCGTTGTCCCAGGCGCCGCCGCCGGCGGTCATGGAAAGCGCCACAAACAGCCCGGTGACGATGACCCCCATCAGCATTGCGCCCACGGCCGAGAGCGCCGCAGACTTGCCTGCCGCCGCCCCGACCGCGAAGTACACCACCAGCGGCGACAGGATCGGCAGCATCGACGGCGCGACCATCTCCTTGATCGCGGCGCCGGTGAGCAGATTCACCGCCTTGCCGTAATCGGGCCGCGTCTCCCCGGTCATGATGCCCGGATTCTCGCGGAACTGCCGGCGCACCTCTTCGACGATAGCGCCGGCCGCACGCCCCACCGACTGCATGGCGAGCGAGCCGAACAGGAACGGCAGAAGCCCGCCAATGAAAAGGCCGACGACGACATAGGGATTCGACAACGAGAAGTTTATCTCAACGCCCTCGAAAAACGGGAACTCGCCCGGATGACCGGTGAAATGCTTAAGGTCTTCCGTATACGCTGCAAACAGCACGAGCGCGCCAAGGCCCGCAGACCCGATGGCGTAGCCCTTGGTGACGGCTTTCGTTGTGTTTCCCACTGCATCAAGCGCATCGGTCGTGTTGCGGACATCGCCTTCGAGACCGGCCATTTCCGCAATCCCGCCGGCATTGTCAGTCACCGGGCCGAACGCATCGAGAGCGACGATCATGCCTGCAAGCGACAACATGGTCGTCACCGCCGTCGCGATGCCGTAGAGGCCGCCGAGATTATAAGTGACGACGATGCCGACGACGATCACGAGCGCCGGCAGCGCCGTCGCCTCCATCGACACGGCGAGGCCCTGGATCACGTTCGTCGCATGCCCTGACTCGGAAGCGGACGCGATCGAACGAACAGGCCGGAACGCCGTGCCGGTGTAATATTCGGTGATCCAGACGATAAGCCCCGTCACCGCGAGACCGACAATGGCGCAAATGAAAAGGCTGAGGCCGGTGAACTCTGCGCCCGCCGTCCCGGTCGCCACCGGCTCGGAAAACCCGAAAAGCATGTAGGTGACGACGCCGATCGCAGCGAGCGAAAGCGCGCCGGTGACCACAAGGCCCTTGTAGAGCGCGCCCATGATGTTCGCAGAGCCCTGCCCAAGCCGCACCGCAAAAGTGCCGGCGACCGAGGTCAGAATGCACACGCCGGCGATCGCCAGCGGGTAGAACATGAACTGCGCAGCGTTGGTCGTGTAAAGAATTGAGCCGAGCACCATCGTCGCGGCGATGGTCACCACATAGGTCTCGAACAGGTCGGCGGCCATACCGGCGCAATCGCCGACATTGTCGCCCACATTGTCGGCGATGGTCGCGGCGTTGCGCGGATCGTCTTCCGGGATGCCCGCCTCGACCTTGCCGACAAGGTCGCCGCCCACATCTGCGCCCTTGGTGAAGATGCCGCCGCCCAAACGCGCAAACACCGAAATCAGCGAGGCGCCCAGCGACAGCGCAATGAGGCCGTTCACCACCGAACGGCTTTCCGGCGCGAGTCCGAGCGGGCCGGTGAGGATCGCGTAATAACCCGCAAGCCCCAACAGCGCGAGGCCGGCGACCAGAATTCCGGTTATGGCGCCGGCGCGAAACGCAACCGACAGCCCCTTGCCGAGGCTTTCGCTTGCGGCTTGCGTCGTGCGCACATTGGCGCGCACGGAAACCAGCATGCCGATAAAGCCTGCCGAACCCGACAGGAACGCGCCGATCGCAAAGCCCACCGGCGGGATCAGATTGAAGCCGAACGCCGCCAGCAAAACGATGAAGACGACGACGCCGGCGATCGCGATGGTGGTGTATTGCCGATTAAGATAGGCCTGCGCGCCTTCCTGAATGGCGCCGGCGATTTCTCTCATGCGGTCGCTGCCTGACGGCAGGGACAGCACCGATTGAATGGTCAGGCCGCCATAAATGATCGCAAGCGCGCCGGCGGCGAGAACCAAACCAAGCCCTAAGCTCATTTCAAACCTTCCTTGGGATGAATATTGGTTGGAAGCGGCAGGCACTCTGGAACGGGCGAACGCCCCGCCTTACGCCAGCCCCCGTTTTCATGTCGCGGCGGAAACTGGCAAAGCCGTCTCGCAAAATCAACCGAAACTTGTGGTTTGCGCTGCGCGAAGGCGCTTCAAGAACTCAAAATAAGCGAAGCCGGCGCTCAGGCGGCGCGCGATCGCATGGAGCGAACCCGGTCTGGCTCGGTCTCGTCGAGCGCCCTCACCCAAGGATATTTCCCGACCATTTCGTCTGTGTAACCAAGATTGCGCGCCGTCGGACTGCGCGGCGCCTCGGCGATTTCCTCGTAATGCGTGCCGAAAACGCGATCCCAGAAGAAATTTGTGATGCCGTAATTGCCTTGTTCGTTGTGGAAATGGTGCGCGAGATGGAGCTTCTTGATCCGCCGCCAGAATTTCGACTTCGGCTCGAACGCCAGATGCTGGCCGCAATGCCAGAACTCGTAGAAGCAAGTCATGCCGAGCGCCGCTACGATCGCAGCAGCCGCGCCTGACAGCCCGCCAATAAGCCAGCCGACCGGTCCGGTGACGAACACAATCGTCGGCAATGTGGTGTGGAGCCCGCCAAACAGGACCGAAAGATCATTAGGGTGACGGTGATGATCGTAGTGAACGCGCTTCCAAAGCTTGGCCAGATGCGGCGTCTTGTACATCCAGCTGCCATGCAGGATGAAGCGGTGAAGCGCATACCAGACCAGCGGGTAAACCAGAACGCCGGCCGCAAAGGCGAGAACAAAGCGCAGCGGCGAATCGAGGGTCGCGACGCCGAGAGCCAGCGAGGCAACCAAAAGCAGAGCGTAAATCTGGATGCCCGGATAGGTGACATAGGCGCGTATGAGGGCGCGCAGGGTCATTCGGTTGAGAAGGTATTCCTCCTCTTTCCAGGCCTTGTATCCGATAAAAATCTTCATAATCACCGCTCCGCGCTTGAGCGCGCCGTCGCCAACCTATGCGCGGGATTGGCGGAAAACAAGCCGGACGCGACGCCGTAAACTGGCGTAAACTCCCGAATTTCCGGATTTTTGAAATATCGATGAGCAAAACTTGAAGAACCCTCCGCGCGTCGTGACTTGCCCGTTGACCTCGGGAACTGTATCGGCCCAGAATTACGTCAATCGTTAAACGCTCGCCCACAGGCGGCGCGAGCGTTGTAGTATGCGTCCGAGCAGTTGGGCAGCGTTGAAATAGGATGCCGGTCCTTATCCGGCGCAGTGCGGGGGCGTTGATGGCCGTCATCCCTACTCCGACGACGAACCGAAATCTTGTGCTCAGATTGAGCGGCTTCTCGACGATCGCAGAAGCCCTCGATTACGCCGCGCGCGGGGAGACGGGCTATAATTTTTTCACTCTGCGGGGGAAAATTGAAGAAAGCCTCCCCTATGCGACCCTGCGCGATCGGGCGCGCGAGCTTGCAGCGCGCCTGACGGCGCGGTTTGATCGCGGCGCGCGGATTGCGCTCGTCGCTGAAACCAGCCCTGATTTTCTCGTTCTGTTTTTCGCCTGCCAATATGCCGGGCTGATCCCGGCGCCGATGCCGATGCCGGTTAATCTTGGCGGCAAGAACGGTTATCTCGTCCAGATCCGTCAAATGATCCTCGGGGCCAACGCCGCAGCCGCCGTTGCGCCGGCGTCGCTGGCGGCGTTCGTTCGCGAGGCGGCGGACGGCCTTGAGGGCGTCGAGGTTTACGATTACGACGCGTTGCAAGCCATGGCGCCGAGCGAGGGGGTTGAACCCTTCGGGCCGGACGACGCTTGCTATATCCAGTATTCTTCGGGATCGACCAGCGCGCCGAAGGGCGTCATCGGCACCCAGAAGTCCGTAACCAGCAATCTTTTCGCCATCACGAAGCACGGGCTGAAGCTGACTGTTAGCGACCGCGCCGCGTGTTGGCTGCCGCTTTATCATGACATGGGACTGATCGGTTTCGTGCTGGCGCCGCTTTTCGGCCAGCGCTCGGTCGATTTCCTCGCGACTTCGGATTTCGTCCGCAGGCCGCTCTTGTGGCTGCGACTGATGACGGAAAACAAAACGACAATCACCTACAGCCCGTCATTCGGCTATGAACTCGCCGCCAAACGCGCCGCAAGGGCCGAGGCCCAGGCGCTGGACCTGTCGCACTTGAGGGTGGCGGGGATCGGCGGCGATATGGTCCGTGTCGAGGCGCTCAACGCCTTCTCCGACGCATTCGCCGGCGCTGGTTTCGACCGGCGCGCGTTCCTGCCGAGCTACGGGCTTGCGGAAGCAACGCTTGCGATCTCGTTCACCGATCTCGACGAAGAAATCCGGGTCGATCATGTGGACATGCGCCACTACACCCGTTCGGGCGTGGCGCAGCCGGCCTCCGCCGTGACGTCGCCTGAGCACAAGCGCGCATTCATCCGCTGCGGCAAGGCGCTGCCCGATCACGAAATTGAAGTGCGCGGCGAAAACGGCCAACCCCTCGACCCGCGCGTCGTTGGACGCATTTTCATCAAGGGACCGAGCGTAACGCCTGGCTATTTCAGCGACGCGCGGGCTTCCGAGCAGATGTTCGCCGACGATTGGCTCGACACCGGCGACATGGGATATTTTCTGGACGGACAAATTGTCATCACCGGCCGGGCGAAGGATCTGATCATCATTAACGGGCGCAACATCTGGCCGCAGGACATCGAATGGACCGTCGAGAAGGTGGAAGGCGTGCGCCAGGGCGGCGTCGCCGCGTTCTCTGTCGACGATGGTTCCGGCGAGCGCGTTGTCGTCGTTGCGGAATGTCGCGGCATGGATGACGAGGCGCGCGCGGCGCTGAAGCGCGAAGTGGCCCGGGTCGTCCAGAACACCGCCGGTGCGCCGGCCGAGATTGTTCTGGTGCGTCCGCATTCGCTGGTGATGACGTCGTCGGGCAAGCTTTCGCGCGCCAAGGTCAAGCAGAAATATCTCGCCGGCGATTTCTCAGGAGCGCGCGCGGAAGTGCTCGCGGACCCGCCGCGGGCGCTCGCCGAAGCGCGGGTGTGACCGGCCGCGTCGCTCTTACAGGCGGGAGCGGTTTCGTCGGCGCCGCCATTATCGATCGATTGCTGGAAAACGGCTTCGCTCTCAGCGCGTTGGCGCGCGACCCGCGCAGGCTCAAGCGCGCCGGCGACGTCGACGTCGTCAAAGGCGGGCTTTCGCATGCGCCCGCGCTCGACCGTCTGGCCGACGGCGCCACGATCTTTATTCACTGCGCCGGTCTCACCCATGCGCGCCGCGACGCGGAATTTACGGCCGTCAACGTCGAAGGAGCCCGCCTGGCCGCCCGCGCCGCGCGCGTCGCCGGGGCGAAATTCATTCTGATCTCGTCCCTCGCCGCCCGGGCGCCGCATCTCTCCGCCTACGCCGCCAGCAAGCGCGCGGGCGAATGCTTCGCTGAGGAAGCCGGCGAATGGCTCGCTCTGCGCGCGCCGGCCATGTACGGGCCTGGCGACGCGGCGACGCTTCCCTATTTCCGCATGATCAAGCGCGGCCTTGCGCCGGAGCCGGCGACCGAGCCTGTTCCGCGCGCCTCGATCCTGTTTGTCAGCGATTTTGCGGATGCCGTGCTGGCCGCATTCGACGCGCCGGCCGGCGTTGTCTACGAGGTGGGCGACGATCGGCCGGACGGCTATACTTGGCGCGAAATCGGCGCGGCGTGCGCGGCCGCGATGAAAACCGACGCAAGACCGCTGCGCCTGCCCGGCTGGGCGATGCACGGCGTCGCCGGCCCGGCCAGCGCCATCGCCCGGCTTTTCGGCGGGGCGCCCATGGTGACACCGGGAAAAGTCCGCGAATTCTTTCACCCGGACTGGGCGGCGCGCGACAATCTTTTTATTGAAGCCGCCGGCTGGCGACCGGCGACGCCGTTAGAAGAAGGGTTTGCAAAAACCGCCCGGTGGTATCAAGAAAACGGCTTGCTTTAGGGCCTGTGGACACATAGCACGCGAGCCGTGCAAGAATAGTAGATGAGGAGAGCCCGATGTCAGGCATCCAGGAAGACGACGATCTCGTATTCCACAAGATCTGCACGCTGCTGGAGCCGTTGAACCAGACGGGCGTGAAGCTCACCCGCGACACTGATCTGGTGGCCGACCTCGAAGCTGACAGCGTCTCCGTTCTCGATGTGGTGATGGAGATAGAAGACAATTACGATATTTCGATACCGGTCAACACGATGTCGGAAATCAAGACCATAGGCGAACTTGTCGACGCCATTCACGCAATCAAGAGGGAACAAGGCTGAGACATGAGTTTGTTTGATAAATTTGAAAAAACGGCGAGCCTCTATAGAGAGCTCCTCGGCGCCGAGCGCGATCCGTTCGGCGTTTCAATGGACGCCATCAACGGCCCGACCCGGGCGACGGTAAAGGGCCATGAAATCGTCCTTGCAGGAACGAACAATTATCTCGGTCTGACGTTCAAGGAGGATGCAATCAAGGCGGCCCAGGACGCGCTCGCCGATCAGGGCACGGGCACGACCGGGTCACGCTTCGCCAACGGCACTTACGCCGGCCACCGCAAGCTAGAGGCTGCGCTCGCCGATTATCTGGGCTTTAAGCATTGCATTGTGTTTTCGACCGGCTATCAGGCCAATCTCGGCGCGATTTCGGCCCTCGCCCAGCCGCCCGAAGACATCATTCTCATCGACGCGGACTGTCACGCCTGCATCTACGACGGCTGCCAGCTCAGCGGCGCGCAGACGATCCGCTTCAAGCACAATTCGCCGGAAAGCCTCGACAAGCGCCTCGCCCGTCTCGACTCCTCCTCAAAGGGCAAGCTTGTTTGCATAGAAGGCATGTACTCCATGTTCGGGGACGTGGCGCCGGTCGATGAATTCGCCGACGTCACAAGCCGGCACGGCGCATATCTTTATCTCGACGAGGCGCATTCTTTCGGCGTGTTCGGGGAAACAGGGCGCGGCGTCGCCGAAGCCCAGAACGTTCTGGACAAAGTAGATTTTTATTCCGGAACGTTTTCGAAAAGCCTCGGCTCGATCGGCGGCTTCGTCGCCTCGAACCATCCCGAGCTCGAATATCTGCGCTTTTCGAGCCGGCCCTATATGTTCACGGCCTCCCCGTCGCCGGCGAATATCGCCTCGGCGTCCGCGACGCTCAAACATGTCGCTGGCGATTCGAGCCTGCGCGAACGGTTGTGGGCGAACGCCAAGCGCATCCATGGGGCGTTCCGCCAGATGGGATTTCAGCTTTGCGCGCCCGTTGGCCCGGTGATCGCCGTGCGGCTTCCCGACAAGCAGACGGCGTTTATGGCGTGGAATTTCCTCATGGAAAACGGGGTTTACGTCAATCTCGCGATCCCGCCCGGGACGCCGAACGCCGCGTCGATTCTGCGCTTGAGCGTTTCAGCCGCCCATACCGACGACGATCTCGACATCGTCGTCGCCGCCTACAAAGCGCTTGCCGAGAATTTCGAGAACGCGCTGGTCGCTTCGCCCGTCGGTTGATCGCGCTAGTGGAGCGAATTTGACATTCGATCCCTGCTTGCAGCCGGTCTCGTATCGAATGTCAAATTCAAAAGCTCCACTAGAATCAAATAACTACTAGTGGTCCTTATGATTCCGACATTTGCTCTCGGACTCGCTGCGCGGGGGATGCAAATGTCGGAATCGGACCACTCGCGCAATCACAATTGCGTGCGGCTTAAAATTGTCACTATCCCGTCTATAATCAGGCGACAGCCGGGCGTATTTCGTTCGGGCGAAAGATGACCGGCCGAGAAATTTCGTACGCGTCCACGAGGTAGACCATCATGAATCTGCAATTCAATATCGCGCTCGCCGTCTTCTCCTCGGCCTTGCTCGGGGCGGGCCCGGCGGCGTCAAAAGACACGGTCGACGACAGCGCCGCAACGGCGGCGAAGTTTGAGTTCGACCATGTGAGCTGCAAGGGCGCGCCGAATGAAATCCGCATCGTCGTCAATCACATCAAGAAGAGCGTCGGGCTGATCACCGCCGACCTTTATCGCAACGACGACGAATCTTTCCTGCACAAGGCGGGACGTCAGGTGCGCGTGCGTTTCGCCGCGCGGGCGCCGCTGACGCGGTTTTGCATGACGGCGCCGGAGGCCGGCGAATACGCAATCGCTATTTATCACGACAAAAACGCCAACAAAAAACTCGACAAGGGCGCGTTCGGCATTCCGTCCGAACCTTGGGGACTTTCCAGAAATCCCAGGATCAGGCTGCGCAAACCGCGTGTGGAAGAAGCGCTGATCAAGGTCGCGCCTGAAGGGTCGAAAGTGGAGATTTCGCTTAATAACTAATATACCGCGACGACGCGCCGCGTGATAAGAACGGCGCCATGACCGTGCAAACCGAAGCCGCCGCCCCCGCCCGCGTAAAGATACAACCCGTTGCGACGCGCGCTGACCGGCGCGTGTTCATTCGCGCCGTCGCGCCGATCTATGCTGACGATCCCGCCTGGATCGCGCCGCTGGAATTCGAGCTCGGCCAGCGGCTCGACGCCGCCAAAAACCCTGCGCTGACAGGCGCGCCGCACCAGTTGTGGATCGCCTGGCGCGAAGGACGGCCGGTCGGACGCGTCGCGGCGATCGTTAACCCGCTTCATCTCGAACGTTATGACGATGCGACGGGCCATTTCGGTTTTCTTGAATCGATCGACGACGCAGACGTTTTCCAGGCGCTGATCGAAACCGCGGAGGGGTGGCTAAAAGACCGCGGCATGAAAAGAATCGCCGGGCCCTACAATTTTTCCGTCAACGAAGAATGCGGAATGTTGATTGACGGTTTTGACACGCCGCCCTTCATCATGATGCCGCACGGGCGGCCTTATTATCAGGCGCATATAGAAGCGCTTGGATACGCCAAGGCGCAGGACATGTATGCGCTCGCCTACGACCCTGTCCGCAATTTCATCCCGGAGCGCCGAAAACGATTTGTGGAAAAGATTTTGTCGAATCCGAAAGTTCGCATTCGAACCCTCGACATGAAGAATTTCACCGATGATCTGAAGACGGCGATCGACATTTATAACGACGCCTGGTCGGAGAACTGGGGCTTTATTCCGTTTACGGATGCGCAGGCCGAACATATGGCGGGCGAACTGCGCCCGATCATTTCGCCGGAAAACTTCGTTCTCTGCTACTTCGAAGACAAGCCGGCCGCGTTCGGCATTGTCCTGCCCGACATCAACGAGGCGATTGCGGATTTCGGCGGGAAACTGCTGCCGTTCAACTGGGCGCGGCTTTTATGGCGGCTCAAGGTCAGCGGCGTTAAATCGGCGCGCATGCCATTGATGGGCGTACGCCGCAAACTTCACGCCAAACCCGTCGGCGCGGCCTTCGCCTACAAGATTATCGACATGGTGAACGATTATAATATCGACCGCGGCGTCGTTCGCACCGAGCTTTCATGGATTCTAGAATCGAACACCTCGATGGTGAACATGCTCACTGAAATGGGCGGGCGGATTTACAAGACCTACCGGATTTATGAGAAGGGGTTGTAATCTTTCCGCCCCCTACCGCAGGAACGGTTCGTCGAAGCTTCTGAGTTTGCGCGAATGCAGCGTGCCTGCTTTGGCTTCTTCGCGCAAAAGTTCGATAGCGCGGACGCCGATTTCGAGATGCTGGCTGATGCGCTCCTGATAGAATGCGTCCGCCATTCCGGGCAGCTTGATCTCGCCGTGCAGCGGCCGGTCTGAAACGCATAAGAGCGTGCCGTAAGGCACCCGGTAACGATAACCGTTCGCCGCAATCGTCGCCGATTCCATATCGATGGCGATGGCGCGCGCCTGATTGAGCCGCACCGCGCTTTGTTCGAAGCTAAGCTCCCAATTGCGGTCGCCGGAGGTCACGACCGTGCCGGTGCGCAAATGTTCCTTCAGTTTCGTTTCCTCGCTGCCGCTCACTTCCCGCACCGCGCGGGTCATTGCGAGTTGAACTTCGGCGATGGTCGGCAGCGGCACCGACGGCGGCAGCACGTCGTCAAGCACGCAGTCTTCGCGCAAATAAGCGTGCGCGAGCACATAGTCGCCGAGCCGCTGCGAACGCCTTAAGCCGCCGCAATGGCCGATCATCAGCCAGACATGCGGGCGCAGCACCGCCAGGTGATCGGTGATGGTCTTGGCGTTCGATGGGCCGACGCCGATATTAACAAGCGTCACGCCCTGTTTGCCCGGCTGGGTCAGGTGATAGGCGGGCATCTGCGGAAGCTTCGGCAGTTCAGGCTCTTCCGGCGGCGCGCCCCTGCTCCAGACCCGGTCGCCCGGCTCAATGAGCGTCGCGGCGCGGCCTGCTTCGACTTCGCCCTTGGCGTAATCGACGAATTCATCGACATAGCGCTGGTAGTTCGTAAACAGAATGAATTGTTGATAATGCTCCGGCTTCGTCGCGGTATAATGTTGAATGCGGTGCAGGGAATAATCGATCCGCTCGGCGGTAAAAAGCGACAGCGGCAGATGGCCCGTGCGCTTCAGGATCATCTGGCCGTCGACGATGTCGTCGTTCGTGGCGACCAGATTGGGCATGTGAAAATAATATTGCAGGTCGGCGCGCTTTTGCGGCGTCAGCGCGGCTGTCGCTTTTTCAAGCGCAAAGGAGAGCGGAATCGGCGTGCGCGAGCGGCCGACATAGATCTTGGCGTCGAACCGATCCATCACGCGCTTGAGCTGAGAATGAAGATAATCGGAGAAAAGATCCGGACGCGTGATCGTCGCGCCCTGTATGCTGGTGTCGGCGACGCGCCCGAGCGCAAGCTTGCTGGTTTGCGTGGCGCGTTCGGGCGGCACGATCGCGCAAAGATAGGGATAGACCGGCGCGCCTTCCGCGCCGCGCGACAGCTTGCCCGCGATATAGCGTTCGAACCGCTCCTCCACCGCCGTCAGCGCTTCGTCATAAAGCTCGATCAAGAGGCCGACGGCTTTTTCCGGCGTTTCGCAAGCGACAAGATCGTCGGCCGGCGCATCATTGACGGGGACATGCGGCATAAGCATCCTTTTTCAGCAGTTAACCGGAGAGCATACACCGTTTCCGCCGGCGAACGCCAGCGCACCGGCGGCGCCGGCTTCGCATAAAAACAGCTTCAGATTAAAGCTTAGCGGCTTCCGCGTCGGAAAGCGGGCGCGCTTCTTCGGGCAACATGATCGGAATGCCGTCGCGGATGGGATAGGCGAGACGCGCTTCCTTGCTCAACAGTTCGCCGCGCTCACGATCATAGACAAGCGGGCCTTTAGTCTGCGGGCAAACGAGAATCTCTAAAAGCTTCGGATCGGCTTCCGCCGGCTCTTCTTCTTCAGTCGTCATAATCGCCTCGTTTTGCATAAACGCACATTCGTTTATTGCAGAGTTGAGTTTTCGTCGCCGCCTTCGCCGGCGCCCGACATTTCCATCAATGTCGTGAGGCATTCGGCCCGGTCAAGAGTTGTTTCAGCCTCGAGCAGCGCCTGTTTTTCATTCGGCGCGAACGGGCAGCCCATGGCCAGCGAGCCCACGAGCGCCTCGGTCGGCGCCTCTTTCACCGAATCCCAGTCGGTTTTTAATCCTTCAGCGTCGAGATAGCGGCGCATGGCGTGCAACAGCCGTTCGCGGTCGACGAATTCGGCCGACGCGTCGGGCGCGCCGTCGGAGGCGAAAGCGCTCCAGTCGACGCGCGCCTGACGATAGGGCGCATCCGTTTCAAGTTCGTCGACAATGCGGAACCGTCGAATCCCTGTCAGGGTGATGAGATAGCGCCCGTCGTCTGTTTCCGAAAACGCTGTGATCCTGCCCGCGCCGCCGACGGCGTAAAGCGGCGGCGACGGTCCCCCGGCCTGATTGCGCGGCTGGACCATGCCGATGACGCGCGCGCCGCCGAGCGCGTCGTCGATCATCCTGAGATAACGCGGTTCGAAAATGTTGAGCGGCAATTGTCCGCCCGGCAACAGCATCGCGCCGGACAGCGGAAACACCGGGATCGTGTGCGGCGGGCTTCGCCCGCGAGGGCTGGGGGTTGGTTCGTTCATCGCCTCACTGTGCGTCGGCGGAAATTTCGTTTGCCCGTCAGGAGAACAATATCGACGAAAGGCGGCGCCGGCCTTTCGCCGTCAAGGGATGCGCGCCGCCAAGCGCGTCAAACACCGTCAGAAGTTTTTTTCGCGCCGCCTGTTCGTTCCAGTCCCGGTCGCGTTCAACCGCCGCCAGCAGTTCGTCGACGGCGGCCTCCATGTCGCCGGCGGCGATCAACGCGCAGGCGAGATCGTAGCGCGCCTGCAAATCGGCCGGATTTTCGGCTGCCTTTAGCCGAAGGGCATGGGCGTCGCCGGCCTTGCTTTCTTCTTCGGCCAGCGCAAGGCCGGCCTTGACGCTGACAAGGGCTGGGTCGTTTTCTTTGTCCTCCGGCACGCTGTTGAGGATTTGCCGCGCCTGTTCGATGTCGCCGAGCGCCAGACGGCAGCGCGCCAGCCCGGCGGTCGCGCGAACGTCGGCGGAATCGATCTGACCGGCCTCTGCATAGAGTTGGGCGGCGCCGGCGACGTCGTCTTCATTGAAGGCCGCATCGGCGGCGGCGAGAAAATCCTCAAGCCCGCCCTTCGGGGCGGCGTCCCGCTCTGGCTTTAGCTTCTGAAGACGTCCGATGAACGTTTTGATTTCGCTTTCCGGCACGGCGCCCATAAAGCCGTCCACCGGCCGGCCCTGAAAAAAGGCGTAAACCGTTGGGATCGACTGGATGCGCAGTTGCGTGGCCAGCATCTGGTTCTTGTCGATATCGATCTTGACCAGCTTGACGGCGCCGTTCGCCGCGCGCACGGCCTTTTCGAGCATGGGCGCAAGCTGCTTGCACGGCCCGCACCACTCCGCCCAGAAGTCGACGATCACCGGCGTCGTCATCGAGGCCTCGAGCACGTCCTGCTCGAATGTCTCAACATTGACGTCCTTGACGAAGCCGTCAGGGCCGTCGCCTTTTGCGCCCAGAAGCTCGCTCATAGGGGTCTCCGGAATTCCGTCCCTCTAAATGAGGCTGCACGGCGGGAAACGCAACCGCCTAGCCGCTTTCCGCAGCGCCAGCCGGCGCGGCGAGGTCCAGAATCAGCGGTTCGTGCCCGCAATGGCGCATGAATTTGAGCAGGTCCGCCGGCGAAACTGCTGTCGAGGCGGTGTTTTCGAGCGGGTGAAACCAGACCGGATCGTGCGCCAGCAGCGCTTCGTCGACGATGACCATGGCGAGCCCGCCGGCGGTCTCATTCATCAGCGCAAACGGCGTCACCGCGCCAGGGATGACCCCGAGCGTTTCGGTCATGAGCTCCGGCTTGCCAAAGGAAAGCCGCCCCTTCGCCCCGACCGCCTTGCCGAGCCCGACGAGATCGACCCGCGTTTCCGCGTGGGCGACGGCGAGGAAAAGCGCGCCTTTCTTGTCTTTCAGGAACAGGTTTTTCGTGTGCCCGCCCGGCAGGTCGGCCTTGAGCGCCCGGCTTTCTTCGACCGTGAAAACGGCTTCATGCGCGACCGTTTCAGGAGCGATTCCAAGACTGTCGAGCAGCGAAAACAGATCGGCGCGTGTTGCGGGCTCGGGCATGGGGGAATGGGAAATGACAGATCTCAACTCACTCATCCCCAATCCCTAACCCCTAATCCCTCCTCTTGCAAAGCGACGGACGCTAAGGCATATAGCGAAACCCGTCGCAGGATCCGGTCTTCAAAGGCGGCTCCGCATTGACGCCTTCGAGCGGGCGTAGCTCAGGGGTAGAGCGCAACCTTGCCAAGGTTGAAGTCGTGAGTTCGAATCTCATCGCCCGCTCCAGTTTTTCAAAAGCGCCAACATAAAAAAGCGGGGATAGTTATCCGACCCTTTTGGGGCGGTCTTATGCTGGCGGGATGAATGTTTCCGCCCCATTTGATTGCGCTTTCGGGCGCATCGCGGCCAGCCGCTGCTCAACGCGCTTCGGCCCGCGCCTCAAGGCGCGAGACCGGAGGGCGCGCGTTCCCCCGATGTTCGAAAATGGACAAAATGGACCCTTTGGCCCGGAACGCGGCAAAAATAGCGGGATTCAGAATTTTCGTTTTTGCGCGAAGGAGACAAAAGAGACCTTTTCGGCCGAACGCTTCGCAAACCGGCGCGCAACATCGTATAAGCCCGCGCATGCCGGTGGAGTAAAATGCAAGGGGTAAACGAGCCATGATTGAAATATCCATTCTTGTCGCCGGGGCCGGCGGGCGCATGGGCCGGGCGGTGATCACCGAGGTTCTCGCCGCCCGCGGCGCGACGCTGGCGGGCCGGTTCGAGCGACCGGGCAGCGATGCGGTCGGGGCCGCCAAGTTGGCTTTTACGGCGCGTCTATGATCATAACTAAATTATTGAACTTAAAGGGATTTCCACCATTTTAAAAACCTATTTCGAAAATCGAATTCGAAAATCGAAAATTAACGCCGGCAATAGCCCTCTGTTAAGTTATTGCAAATTATAACTTTTCCACTAATTTCACGTGAAACAGGCAGAAAGTGGAAAACGTTTGAATTTAAGCGAGTTATCAGAAGAGCAGCGGCGCCAGCTTATTGACGCGCAGCAGGTGTATGGGGCCTGGCGCGAGGCGGCGGATGAAAAGCGCCGACGGTTCACGGGCGGTGTGCGATGGGCGGCGCGTGGCGGGAAGGACTATCTCCTACGAAAGACCGGACAGTCGGAACGCTCGCTTGGCGCGCGCAACCCTGAAACGGAAAGGACGTATGCGGCCTTTATCAGGGGTCGGTCGGAAAATCAGGAAAGGCTGAAAAGTCTAGCGCGCCGTCTAGATGAAATGGCGCCGGTCAACCGCGCTATGGGCCTCAGTCGAATGCCGGTTATCGCCGCGCGGGTGGTGCGACGACTCGATGAAAAGGGATTGGTCGGCGAACAGCTTATCATTGTAGGGACGAATGCGTTATATGCGTATGAGGCGCTGGCCGGCGTCCGGGTCGAAAGCGGCCTTGTCGCAACGGGCGATCTCGACTTGCTTTACGATGCGCGCCGCCGATTGCGATTCGTCGTTCGTGATGAAATAAACAAGTCTGGACTGATCGGCCTGCTTAAGTCCGTGGATAGCTCCTTTGCTTCACGGTCGCGCGATTTTCGGGCGATAAACAAAGACGGATATCTTGTCGACCTTATCCGCCCTCAAGACCGTTGCGTTTTGATCGACGATGCGCCCGCGACGCTTTCGGAGAATCCGGAGGACATGGAAGGCGCGCCGATCGAGGGCCTCGCCTGGCTCGTCAACGCGCCGAAGGTTTATGCAATTGTGATCGACGCGCGCGGCTATCCGCTGCGCGTAGCGGCGGTCGACCCACGTGTCTTTGCGCTTCACAAGCTTTGGCTGTCAAAACGGGCAGACCGGAGCACGGTCAAGGCTCGTCGCGATTTCGAACAGGCGCGGATTGCTGCCGAGATCGCAAAGCAGTATTTGCGGTTGTCTTTTGACGAGCCGGATATAGCAGCCCTGCCTGCGACGTTGCGCGAGCAGGCAAATACGGTGTTCAATAGAAAAAAGAATGGGCGTGAAGACAGCGATGCGCCCGATTGGTGAAACCACTGAAATCGGCAATGCGAAAACGGCCCTGAAGCCATGACTGAAATATCCATTCTTGTCGCCGGGGCCGGCGGGCGCATGGGCCGGGCGGTGATCACCGAGGTTCTCGCCGCCCGCGGCGCGACGCTGGCGGGCGGGTTCGAGCGACCGGGCAGCGATGCGGTCGGCGCCGATCTCGGCCACCTGGTCGGGCTCGACCGGCTCGGCCTCGCCGTCGCCGACGCGCCGGACGAAGGGCTGAAACACGCTTCGGTCCTGATCGATTTCACGACGCCGTCGGCCTCGCTGGACCATGCGCGGGCGTGCGCCGCCGCCGGGCGCGCCCATGTAATCGGCGCCACCGGGTTTTCGCCGGCCGAAGAAAAGGAAATCGCCGCCCTCGCCGAGAAAATCGCCATCGTCAAATCCGGCAACATGTCGCTCGGCGTTAACCTGTTGTCAGCGCTTGTGGAACAGGCGGCGGCGAAGCTCTCAGACGCCTATGACATTGAGATTTTGGATATTCATCACCGGATGAAAATCGACACGCCATCGGGAACCGCGCTGATGCTTGGAAAAGCGGCGGCGAAGGGACGCTGTGTCGATCTCGATAGACATTCTGTATACGAACGATATGGCCAGACTGGCGCGCGCAAAAAAGGCGACATAGGTTTTGCGGTTCTTCGCGGCGGCGGCGTCATCGGCGAACACGAAGTGCGCTTCGCCGGCGATCAGGAAGTCCTGACGCTTTCGCATTCGGCGCTTGACCGGCGGCTCTTCGCCAAAGGCGCCGTCGCAGCGGCGAAATGGACGATCGGACAGCCGTCCGGGCTTTACTCCATGCGCGACGTGCTGGGCCTTTGAGCGCGTTATACGGCGCTCTCGCTGACCGCAATTCATAACTTTGCAGAAACACCCTGTCTTTCAATGTCGATCTTTAAATGGAATCTCAGATCGTCAGCGAGAGCTTGGCGTTAACCCTAACCCCGCGATTCGTCGGACCGGTGCAGGCATTCCTTAACCCCGATGAGGGCAGACTGGCGCGCAAAAAGGGCAGCTCATGCGCGCAGAAACCTTCCTCGCCATCGCCGTCGTCGCAGGAACGGCGCTGGCGGTTCGCATTTGGGAGCGGACGAACGATCATCCCGCCGCCGTCGAAGCCGTTGCGGCTTACGCGCCGGGCGCCTACGAGGCCAGAGAGGCGAACACGCACGGACACCGGAACCGCGAGGTGCGCATCGCCGCTGCACACGACCATCAGTTCTATGTCGTCGCCGGCGTTAACCGCCGTTCGGCTGAATTTCTCGTCGACACCGGCGCAAGCTTCGTGGCGCTCCGCGATACGGACGCTCGCGCAGCCGGCGTCTTCACCATCCCGGCCGATTACACCGTTCCCATACGGACGGCCAACGGCGAGACCAAGGCGGCGCTTGTTACGCTCGACGAGGTCGAGATCGACGGCATTGTCGTGCGCGGCGTCAAGGCCTTCGTCCTGCCCGACGAGCAGTTGTCTGTGAACCTCCTGGGCATGAGCTTCCTGTCGCGGCTTGAAAGCGTCGAAGCGCGCGCCGGCGAGCTGGTGCTGAGAGGGTAGCGCCACACTTTTCCTCTGTATAGAATAAATTCACCTCCAAAATGATTCCGTGAAATCCAGTAAAACGCGGACGGAGGGATTACTTGTGAAAATAAAGATGCTCGCCGGATTCGCCCTGATCGCCTCAAGCGCCGCTGAGGTCGAGGCGGCCGCCTATTGCCGCGAACCGCAGCCGCCGCGCGCGCCTTACGCCAAGCCGTCGCCGCCGTCCTGCCTGTCGCAAAGCCGTTATGGGCGCGAGGCCGAGTGCGATCAATGGGAGCTCGACAATTACGCCCGAGCCGTCGAGGCCTATGAGCGCAAGCTGCAGGATTATGTGGACGAAGCGCGCCGATATTACGACGAAGCTCTTGCCTATGCGCGCTGCGAATCTGAAAACGCGCGCGAAGGGCTGAACTGAGTCAACGTCGAACCGAGTTGAAATACCGCTTACGGACTAACCTTCCGACGCCATCAATGACGGCAGTTTACCGAGATCTGCGCCGGCCTGACGCATGAACAATTGGCGGAGCGGCGCGACCTTTCCGACCGCGCTCATCCCGATGTCGCGCGCGAGCCTTATAGGCGCAATGTCGTTCGAGAAGAGCCGGGTCAGTAAGTCCATCCCCAGCGCCAGCGCCGTCGAATCGAAGCGGCGCCATCGCTGGTAATTTTCCAGAACGCTCATATGGCCGATGTCGAGCCCGAGCCCGCGGGCTTCGGCCAGCACGTCGGCGAGCGCGGCGATGTCTTTTATGCCGAGATTGAAGCCCTGCCCCGCAATCGGGTGAACGGCGTGGGCGGCGTCGCCGATGAGCGCCATGCGCGGCGCGATCATGGTCTGCGCCAGGTGGAAAGCGAGCGGATAGGACCAGCGCGGGCTCGCCAGGGTAAGCGTTCCGAGATAGGGCCCGAAGCGAGCCTCTATCTGGCGCAAAAAGGCTGCGTCATCGAGCTTCAGATAAGCCGGCGCGGCGTCCCTGTGCTCGCTCCATACGAGCGAGGAGCGGTTTTCCGTTAACGGAAGAATGGCGAACGGCCCGGACGGCAGGAAAAACTCCTGCGCAACGCCGAGATGCGGCTTTTCATGCGCGACAGTCACAACAATTCCGGTCTGCGGATAGGTCCATTTGTTGACCTTGATCCCGGCTTCAGCGCGCAGCGCGGAAAACCGCCCGTCGGCGGCGACAACCAACGGCGCCGACAGGGTTTCGCCGCTTGCAAGATCGACTTCGGCGTGAGCCGGTCCGAACCGCGCCGATGTGCGGCGCGCCGGGGCGAAAAGCGTTATGGCGTCTGCGCGGTCTATAGCGTCGAAGATCGCTTCCCGCAGCGTGCGGTTTTCCGCAATCCAGCCGAGCGGCGTATCGGGGCCAAGCTCGCGGCTGTCGAAATGCAGATGAAACGGCGACACCACGCCTTTTCGGAAGCGGTCTCGGGCGCGCCCGTCGGTCACCAGGATATCGCGAATGGGTTCGGCTTCGTCTTCGATCGCCGCCCAGAGGCCAAGGCGTTTGAACATTCGCACGGCGGCGTAGGCGAGCGCCGTCGTGCGCCCGTCAAACGACGCGCTGCGCATTGCCTGCGGGTTCTGCGCGTCGATGACGGCGCATTCGAAGCCATTCCGGGCCAAGGCCAGAGCGGCGAGGCCGCCGGCGAGGCCGCCGCCGACAATGATGACGTCGAAATCCGTGCGCATGTTCATAATGCACGAGTTTCAACATTCGCGCCGCGGCGTCCAGCCCCCCCCCGTCGACTGCGGCGACTTGCGCGCCGGCGCCTAGAAGTCGGAACTGAACCCGATTCCCCACCAGAATCCGGAGCTTTGAAACGTTCCGGCGATGGAATCATCGATGAATGAACCGCCGTCAATGTCCGACCCGCCCCAGCGCAGGCCGGCTGCGATCGAAGACGCGTCGGAGACTGCGTAGGACACGTCGCCGCTCAAGCTTCCGTAAACGTAATCGCCGCCAGCATCGTCATCGATCACATAGCCGATCGTCGCGCCGGCATCGAAGCTGGTCTTTTCTGCAAGCGGGTATGAGTAGGACGCCGATCCTTCAAACGTAGACGTGTCGAACATGAAGTCATGATAGAAATACGCCGACGGCGAGCCCGGCGCGGCGAAAGATACGCCGATATAGGGTTCGACCGTATTGGCGCCCATGCCGTCGCCGTCTTCCTCAAACGTGTCGAAGAAGCCGCTCGCCGCGTCCGGAAAAGTAAAATAAGTGACTCCGACGTCGAATGAGACGGCGCCGCTCGGCTCGTAACTGTAACCTGCTGTGAAGTCGAGCTCCTCGCCGCCCGGCGTTACGACAAGATCATCGTCGCCAACAGGCAGATTGAGCCAGACGCCGCCATAGAAATTTCCATAGCCGAGATTGATCGTCGGCTGAAAGCTTGTCTCTGCGAACTGAACGCCGCGGAAAATATAACGTGACTCGAAACCGACCGTCGTGCTGACAGTCAACTCTTCGGCCGCCGCGGAAAATACCGCCGCCGTCGAGAATACAAGCGCGAATACGGAACTGCGGATCATTGTCGCCTCCTGTCGATTCATGCTCCGGGCAAGGAACCTCCGCCTACGGACACCGCCGCCGGATGGGAGAAAGCTAAAAAGAAAATGGTGCATTGCACAACATAAATATTCCACGAATTCAAAATATTTATAAACTCTGTGACTTATATGACATATATGTCCATATTAATCAAAATATTAGCATAAAAATCTAAAACTTGCGCAATCTTTCCTGAATTTTAAAGCTGCTTATTTTATTTCCAAAATATTTTTGTTGCATAGCAGCATATGCTGCAATAACGTTAAGATTAGAATCAGGGCGCGGGAGCGCTCTGGAGCATGCTAAGAGCGACAAAACAGAGGAGGCCGTGCATGAAGCTCATTATTGCGGTTATAAAGCCGCACAAGCTTGACGATGTGCGCGAGGCGCTGACGGGCCTCGGCGTCGACGGTATGACGGCGACGGAGGTCAAAGGCTACGGTCGCCAGAAGGGGCACACGGAAGTTTATCGGGGCGCCGAATATCAGGTCGATTTCATGCCCAAGATCAAAATCGAGGTCGCCGTAACGGAAGATCGGGTCCTTGCGGTCGTCGAAGCGATCTGCAAGGCGGCGAAGACCGGGGCCATCGGCGATGGCAAGATCTTTGTTCTTGATCTTGAAGAAACGATTCGGGTGCGCACAGGCGAAACTGGCGCCGCCGCGCTTTAAACGGTCGAAGGGATACCAGAAATGAAAAAGATTCATATCATAGCGGCCGTTGCAGCCGTCGCCGGGGTGTTGTGTGCAACCGGCGCAGGCGCACAGGAAATTCAGCCGGCCACGGACACCTCCGTCTTCGTCTTCAACACGCTCCTGTTTCTTGTCATGGGCATGGTGGTCATGTTCATGGCTGCGGGGTTTTGCATGCTTGAAGCGGGTCTTGTTCGCGCCAAGAACGCAGCCACGATCTGCCTCAAGAACGTCTCCCTCTATTCTGTTGCGGGGATTATGGTCTGGCTTGTCGGCTATAACCTCATCTACGGCGTCGAGCCCGGCGGTTTGCTCGGCGATTTTCTGGTCTGGGCGGCCGACGATTCCGATCCGGTCGGAACCGGCTACGCAGCCCATTCCGACTGGTATTTCCAGATGGTGTTCGTGGCGACCGCAGCTTCGATCGTTTCCGGAACGCTGGCCGAGCGCGTCAAGCTGTGGCCGTTTCTTGTCTTCACCGCGATTCTTACCGGGCTGATTTATCCCATTCAGGCTTCGTGGGTGTGGGGCAAGGGCTATCTCGCAGCATCCTGGGGGTTTTCGGATTTCGCCGGTTCGACGCTCGTGCATTCGACCGGCGGCTGGGCGGCGCTCGCCGGCGCGCTCATGTTGGGCCCCCGGAAAGGCAAATATGAAAGCGGTCGTATTCACCCGATGCCGGGGTCGAACCTGCCGCTTGCGGCGCTTGGCACGTTCATTCTCTGGCTTGGCTGGTTCGGTTTCAACGGCGGCTCGCAACTTGCGGTCGGCACGATCCCGGATGCGATTTCCATTTCCCGGATATTCGTCAACACAAATACGGCTGCGTGCGGCGGCGTCCTCACAGCGCTCACGCTCACCCAGGTGATCTATAAAAAGGTCGACCTGACGATCGTCCTGAACGGCGCCATCGGCGGGCTTGTATCGATCACAGCGGAACCGTTGGCTCCAGCGATCTGGCAGGCGGTCGTCATCGGCGCTTTCGGCGGCGTTATCGTCACCGCCGCCGTGCCTGTGCTCGACAAGCTCAAGATTGACGACGTAGTCGGCGCCATTCCCGCTCATCTTTTCTGCGGGATATGGGGAACGCTGATCGTTTCGTGGTCGAATTCGGAAACGACAATTCTCGGTCAATTTGTAGGTATCTTGATGATCGGCGTTTTCGTTTTCGTCATGAGCCTTCTGGTTTGGACAGTGCTCAGGTTCACGGTCGGCGTGCGCGCCAGTCCTGAGCATGAATATATCGGTCTCGACAAGGCCGAACTCGGGCTCGAGGCCTATCCGGAATTCGCACAAGGCTGAGTCCGATGGGGGAGAAATGCTGCGGCGAAAAGGGGCGCGTGTTGCGTCCCTTTTTTTCGCCAGCGGCCGGTTTGGTTAACGCGCGTTAACCCTTTTTCGCGCCGCCCGTGTAAAACTGCCGGGAGAGATACAGTCAACCAGCAATTCTCCTATGTCGCGTCGAACTTACCGCCCGCGCAAGAAGCAAAGTTTCAGCGATCGGTTTCGCGCCTGGCGGCGCGCCGTTTTGATGCGCGCCGGCGGCGCGGCGATGATCGTGCTCGCCGGCTGGCTGGCGGCGGCGCTCGCGACGTTTTCCATCAGCGATCCGAGCTTCAACACCGCGACACAGCGCGGCGCCGAAAATCTGGCCGGCGCGCCTGGGGCGGCCGTCGCGGACCTGTTGCTGCAGACGCTGGGCGGGGCGAGCTTGATGTTTGTTGCGCCGCTCGCCGTCTGGGGCGCTTTCGCGCTGGCCAAGGGCGCGCCTGAAACAACGCCCCCGGCGGCCTGGCTGCGGGCCGGGCTTGCGCCGGTCTCGGCGCTGGCGGCGGCGGGGTTCGCTTCGAGCTTGCCCTCGCCGGCGACCTGGCCGTTCGCGGCCGGTCTCGGCGGCGTCGCCGGTGACGCCGTTCTGAATGCGCTGTCTGCGCCGTTCGCAGCGCTTGGCGCGCCGGCTCCAGCCATCTTCGCCGGCGCGGCCGCATTCGTAATTGCTCTGCCGGCCTATCTGGTCCTGTGCGGCCTGACGCGCGAGCGCGCCGCAGCGGCGACCGGCGTCGTTGAAGACGTCTATTGGGCCGCGCACGACTTCTTTGAAGACCGTATCGAAACCCTGCGCCAATTGTTCGAGCGCTCCGGCAGGCAGGAAACGGACGAACCGCCGGAGGCGGACTCCGACGCCGGCGAGCCGCCGCTGGTCGCGCCGGCGCGCCGGCGCAACATCATCCGCAAGAAGACCGCCAAACGCGCCGGCAAGCGCGAGCGCCGCGAAGCCCAACCCGAACTGCCGGTTTTCGAACCGGGCACGTATGAGCTGCCGCCGCTGCATCTGCTCGCGAAGCCGGGCGCGGCGCGCGAAGCCATCTCGGACGAGGCGCTCGAACAGAACGCGCGCATGCTTGAAAACGTACTCGCCGATTTCGGCGTGCGCGGCGAGATCATCAATGTTCGCCCCGGCCCGGTGGTTACGCTTTACGAACTCGAGCCCGCAGCCGGGGTCAAATCCTCCCGCGTCATCGGGCTCGCCGACGACATCGCCCGGTCGATGAGCGCGGTGGCCTGCCGCGTGGCGGTGGTGCCCGGGCGCAACGTGATCGGCATCGAACTGCCGAACCAGGACCGGGAGATGGTCTATCTCCGCGAGCTTCTGGGCGCTGCCGAATATGAAAAGAGCCGCGGGGATCTCACGCTGGCGCTCGGCAAGGGGATCGGCGGCGAGCCGGTCTACGCCGATCTCGCGCGCATGCCGCATCTCCTCATCGCCGGCACCACCGGTTCGGGCAAGTCGGTGGGGATCAACACGATGATCCTGTCGCTGCTCTATCGGCTCTCGCCGGACGAATGCAAGCTCATCCTGGTCGACCCGAAAATGCTGGAGCTGTCAGTTTACGAAGGCATTCCGCATCTTCTCGCGCCGGTCGTCACAGATCCGAAAAAGGCCGTCGGCGCGCTTAAATGGACCGTGCGCGAGATGGAGGAACGTTACCGTAAAATGTCGAAGGTTGGCGTGCGGAATATAGAAGGATTTAACCAGCGCATCGCCGAGGCGAAAGAAAACGGCGAAACGCTGACCCGCACCGTTCACACCGGTTATGACGAGGAAACCGGCGAGCCGGTCTACGAGACCGAAGAGCTCGATTACGAGGCCATGCCGTTCATCGTCGTGGTGATCGACGAAGTGGCCGACCTTATGATGGTCGCCGGCAAGGACATCGAGGCGATGGTCCAGCGTCTCGCGCAGATGGCGCGCGCAGCCGGCATTCACTTGATTATGGCGACCCAGCGCCCCTCGGTCGACGTCGTCACCGGCACGATCAAAGCGAACCTCCCCACCCGGATCAGTTTTCAGGTGACCTCGCGTATCGACAGCCGCACGATCCTGGGCGAACAGGGCGCCGAACAGCTTGTGGGCCTCGGCGACATGCTGCACATGGCCGGCGGCGGGCGCCTGCGGCGCGTTCATGGCGGGTTGGTCTCCGACGACGAAGTTGAAAAAATCGTCCGCTTCCTGAAGAAACAGGGCAAACCCGACTATGTGCAGGCCGTCACCCAATATAATGAAGAAGACGGCGGCTATTCCGCATTCGAAATCGGCGGCGACGCGTCGTCGGGGGACGCGCTTTACGACAAGGCGGTGGCGACCGTTTTGCGCGATCGGAAAGTTTCGACCTCCTACATTCAGCGCCGGCTTCAGATCGGCTATAACCGCGCCGCCACGCTTATCGAGCGGATGGAGGAGGAAGGGCTTATTTCTCCGGCCAATCACGCCGGCAAACGCGAAATTCTCGTCGGCGAAGACGCGGCGTAAGGCGTATGCGCCGCCATTTCGGAAAACCCGCCGGTTCGCGAAGCGTTCGGCCAAAAAGGTCTCTTTTGTCTCCTGTTCGGCGAAACGAAAAAACTGAAGCCCGCTGATTTTGCGGGCTTGAGCGCCAAAGGGTCCATTTTGTCCATTTCGGAACGCGTCAGGAACATTGGATTTCCAGTCATAGCAGCCATTGCGCCGCACCCTTTCGTCCCGTGCGCGCGCAGAGCGGCGGCTGGCCGCGCTGCGCCCGAAAGCGCAAACAAATGGGACGAAAACTGTCATCCCGCTCATAATAAACCCGCTCCGAAAGGGTCGGATAACTATCCCGCAAAATTTAATGTTGGCAGGCCGTCGGTGGCGTTTCGCCGCCGGGCGGTTTATGCTCCCGCCGGGCTGAGGGCGCTGAAGGAGGTCAACCATGACACTTCGGTTCGCCTTGGTTGCGGGGAGCGCTTGCGCCATGCTCGCTGGCTGCGTTGCGCCGGGCGCTTATTACGACAGCGGCTATTCCACTTCCGGCTCGTCCTATAGCGCATCGAGTTCGTCATCCTATTCGGACTCATCAGGCTCATCCGATGGTTACGGATCGCGGGAGCGTTCCTACGTGGACCGCAGCGGCAATGTTGTTTTTCACAAACGCGGCGAAACCACCGTCGTCGAGCCCGACGGCGACGTAACGGTGGTCGAGCGCGACCGCGACGGCACGCGCACGGTCGTATCGAGCGACGGCGCCGTCAAGGTGCTCACTCCCGACGGCAATTGCATCGGCGACTGCTGACGGCGCCCGGAAAAGGCGGAAGCGGGCCGGAGCCCGTAATTTTCGGTCGAAGTCTAAAGCCCGAGCTCGGTGAGGCCGGGGTGGTCTTCCGGGCGCGGGCCCAGCGGCCAGAGAAACTTGCGGTCGGACTCTTTGATCGGAACGTCGTTGATCGACGCCTCGCGCCGGCGCATCAGGCCGTTGTCGTCGAACTCCCACTGTTCGTTGCCATGGGCGCGGAACCAGTTTCCGTCCGCATCATGATATTCGTACTGGAACCGCGCCGACAGGCGATTGTCGGTAAACGCCCAGAGTTCCTTGATGAGGCGGTAGTCGAGCTCACGCGCCCATTTGCGGGTCAGGAATTCGACGATCGCCTCGCGGCCCTGAAGAAATTCCGATCGGTTTCGCCACCAGCTGTCCGGCGTATAGGCGAGGGAGACCTTTTCCGGGTCGCGGCTGTTCCAGGCGTTCTCGGCGAGGCGAGTTTTCTTGATCGCGCTTTCAAGCGTGAACGGCGGCAGCGGCGGGCGGGGTTCAATGGGCATAGGGCTGCGCGGTCCTTTCATTGATTAAGTCGATAATTTCTCGCTCGCGGGAAAACTTTCTGCGCGATTGAATATCGGGCGCTGCTTGTTACGCCGGCGGATATTGCTGACGCCCGTGGATGATTGTCAGTACGTCAATCTCAGTTTCGGAAGCAATCGCATAAACGATAATGTAGGGAAGGCCCGGAATGGTTAATTCTCTCGTATTTTCGATCTCGCCCGCGCGGCCGAGCAAAGGAAAGCTTTCAAACATCTGCGCCGCCTGTCGGATGCGCGAGATAACCCGGTCCGCAGCGGCGTCGTCAAATTCAGAAATATAAGCGCGGATAGCCTTGAGGTCGGCGCGCGCAGTCGGCGTGAAATTAACGTTCAAGGCCGAGTTCTTCCCAGACCTTATGGGCCGGGATCATCTTCGATCTGTCCTCGGCTTCTTTCAGCGCTTTTCTAATTTTCGCTTTTTTCCACGCAAGATAGGCCGGATCGACGCAAGGCTCGTTCACGGGCCTCAAATGCTCGTCCAGAGGATTATGTGCTGTTGTCTCGGCCATAGATGAAGACTACCAGAAAACCCTAACGTCGCGCAAACATTCGCCTCACCGCCCGTCGGTCACATTCTCCCAGAAATTCTTCGCGCGGTCGAAAAAGCCCTTGTGCTGCGGGCAGCAGTCGACGCCGCCGCCGGCTTCGCAAAAGCGCATGAGTAATTCTTTTTGTTCGGCGTTAAGCCCGGTCGGCGTTTCGACCAGGATCTCCACATAAAGATCGCCGCGACCGCTCTGGTTCAAGCGCGTCATGCCTTTGCCGCGTACGCGGAACCGCTTGCCGGTCTGCGCGCCTTCGGGCACCGAGACCTTGACGCGCCCGCCTTCGATGGTCGGCGCTTCAAGCTCGCCGCCGAGCGCGGCGGTGGTCATCGGAACGGGCAGTTCGCAATAGAGATTGGGCCCGTCGCGTTCGAAAAGGTCATGCTCTTTGACGTTGATGAAGATGTAGAGATCGCCCTCGGGGCCGCCGCGCGGGCCGGCGTCGCCTTCGCCCGTCAAGCGAATGCGGGTGCCGTTCTCGATGCCGGGCGGAACGTCGACGGCGAGCGTGCGTTCTTTCCTGACCCGGCCCTGGCCGCCGCAATCCGTACACGGATCGCCGATTACGCGGCCTTCGCCGCCGCAAGCCGGGCAGGTCCGCTCGATGGTGAAAAAGCCCTGCTGCATGCGGACGCGGCCCGCGCCGTGACAGGTCGAACACGCCGTCGGCCCCGATCCGGGCTTTGCGCCCGAACCTTCGCAGGTTTCGCAGGCGACGGAGCCGGGGACCGTGATCGTCGCCTTCTTGCCGGTAAAGGCTTCGCTTAAAGTGATGTCGAGTTTGTATTTGAGGTCGGCGCCGCGGGCCGGGCCGCCGCGCCGCGCGCTGCGTCCGCCCATGAACTCGCCGAAAATGTCGTCGAAGACGTCGGCGAAGGCCGAAGCGTTGAAGCCTTGCGCCCCGGCCCCGCCAAAGCCGTTCATGCCGCCCTTGAAGGCGGCGTGGCCGTAGCGGTCATACGCCGCGCGCTTTTGCCCGTCGGAGAGAATCTCGTAAGCTTCGTTGACTTCCTTGAATTTGTGCTCGGCTTCCGGATCGTCCTTGTTGCGGTCCGGATGATATTTCATGGCGCATTTGCGGAACGCCGCCTTGACGGCGCTATCGTCCGCGTCTCGTGATACGCCGAGTATATCGTAATAACATCGCGCCATATTTACTCGCGCCCGCCCTTCGGCAGTGAAGTGGTGAATGGTGAAATGGTGAATAAGGGGGAAAGGCCGACGCGGCTGTCCGTCCTTTCCTATTCACCATTCACTATTCACCATTCACCCTAATCTTTCTTCTCGCCGTCGACTTCCTCGAAATCAGCGTCGACAACATCGTCGCCGCCGTCTTCTTTCGTCTCATGTTCGTCGGTGACTTCATGTTCGACGTCTTCCTGTTGCGCCTTGTACATCGCTTCGCCGAGCTTCATGGACGTCTGGGCGAGCGCCGTCATGGCGGTGTTGATCGCCTCGACGTCGGCGTCCTCTTTTTCGAGCAGCTCTTTGAGCGCGTCGCGGGCGTCCTCGATCGCCTTTTTCTCGTCCGCGCCGATCTTGTCGCCGTGCTCGGCAAGGGACTTTTCGGTCGTGTGGACGAGCGCTTCGGCGCGGTTGCGGCTTTCGACCGCTTCTTTGCGCTTCTTGTCCTCGTCTGCGTGCGCTTCGGCCTCCTTGACCATGTTTTCGATATCGTCTTCGGACAGGCCGCCCGACGCCTGAATGCGGATCGACTGCTCCTTGTTGGTCGCCTTGTCCTTGGCGTTGACGTGGACGATGCCGTTGGCGTCGATGTCGAACGCAACCTCGATCTGCGGCACGCCGCGCGGCGCCGGCGGAATGCCGACAAGATCGAACTGGCCGAGCAGTTTATTGTCGGCGGCCATCTCGCGCTCGCCCTGGAAGACGCGGATCGTCACCGCGGACTGATTGTCCTCAGCCGTTGAGAAAGTCTGCGACTTCTTGGTCGGGATCGTGGTGTTGCGCTCGATAAGGCGCGTGAAGACGCCGCCCAAAGTTTCGATGCCGAGCGAGAGCGGCGTCACGTCGAGAAGCAGGACGTCCTTGACGTCGCCCTGCAGAACGCCCGCCTGAATCGCCGCGCCGAGCGCCACGACTTCGTCAGGATTGACGCCCTTGTGCGGATCGCGCCCGAAGAACTGTTTCACCATCTCCTGGACTTTCGGCATGCGGGTCATGCCGCCGACGAGGATCACCTCGTCGATGTCGCCGGCGGTGAGGCCGGCGTCCTTGAGCGCCGCCTTGCACGGATTGACCGTGCGCTTGACGAGCTCGTCCACGAGGCTTTCGAGCTTGGCGCGCGACAGTTTGATGTTGAGATGTTTGGGGCCGGTCTGGTCGGCGGTGATGAACGGCAGGTTGACTTCGTATTGCGTGGTCGAGGACAGCTCCTTCTTGGCTTTTTCAGCTTCCTCCTTGAGGCGCTGCAGGGCGAGCTTGTCGCTTCTGAGATCGATGCCCTGATCCTTTTTGAACTCATCGGCGAGGTAATCGACGACATGCAAGTCGAAGTCTTCGCCGCCGAGGAACGTGTCGCCATTGGTGGCGAGCACTTCAAAGACGCCGTCGCCGATTTCGAGAATGGAAATGTCGAAGGTGCCGCCGCCAAGGTCGAAAACGGCGATCTTCTTGCCTTCCTTTTTCTCAAGCCCGTAAGCGAGCGCCGCCGCCGTCGGTTCGTTGATGATGCGCAGCACTTCAAGCCCGGCGATCTTGCCGGCGTCCTTGGTGGCCTGGCGCTGGGCGTCGTTGAAATAGGCGGGCACCGTGATGACGGCCTGGGTGACGGTCTCGCCGAGATGGGTTTCGGCGGTTTCCTTCATCTTCTGAAGGATGAAGGCGGAAATCTGGGAGGGGGCGTATTTCTCGCCGCGGCTTTCGACCCAGGCGTCGCCGTTATCGCCCTTGATGATGGCGTAAGGGACCATTTCCTTGTCTTTCTGGGCCGTCGGATCGTCAAACGGGCGCCCAATGAGGCGCTTGATGGCGAAGAACGTGTTTTCAGGATTGGTCACCGCCTGGCGCTTGGCCGGCTGACCGATCAGGCGTTCGCCGTCTTCGGTGAACGCGACGACGGAAGGGGTCGTGCGCACGCCTTCCGCATTTTCAATAACCTTTGGCTCCTTGCCCTCCATCACGGCGACGCATGAGTTCGTCGTGCCGAGGTCGATGCCGATGACCTTGCCCATATTTTGTTCTCCTGTCAGCGGGCCGCCCTGTTATTCCGGACCTTCGATCAGCATCGAGCCGGTTTATGGTTAAAACCGGCATAACGCCCGCAAGCGCCCGAAGCGGACAACCCCTTCTCAATTTTATTTTGCGCCGCGGCGAAAGCGTTGCAACGGCGCTTGTTCGAAGCGGCATATAGGCAGACGACGTTGAGCCCGCAACCCGCTGCAGGGTCGGGGCGGGCGAAAATCCGCCTTCTCGCGCCGTTTGCGTCGAAAAGCCCCATCGCTCCGGATCAGCCGGGCAGGTTGAGCGGCTTGGAGATATACAAGAGCCGCCAGTCCATATTCTCCATCAGCATGGCGCGCGCCGCCTCCTCGACCCGGGCCTGAAGCTCCGAAAGCTTAGGCGCGTCGGCGGCGATGACGGCGTCGAACTTGGCGGCGATCGCTTTCAGGGTCGCCGCCGTGGCGTGCGAGCGCTCGGCGGTCGAGCCGAATTCCCCCTGCACGCGGATGCCGAAAAACGCCGCGCCAAGGGCCGGCAGGAAGCCGGTCAACAGGGTCACCCAACTCTGCGCTTTCGACTTCAACGCATACGCCCAGCCCTGCCCGCCGCCGGAAGAAAACGCCAACAGAAGATAGCCGATGCAAACCACAAAGGTTGCGGCGAAAGCCGCTTCGCCAAGCAGGTGGAGACGGTGCTCGATCTTATGAAGCGCCTGGGCTTTGCGTTCGTGATAGGCGATCTGGGGACGGATTTCCTCGTCGACGATGGCCGCTGCGATCTTCTTCATCGCCGCCGCGTCGAAGCGGCCCGAAGTCAGTCCCGCTTCGCGCTGCGCAGCTTTAAGATACCAATCGACCCATCCGGCGTCTTCGGCGTCTTCGCCGGAGGCTTTTTCTTCCTCCCGGCTCGCCTCGCCGGCGGTCAGAAATACATGCCGAAACTGTCTCAATTCCTCAGTGAGCTGACGATAGTCAATCCATTTTTCGTGCCAGCGCCCGCGCCGGCCAATGACCGTCACGGCAAGGATAAACACGATGATCGCCACCTCCACTGAAATCCAGTAGATTTTAGATTCGACGCCCGCAACAAGGTGGAACAGCGCAAGAAAAACGGCGATCGCGGCGAACAGATAATTGAAGAAATATGAAGACCGGTAGAGATTGCCGTAATGCACGGCCAGGTGGTCGGCCCACTCAAAACGCGGCGCAATAATGTCTTCGAATATGCGCCGGTCGCCCTCGGCCGCGTTCAGGCGCATAGCGAGCGTTGAGGAAAGCGCCTCGGCGATCTGGCTTTCGGGTTTTGCAACGGTGAGCCTGATGGTGAAAGGCCAGCGGCCTGCAAGCGCCTTTTCCCAGAACTGAAAGAACGATCCGAAATTAAACCCGTGCGGCTTTTCGTTTATGTAATCGCGATAGGCGATGAGCGCATGTGTGCGTTTTCCTGAAAATTCATGCTCGATCTCTGACGGCGATGGCGGCGCGAGAATCGCCGAGACCGCCGACTCGATGACGTCGTGCGTCGCCTCCGCCGGCTGGCCGTCCGCCGTGAGCAAAACAGGCGCGGTATCCTTGACGGCGTTGATCCACACAACCGGCTTGCCCGCAGCCAGCGCCGCATTCTTGATCATCGCGGTGCCGCCGGGGCCGCGCGCTTTCTCCCCGTCCCATATGGCGATGACGATGTCGGCGTTCTTGAGCGTCACAAGCCCGGCCTGAAGATAGGCGTTTTCCTCTTCGACGCCGGCGGCGCCGCCGCCGTCAAGCTCGGCAACCGCATCGGCGTGCGCAAGCAGCGCGTTGAGCGCTTCGACGTCGTCGTCGGAAAAATCGGTTTCGTACTGGTTGCGCGAAAATGGCAGCGGCGCCAACAGCCGCCAGCCAAGATCGAGCGCGGCCTCCGCCGCCAGCGTGTCGGCCCCGTCCGCAAGCGCGCTGACGAGATAATGCTTCGCCGGCGCCCGCGCGTAATCGTCCCGAAAGGTTTGTAGCGCCGCATCGACGGCGTCAGTCGCCGCTTTGAGAACGTAGCGCGTCTGGCGCGCGATGCGATCGCGCTGCGAGGCGTCGAGGCGCTGCAGGCGGTGTCCGGTCACGCCGACGCGGATTGCTGCGGCGGGTTTCGGGGGGTGCGCAGTTTCGCTCATGCGGAATGGCTAAAGCAGAAATCCGTTCAGTCAAGTTCGCGCACAAGCCGGAAGCCGTTGTCATAGTCGCGCCGCGTCGCGAAGCCCTCGATTCGGTGCGCCGCCCGCAACCGCCATCCGCCGGTGTTCCAGGCGCCGCCTTTGAGCACGCGCGAAATGCAGTCGCCGCCGCGCGGCGCGCCGAAGACGGAAGCGCCGCGATGATCCGGACGCCAACAGTCGGCGACCCATTCCCAGACATTGCCGTGCATGTCGTAAACGCCGAACGGATTGGCTGCAAAGCTTCCCGCAGGAAGCGTCCCGCCCGGCGACGCGCCTTCGGGGGCGCCGGCGTATGGAAAAGCGGCGTCGTAATTGGCCTGGTCCGGCGCCAGCGCCTCGCCGAACGAAAACGGCGCGTCGCCGCCGGCGCGGGCGACATATTCCCATTCCGCTTCGCTCGGGAGCCGATAAGTCTGGCCGGTTTTTTCCGACAGCCAGGCGGCGTAGGCGCGCGCGTCGCGCCAGCTCACATTGACCGCCGGCCGGGAGCCGCGCCCCCAACCGGGATCGGGCGCTCCATATTGATCGCAACCGCCGGCGGCGACGCACGCGTCCCACTCATCGAACGTAACTTCATAGCGTCCGATGGCGAACGGTTTTTCAATCGTGACGCCGACGGTCGGGCCTTCGGTCAGGTCGCGGCTTGCTTCGGTTTCCGGCGAGCCCATGGAGAAGGCGCCGGAAGGGATGACGATCATTTCCGGACAGAAGGCGCAGTCCCTGAATGATTCTCCCGGCGCCGGAATTGCGTCTGCGTTTTCGTCTGCGTCTTCAGGCGGCGGGGCGTCTTTGGCTTCCTCTTCGGGCGCGCCGGCCTCGGCGGCGCCAGACAAAGATTCAACGCGCTCGACGTCGACGGCCGCGGCCGCGCTTTCCGACGTTGCTGCTGCTTCGGCTTCGGACGTCTCCGGAGCAGAAAAGCCGAGCATTTGAGCCTCATCGTCCGCGGCGGGTCCATACTCGTCGGCGTCGGCGTCAATCGAAAGGCCGTCGGGGGTGAAAACTTCCAGCTCCGTCGCGTCATTATCGTCAATGCCGGCGTCGGCGCTGATTTCCTCCGCATGGGATTCTTTCACAGAAACCGGCGCGTCGGCCTGACCGGAGCCTTTCAGGAGCGTCGGAAACGCGAAATAACCCGCAAGCAAAAGCGCAGCGATAATGGAAAACGCGCCGGCTATGGCGGCGGTCCGCCTTCCCGCGATTTTTTTGGGCGCGGCCGGCCCGGCTTCGCCCGCATCCTCGTTCCGCGCTTCGGCCGCAGGCCGGAACCGCATCGCCGGCGCGCCGTCAGCCTGTTCGACGCATTGACGGATTTCGCTCAATAACAACAGCCAGTTGGGATCGCGCCGGTCGCCGCGCCAGTTTCTAAGATCGGCTGTTTTGAAGCGCCGGAAGCCTTTCGGCGGATCGACATCTTCGATTATTGCAGGAATCAGCGCCCGATTGCGCGCGCCCGCGCGGGATTTTCTCCGTATACGGTGTGACTTAACCGATGAAGACGACCACAGAACCAGCGTCGCCGCCGCATCTTCGTCGCGCCGTCCGCGGGCGCCCTTTTCGGCGCCCGATGCGACGGAGAAGCCTTCGGATTCAAGCGCCGCAACGACGCGGCGAGCAATGTCGCTGTCGTCTTTGGCGCTGTCGATGAAGATGTCGGTCATGCGCTCCGCCCCTCCCCAATCGACGCGGCCGACCCGTCGCGTTTGCCTGGCGGCGGCCGGCGCGTTGCGACGTAAATCGCCTCTATGTGATCGCCCATCGGCGTAGGAAGCGCAAGATACGGGCCGCCGCATCGATGCGGGGAAAATTTGTTCTTGATCTGTTCTGTTTGTTGCGTCATGGTGCGTTCGCACGGATATCGGGAGACGCAGGGGCAGGAGCCCTCGATGGTTGCACAGATCGCTACTTTCGCCTTTCACGGGGTCGAGGCCCGTCCGGTTTCGGTTCAGGTTCAGCTTACCGGAGGCGCTTTCGCCTTTGTCATTGTCGGCCTGCCGGACAAGGCGGTGTCGGAGGCGCGCGAACGGGTCTCGGCGGCGCTCTACGCAGTCGGGCTCGGCCTGCCGCCAAAGCGGATCACGGTCAATCTGGCGCCGGCGGACCTGCCCAAGGAAGGCAGCCATTTCGACCTCGCCATCGCGCTCGGCCTGTTGATGGAAATGGGCGCGGCCCCGCGCGACGCGGCCGACGGCTTCGCGGTGATGGGCGAACTCGGTCTCGACGGATCGGTCGCGCCTGTCGCCGGCGCGCTGCCGGCGGCGGTGGCGGCGAATGCGCGCGGGCTCGGCCTCATCTGTCCGGAGGCCTCGGGGCCGGAAGCGGCCTGGGCCGGCGGCGACGCGCAAATCCTCGCGCCAAAAAGCCTCATTCAGCTCGTCAACCATTTCAAGGGAACGCAGGTGCTCTCGCCGCCCGAACCGGGCGGGCTCGCGCCGGCCCCGCCGGCCCCGGACCTCAAGGACGTGAAGGGACAGGAGACCGCCAAGCGCGCGCTCGAAGTGGCGGCTGCGGGCGGCCATAACCTTTTAATGATCGGCCCGCCGGGCGCCGGAAAGTCGATGCTGGCGGCGCGCCTGCCCGGTCTGCTGGCGCCGCTATCGCCTGAAGAGATGCTGGAAATCTCGATGGTGCAGTCGCTTGCGGGTCGTTTGGAAGGCGGGCGGCTCACCAGCGCCCGCCCGTTTCGCGCGCCGCATCATTCGGCGTCGATGGCGGCGATGATCGGCGGCGGCGTCCGGGCGAAGCCGGGGGAGGCGTCCCTCGCCCATCACGGCGTACTGTTTCTGGATGAATTGCCGGAGTTTTCCGCTCCCGTGCTCGACAGTTTGCGTCAGCCGCTCGAAACCGGCGACGTGATGATCGCGCGGGCCAATTACCATGTCCGCTATCCCGCCCGCTTCCAGCTTGTCGCGGCGATGAATCCGTGCCGTTGCGGCTACGGGCGGGCGAGCGGACGCGCCTGCGGACGCGGCCCGCATTGCGAGGCGGCGTATCAGTCCCGCGTGTCGGGCCCGCTCCTCGATCGCATCGACCTCGTCATCGAACTGCCGGCGGTGGCGCCGGCCGATCTCGCGGCGCCGGCCGGCGGCGAAGACAGCGCGACGGTTGCAGGACGCGTCGCGCGCGCCCGTCAGGCCCAGATTGCGCGCGGCGGCGGCGCAGCGGCGACTGTCGCCTCGAATGCGGCGCTGCCCGACCAGGATCTCGCCCGGGTCGCCGCGCCTGACGCCGAGGGGGCGGCGTTGCTTGCGCGCGCCTGTGAAGCGCTCAGGCTTTCCGCACGCGGCTATCACCGTATTCTGCGCGTCGCGCGCACCCTCGCCGATCTCGATGGGGCGGAAGGCGTCAAGCGCCGGCATGTGGCCGAAGCGATCAGCTATCGCCGCCGCGAGGACGGCGCGCCGCAGGCGAGAGACGCTCAAGCCGGCGCCGAAAGCGGCGCCGCGCAGCTTTATTAACCAATCCTTTCAATCATTTTTTCAGCGCGCGGCCCGCAGAATTGGCGCTCGGGATTAATGGGACCGTCAATAATGCTTAATCGAAAACCGGGCGAAGAAGCCGAGCAACGGGAATTGATCGTGCTTTGCGACGCGGACGACAAAATCCGCTTCGTCAATCGGGCTTTTTCGAAGCATTTCGGCGCGGCGCCGGAAAAATGGGCCGGGCGCGCATTCGCGCCGGGAAACCGCGCCGCCGCGCCCGGCGCGCCGGCGCGCTACCGTACGCAGGCCACGGCGCGCAAAGAAGTCTGCTTCATCGGCTGGGAGGAAATCCTGCTCGAGGCGGGCGAGCGGCTTTACGCCGGCCGCATCGTCCATCCGGAAGACACAGCCCGAAAAGAACCGCCTGCGCCGGACAGTGTTGATACGGACGATATAGAAGGCATTGAACAGGGCGTTGAACGCCGCGCCGACTCCGACCCTGATGAGAACGAAAGTCCCAGTGTCGCCGAAGACGCCAAGATGCGCTTTCTTGCGACCATGAGTCATGAGATGCGCACGCCGCTTAACGGCATTCTGGGCATGACGGGGCTTCTTCTCGATACGGAATTATCGCCCAATCAGCGCGCTTACGCCGAAGCCGTGCGTGAGTCCGGCGCCGCACTTCTGGCGTTGATCAATGACATTCTGGACTATTCGAAGATCGAAGCCGGCCGGCTGGTGCTCGAACAGGCGCCGCTCGACCCGTACGCGCTGGTGCAAAGCGTCGCCGAGTTGCTGTCGCCGAAAGCCGCCGAAAAAGGCATAGAGATCGCTTCCGTGATCGACGCGGACGTGCCGCGCCGCCTGTTCGGCGACGAAGCGCGGCTGAGGCAGATTCTGATTAATCTCGCCGGCAACGGCGTCAAATTCACCGACCGCGGCGGCGTCTCTATAGAAGCGCGCGTAGCCGCAACAGCCGGCGATCTCGTCACGCTCGAAATCGCCGTGCGCGACACCGGAGTCGGCATTCCTCCCGCTGCGCAAAAGGCGATCTTCGAGGAATTCGCCCAGGCCAATGACGGCCGTCCGCGCCGCGCCGAAGGCACCGGCCTCGGCCTCACCATTGCGCAAAAGCTGGTCCGCGCCATGGGCGGCGACATCCGGCTCGAAAGCGTCAAAGGCGAAGGCAGCGTATTTACGTTTTCCTGCGCGCTGGAATGGGACGGCGCGCCGCCCAAGCGCCTCAAAGGCGATCCCGGGCCGGTCGTTATCCTGACTCGCTCGGCGCTTCTGGGCCGAGTCACCACATTGCAGCTCGAAGCCGTCGGCGCCGCCGATGTCCGTGTGGTCGCCTCCCTGTCCGACGCGCTCGAAGCGGTTTCGGATGCGCCCGACGCGGTCGTGCTTTGCGATTTTTATTTCGCCGCCAATGGCGGGGAAAAGCTGGCCGAAAAGGCGCGCCGCGCGCTGGTCATGTTGTCGCCGCTGTCGCGCGGCCGGCTGGAAAGCCTGCGCGAGGCCGGGTTTGACGGCTATCTGATCAAGCCCGTCCGTCAGTCCTCGCTGCACGCCCAGATCACCGGCGCAAAGTCCGAATCGGCGCCTTCAACCGCGGGCGCCGCGCCGGACAAAAAATCCGGCCCGGCCAAAAAACTCCGCATCCTTCTGGCGGAGGACAACCAGATCAACGCCGTGCTCGCCGTCGCGCTCATCAAGCGCGCCGGTCACTCCGTCGACGTCGCCGCAAACGGCGCCGAAGCCGTAACGGCGGTTCGGAATGCGCCCTACGACCTCGTGCTGATGGACATGCACATGCCCGAAATGGATGGACTCGAAGCGGCCCGGCGCATCCGCAAGCTTGAAGACGACGCGCGCGACACGCCGATTGTCGCGCTCACTGCAAACGCCATGGCCCACGACCGGCAGAAGTGCCTTTCGGCCGGCATGAACGATTTTCTTTCAAAGCCGTTCGACCCGGACGACCTTGAGGAGCTGCTCGACAAATGGGGCGGCGAGCGCCGGGCGCTCTACACCGCCTCATAATCGCCCCGGCCAACATTACCCAGAAGGCCGAGTTCGGTGTAATCATGACATCATGGCCCGCGATCAAATCGCCCGCGTTCGCAGACTCTGTCTCGCCCTGCCCGGCGTTGAAGAAGGAACGTCATATGGAACGACCGCTTTCCGGGTCCGCAAAAAACTCCTTGTCCGCATGAAAGAGGACGGCGCCGCCCTCGTGCTCAAGACCGCAACCCTCGAAGACAAGGAGCTGTTCCTCAAAATGCAGCCCGAGATTTATTATGAACCCGATCATTACAAGGGCTGGCCCGCCGTGCTCATTCGCCTCCCGAAGATAAGCGATGCGCAGTTGAAATCCCGGATCGAGGAAGCATGGCGGCGCGAGGCCGGCAAGAAGCTCATGATGGCGCTTGAAGGGTCGCGATAGCTTCTGCGTCGACGGCGAAGCCGCGCGAAGAGAGGCCTTCTTCTTGCTGCGAAACACGGTAAGGTCGATTTTTTCCAGTCAATCGAAAGCGTTGAATGACCCAGCACGTTGCGTCTTCCAGCCCGGAAAAGAAAACGCTCATTGAAGCCGTTCGCGCCTATCTGACGCCGCGCGGTCTCGTCATGCTGCTGTTCGGATTTTCGGCGGGTCTGCCGTTCTATCTGATCTTTCAGACGCTTTCGATCTGGCTGCGCGAGGAGGGCGTCAGCCGATCCGAGATCGGACTCTTCGCATGGGCCGGTTTCGCTTTCACCCTGAAATTTCTGTGGGCGCCGATCGTCGATCGGGCGCCGATCCCGATCCTCGAAAACCGCATTGGCCGCCGGCGCGCCTGGATGGCGCTGGCGCAGATCGCCGTCGCCGCGACGCTGATCGCGATGTCGCTCGCCAATCCGGGCGAGAGTATTCTTTATGTCGCCGTCGTCGCCGTACTGATCGCCTTTTCTTCAGCGACCCAGGACATCGCCATCGACGCCTGGCGCATCGAGGCCGCGCCGGTCGCCGAGCAGGGCATGATGGCGGCGATGTATCAATATGGCTATCGGGTCGGCCTCTTAACCTCGGGCACGGCGGCGCTGATTATAGCCGACAATGTGAACTGGTCGTTCGCCTATCAATCGATGGCGGCGCTGATGATGGTTGGCTTTCTGACCGCGCTGCTCGCGCCGAAAATCGAAGCCGGCGATTATGAACCGCCGACGCGGCTGCCGCCAATACAGGCGCTTCGCGAATCCGTTATCGGTCCGTTTGCGGATTTTCTCGGGCGTTATGGCGTCGCCGCGCTGGTGATGCTGCTTTTCATCGCCGTTTACCGCATTCCCGATTTCGTCATGGGCTTTATGACGGGCCCGCTTTATGTAGACCTTGGTTATGACAAAACCGATATCGGCGTCATCCGCGGCGGCGTCGGCATGTTCGCCACCATGTCGGGCGTGTTTCTGGGCGGCGTCATCCTGCTTCGGCTTAATTTGACGGCAGCGCTTTTTGTCGGCGTCGTTTCACAGTCCGTCACCAATCTTCTTTATTCGTGGCTCGCACTGATGCCGGCGGACAATCTCTATCTCGCCACCGCCGTTGTCGTCGACAACATCGCGTACGGTTTCGCCGGCACGGTCCTGATCGCCTATATGTCGAGCCTGACGAACACCGCGTTTACGGCGACTCAGTACGCGTTATTCAGTTCGTTTTACGCGCTGCCCGGCAAATTCGTCGGCGGGTTTTCCGGCTTTATCGTCGATGCGATCGGCTATCCCTGGTTCTTCGCCTACACCGCGATGATCGGGATCCCGGCGGCGCTGCTCATTATCGTTCTTCGGCGCTCCGAGCGGCGGCTGCGCGCCGGAACCGCCGCGGCGGAAGCTACCTGACCGAAGCGAGACAGGTTTCGAGGTCGGGCTTTTCCTCGCCCGACTTGACTGCGGCGGCGTCAAGCAGCGACGCCGTCGTCTCGCCGCTATCGTCCGGATAAAGAATGACGATGAGCGCGCAGCCTTCATAGGCGTAGCGACGATATTCTCCGGGGCCCTCGCGGCGCACGAGCGCCGGCGCGCCCAAAAGGTCGTCGACCGCGGTCGCCGGCTTTCCGAGAATGTCTTCGGCTTTCATCGCCGGCGTTGCAACTTCGTTTTCAGCCGGAGCTCCCGTCTCGCCTGTCCACGGATTGACCGACGCGCATCCCGCAAGGGCGAGCAACGCGCCGATTAAACTTGACTTGCCTGCATTCAAACTCATGCCGCTCCTCAACCGTCCGTCTACGGCGCCAAACGCATTCTCGGGGCGAGGCGTCGCCGCGGCGCCGGCGCGCCGAAAATGCGGATAGCACATAGACTAAATCCCGTCGCGTGAATCAATCGTTAGAACGCAGGCGGCGGCGCTCATTCGAATTTGCAACCGTCGCTTGCGCCTTTAGGCGGCGTCCGGTAAGCCCCGCGAGGTTTGACTGCTTATCCCGGAGGCCCCATGCCGGACCACGCTCTCGACGTCATCGGCGTCGGCAACGCCATTGTCGACGTACTCGCCCATGCCGACGACGCATTTCTCGCCGCCCACGCCATCGCCAAGGGCGGCATGACGCTGATTGACGAGGCGGCCGCGAAGTTGATTTACGAGGCCATGGCGCCGGCGATCGAGATCTCGGGCGGGTCGGCGGCGAACACCGTGGCCTGCGTCGCTTCGCTCGGCGGGCAGGGCGGCTTTATCGGCAAGGTCGCCGACGACACGCTGGGCGAATTTTTTCGTCACGACCTGCGCGCGACCGGCGTCGCGTTCGACACTGCGCCGCTTGAGAAAGGGTCGGCGACGGCGCGCTCGCTCATCAATGTAACGCCCGACGCGCAACGCTCAATGTCGACCTATCTCGGCGCGGCGACCCAGCTTTGCGCCGACGACGTCGACGAAGCCCAGGTCAGGCGCGCGGCGATCACTTATTTCGAAGGTTATTTATTCGAAATGCCGCGCGCGCGCGAAGCGTTCATCCGGGCCTGCCGAATCGCCCGGGCCGCCGGCAGAAAAACAGCCATCACGCTGTCGGATTCAGGCTGCGTCGACCGCCAGCACGCCGCCTTCGTCGATTTCATCGGCAACCATGTCGATATTCTCCTCGCCAACGAAGCGGAAGCCCGCACGCTGTTCGAAAGCAGCCATCTCGACGTGATCGCCGAACGGGCGCGCGCGCTCTGCCCGTTCACGGCGGTGACGCGCTCGGAGAAGGGATCGATCCTGATCCCGCGCGACGGCGAGGTCATCACAGTCGCGGCGCGTCCGCCGGAAAAGCTTGTCGACACCACCGGCGCCGGCGACGCCTATGCGGGCGGGCTCTTGTTCGGGTTGTCGCGCGATCTCGGCTTTGAGCGCGCCGGCGCGCTCGCCTCGCTGGCGGCGAGCGAAATCATCAGCCATATCGGCGCCCGTTCCGAAACGAATTTGCGCGCGCTGGCGGAAAAAACCGGTCTTCTTTAAGGCGTATAAAGAGTATTAGAAATCGCTGAGATTCAGCATTTCCTGTCATTCCGGGACGGCCTTTAGGCCGGACCCGGAATCCATTCCACCGACGCTTCCAGTGGCGCAGGGGGGCGCCGCTGATCGCAGGGATGGACTCAGGACTGAATTCCGGGTTCGCTCCTACAGAGCGCCCCGGAATGACAAGACCTCATTTTCTCTAAACCCTAATCCCTGACAAGCGGTAGCGCCGCCTATCGGCGCGCCGCTTTTTCGGCGTGGCCGGAAACGCCCTCGCGCTCTTCAAGCTCCCGCGCGACATCGGCGGGCGTTACGCCGGCCGCAGCGAGCAGCACGAGCAGATGATAGAGCGCGTCAGCCGATTCCGCCGCCAGTTCCTTCTTGGCGCCGACGGCGCCGGCGATCGCGGCTTCGACCGCTTCCTCGCCGAATTTCTTGGCGCAGCGCTCAGGTCCCGCCTTGAGAAGCGCCGCGGTGTAGGAACTTGCCGGCGACGCGTTGCGGCGCGACCTGATCGTCTCGTAAACCCGCGCCATAATCGCGCCCAGCCCGTCATTGTTTCTGTGCATCCCCGTCTCCGTTCGGAATAGACCGTTTTGCGAGCCGTTATATCATGCTCTCGCTGACAACCTGAGACGCCATTCAAAGGTCGACATTGAAAAACTCAGGTTTTTCCAAAATAGATGAGTCGCGGTCAGCGAGAGCGGCGCATCAGAGCCGCGCCGGCAAGCCGGCGGCGGCCAGGGTTTTTTTCGCCTCGCCGATCGTATGCTTGCCGAAATGAAAGATCGACGCCGCCAGCACCGCCGAGGCGCCGCCGTCGCGCACCGCCGCCACAAAATGAGCGAGCGTTCCCGCCCCGCCGGAAGCGACCACCGGAACGCCGACGGCGTCGGCGACGACGCGCGTCAGCGCAATGTCGTAGCCGTCATGGGTTCCGTCCGCGTCCATCGAGGTCAAGAGGATTTCGCCGGCGCCGCGCCGTTCGGCCTCGCGCGCGAAGGCGACCGCATCGAGCCCGGTCGGCTCGCGGCCGCCATGAGTGAAAATTTCCCACCTGCCGGGCGCAATTTTACGCGCGTCGATGGCGACGACGACGCATTGCGCGCCGAACTTCGCTGCCGCGTCATTGATGAGTTCCGGATTGCGCACGGCTGCGGTGTTGATCGCAACCTTGTCGGCGCCGGCCAGCAGCAGCTTTCGAAAGTCTTCCACCGAGCGAACGCCGCCGCCGACCGTGAGCGGCATGAAGCAGCGCTCGGCGACCGCTTTTACAGCGTCGAGCAGAACGCCCCTGCCCTCGTGGCTGGCGGAGATGTCAAGGAAACACAGTTCGTCGGCGCCGGCGGCGTCATAAGCGACCGCCGCTTCGACCGGATCGCCGGCGTCGCGCAGGTTGACGAAGTTAACACCCTTGACGACGCGCCCGTCTTTAACGTCCAGGCAGGGAATAATGCGAATCTTCAGCATACGGCAGTTCAGTTGTTTTCCCGCCAGAACGGCACCATTGCATCGAACGCGGCCCACGCTTCGTCCGCCTCGGCCACGACGGTTTCCATCTCGGCCGCGCGATAGCCGCAGATAAATCCGGCCGCGCGCATCGCCGCCTTTCCGCGGCAGCGCGCCGCTTCTTCGGCCCGCGCCTCGGCCGCGACGGCGTCGCTGAGCGCGCCGAAGGCGTCCTGAAGGCGCGACATCGCCGCCATATAGGGCTTACGGCGCGGTTTTGCATAGAGGGGCCGGAAGACTTGCGCGGCGTAGCGAAGTTTTTTCAAGGCGATGCGCAGAGGATGGCGCGCTGCAGGGGTTGGCGCGTCTATGCGCAACGCCGCCGCACGCGCCGCGGCCAGCCTGTCGTCAAGAGCTGCGGCGGCGAACAGACGAACGTCGGAGTGCAATATTTTGCCGGCGCTCTTGCGCCAGCTTCTGAGATAACCGGCTTCCAGAAGGTCGAGATTGAAGGCTGTGAATTCCCGGCCGCCAACGGTTTCAATCGCCTGCTCCCAAGCCTCGGCCCGGAGGCTCTCGGCCGAAGACTGCAGCATGGCGAACCCGTCGGGTTCATAATCGCGTGCTTTCAGCGGCGGCAGGATCTCGTCGAGGAAGACGTCCCAGTCGCGGGCCGGCGACAAAGCCCTGGCGAAGCCGCGCGCCCGGCGCGCCAGCCGGCGCAGTCGTTTGTCGTTGGCGGCGGACCGGAAGATCCGCTCGACGGCGCGGAACCGGCGCAGCGCGACGCGCATCTGATGAACCCCTTCAGGATGGCGCGCATCGAGAATTGCGGGCGCAAGAATGGCGATCCGTTCGGCGCCGGCCATAATTGCGGCCGCGAGCGCGTCCTCCGCAACGCCGTCTGGATCGAAAGCGAGCCGCGGCTCCGGCGTCAGCCCCGGCAGCCCGCCGGCGCCCGTACGCCTTGCTGCGTCAAGTTTCGTTTCGGCGCCAAGACGAATGCCCGGCTTGCGCAAAAAAAGCCGCGCCACCTCAAACAACGCCTTTGGCGGCCCGTCGAGCAACTCGAGTTCCGCTTCGGCCAGCGGCGCGGCCCGCATGACGCCGTCGCTGTTGCGGCCTTCGACCCGGCCGAAATCGAACGCGCATTCGATCAGCGCCTGTTTGCGCCGGATTTTGGCGGTCCAGCGGTCCGTGCAGGTGCGCGCAATCGGCCGCAAGCGCGCCCGCCAGGCCGATATCCAGGCGTCGAGATCGGCGTCGCCGGCGGCGGCTGGAAAGGGTTCCGTCGGCCCGAGCGTGCGCTCGGTTTCGGCCCGTTCGATTACGCTGTCGGCGCCGGATGTTCCTTTGACGGTCTGAATCCGCCGACCGCCCTCCTCTCGCAGGCGCAGCGCCAGTCCCGAATCGGCGATGTCGTTTTCAGGCGTGTCGTAATAGGTGGAGACGAGCCGCTCCCACGCGCCGCGGCCGGAATCGCCGACGAGGCGCGCAAGCATCCGCGAGCGCCTGAGGCGGGTCAGCGCGGCCGGCGCGCCGGTGATCTTGAGCTCGATTTCCCTGTTGTCGCGAGACAGATCCGGCGGATCCAGCATACGGTCGCCCGATAAAATTCTCTCGTTACTCACAATTTATCCACAGCATTTTCCACAGGCTGCTCTTCCGCCATATCCCTGCAAGCGCGGCGCCTGAACAACCGGTTCTACCGCGGGCGTTCAGCGGCTGCGAGAGCTTCGGCCGGTTTGACCCGCCCGTCATAAAGCGCCCGACCCAGAATTACCCCGGCAATACCCGAAGGATGCCCGGCGAGCGTTTCGATGTCGCTTACGGACGCGGCGCCGCCCGACGCGATGACCGGTATGGCCAGGGCTTCGGCCAGTGCGGCGGTGATTTCCACATTGACGCCGGATAGCGCGCCGTCGCGCTCGATGTCCGTATAGATTATCGCCGCAACGCCCTGATCTTCAAAACGTTTCGCCACCTCTTCTGCGGTATGGCCGGAGTCTTCGGCCCAGCCGTCGGTTCTGACCCAACCGTTTTTCGCGTCGACCCCGACCGCGATACGGCCGGGAAATGCGCGCGCCGCTTCCTTCACCAGATTCGGGTCGCGCACGGCGGCGGTGCCGAGGATGACCCGCGCCAGCCCGCGCCCGAGCCAGGTCTCGATGGCGGTCATACTGCGTACGCCGCCGCCGAGCTGCGCCTTAAGCGAAGTCGCGGCGAGGATGGTCTCGATGGCGGCGGCGTTTTCCGACCGGCCGGAAAAGGCGCCGTCGAGATCGACGATATGAATCCGCCCGAACCCGGCCTCGGCGAAAGCGCGCGCCTGGGCGGCCGGGTCGTCGTTATGGACTGTCGCCTGCTCCATGCGGCCGCGCAGGAGCCGCACGCAGCGCCCGGCCTTGAGGTCGATGGCCGGATAGAGCTCAAGCGCCGCGCTCACGCCGGATCCCAGGCTAGAAAATTCGAAATCAGGCGCAATCCAGCCGCCTGGCTCTTTTCCGGATGGAACTGTACGCCGGCGATGTTGTCGCGCCCGACCATCGCCGCAAAGCGCTGGCCATGCACCGAAACGCCAATGAGATGCGCATCGTTTTCGGGAGCGAAATGAAATGAGTGGACGAAATAGAACACTGCGTCGGCGCCATCCACGCCGGCGCAAAGCGGGTGGCCCGGCGCGAGGAATTCGACGTCGTTCCAGCCCATATGGGGGATTTTGATCGAGGGGTCCTCCAGCGCAAGCCGGCGGACCTCGCCGGGCAGCCAGGCAAGGCCGCGCGTTTCGCCGAATTCGAGCCCGCGCTCGGCCAGAAGCTGCATGCCGACGCAAACGCCGAGAAAGGGCCGTTTCGCTGTCAAAACGGCGTGTTCGAGCGCTTCCAAAAGACCGGGACGGGCGGCGAGCCCCGCCATGCAGGCGGCGAATGCGCCGACGCCGGGCAGAACCACGCGGTCGGCGCCGCCGATGTCGTCGGGCTTGTCGGAAACGATCACACGCGCAGGCCTTCCCGTCTCGCGCGCGGCGCGCTCGAACGCCTTCTGAGCCGAGCGCAGATTGCCCGAGCCGTAATCGACGATGGCGACAGTTTCCGTCATGGCGGCGCTTTATACTGCGCTCTCGCTGACCGCAACTCATGCGCGCTGGTTCCCGCCGCTGAGGGCGGACGTTTCGCCGTTAGGCGAAGGCCGGGAGGTTTACTGCGGCGCGGCGGGCCAGCAGGCGGCGATGGCCTGTCTGACCGTCTCGTCGGCGGCCTCGACGTCTTCCGGCGCTGAAATGGCGGCGATCGCTTCGGCCAACGCCGGATCCTTGTCCGCAGCCTCGCCGAGACAGGCGCAGCCCGAATTATCGCCGTTATACTCGGCCGTGTAGTCGAGGCACTGCTGTTCGACCTCGTTCGCCGCCGCCGGGACAAGCGACAGCCCCGCAACGGCGAAGGCTGCAGCCAACGCTTTCTGCATATCTATTTCTCCGTGCTCTGAAGATTATCCGCGGTCAGGGATGCACGACGCCATCGCGTCTTTTGCAGCGTCGGAAGCCTCAGACCAGCGTTCGTCCTTGTCGGCGATTTCGCCGAGCGCTTCGAACTCCTCCTGCAACGCCGGATCGGCGAGAACGGTTTCTTCCAGACACGAACAGCCGGAGGCGTCGCGGCCTTCCGATTCCAGAAGCACCGTACACTGATCGGCAAGCTCTCCGGCCAATGCTGCGCCGGCGCCTATCGACGCGGCCACAGCCGCTGCAATTGCGTAATAAATTCTCATTTGTTCCGTCCCCGTAATGACAGCGCCGCGTTCCATTGCAAAATGCTTGCGGCGCACTTCTCTCAGCCGAAGCGATCTGACTGAAGTCCGGCGTGAAGGTCAATATGAGTACGTAGACCTGTGGATAAACCGCCAGCAAGCTTTCCCTGTCATTCCGGTGCGCTCCGCAAGGAGCGAACCCGGAATCCAGTCCGTCAGCATCACTCCCTGCTGCAACGCTCAACGCTGGATTCCGGGTTCCGAGCTCATGCGCGGCCCCGGAATGACAAAGGCTAGAGCATGTTCTCCGAAATGCGAGTCGGAGAACATGCTCTAGGTTTTTGTTTTGTCGCGCATTTTATCCGAAAACCGGTTCCCACTTTTCGGAATGCGCTCTAGCGCACCTTGAGGCTGCCGACCCCGTCTTACCCGCCGAGGACGCCTTTGGTCGAGACCGCCTCGCCGCCGGCGCGCGGATCGGGTTCGGCGGCCATTCGAAACGCGCGCGCCGTCGCCTTGAAGCAGGATTCGATAATATGATGCGTGTTCTTGCCGCGCAAATTCTCAACATGCAGACACAGCCCGGCATTCATGGCGAGGGCGTGGAACCATTCCTTGAACAATTCCGTGTCCATATCGCCGATCTTGTCGCGCGGAAAGGCGACGTCCCATACGAGATAGGGCCGTTTGGAAATGTCGAGCGCAGCGCGCGACAGCGTTTCGTCCATCGGGATATAAGCGTGCCCGAAACGCGTGATGCCGGCGCAGTCGCCGAGCGCCTGCGCGATCGCCTGGCCGATGACGATGCCTGTATCCTCAACCGTGTGGTGCATGTCGATATGGAGATCGCCCTCGGCCCGCACCTTGAGATCGAGCATGGCGTGGCGGGCGAAGGATTCGAGCATATGATCGAAAAAGCCGATCCCGGTCTCGACATCGTAATCGCCGGCGCCGTCGATTTCGACGGCGACGAAGATTTCGGTCTCGCGGGTCTTGCGTTCGACGGTTGCGGCGCGCATGGGCTTAATCCTTCTCCCGCGCTTTGCGGCGCGACCCGCCTCATAGCGCGAAATGATTGAAAAAGCACGTTTTATTGGGCGCTCGCCGACCGCATCCCATTACGCTGGAGAAAGACCGTGTCTTTCAATATCGACCTTCAAACGGAACCTCAGATCGCCTGCCTGCGCGAAGCCGAAGCGGCTTCGCTTCGGCGAAGGCAGGTCAGCGCGCGCCTGGCGTGAGCGGGCGCCTGTGACGCTTGGCGGGCGAGCGCGGGAATGATAGCGGAGGGGCGCCCCCGCTGACCCGAAAAGGAGCGCAACGCTATGGCCATCGAGATGCACGGCACCACCATCCTCACCGTCAGACGCGGGGATGCGGTCTGCGTCGGCGGCGACGGGCAGGTGAGCCTCGGCCAGACCGTCGTCAAGGGCGACGCGCGAAAAGTGCGCCGGCTGGCCGGCGATACGGTGATCGCGGGATTCGCCGGCGCCACCGCCGACGCCTTCACCCTGCTCGAACGGCTCGAGGCCAAGCTCGAACAATATCCGAAGCAACTCACCCGCGCCGCCGTCGAGCTCGCCAAGGACTGGCGCACCGACCGCTATCTCAGGCGGCTCGAAGCGATGATGATCGTCGCCGACAAGGATGTGACGCTGACGCTGTCGGGCGCCGGCGACGTGTTGGAGCCCGAACACGGCGTCGCCGGCATCGGCTCGGGCGGCGATTTCGCCCGCGCCGCCGCCCGCGCGCTTTACGAGGAAACCGAACTCGACGCTGAAACCATCGTCCGAAAAGCCATGGCGATCGCCGCCTCGTTGTGTGTCTACACCAACGACGCGCTGACGGTGGAAACGATAAAGGGAAGGGATTAGGGATTAGGGACTAAACAACTAGGGAATGATTCAGCGAATGCGGAGCCTTACCTCTCCCTGTGGGAGAGGTCAAAATCGCAAAGCGATTTTGGGTGAGGGGGCTGAGTACGCTGCAAGCACAGGCAGAACGTGAGAATCTGACAGAACTTGAAAAGCAAGGGGTTGGAGAAAGTCCCCGCCGTCATTAATTCCTGATCGAAAGCTGTTTCCGTTGAACAAAATACAAAACCGCAATGTCCGATTTTTCTCCCCGTGAAATTGTTTCCGAGCTCAATCGTTTCATCGTCGGTCAGGACGCCGCCAAGCGCGCCGTCGCCATCGCGCTCAGAAACCGCTGGCGCCGGCGCCAGGTCGAAGGCCCGATGCGCGAGGAAATCACGCCGAAAAACATCCTGATGATCGGTCCGACCGGGGTCGGCAAGACCGAAATCTCGCGCCGGCTCGCCCGGCTCGCCGGCGCGCCCTTTCTGAAAGTCGAGGCGACCAAGTTCACCGAAGTGGGCTATGTGGGCCGCGATGTCGACTCGATTGCGCGCGACCTTGTGGAGATCGCGGTCGGCATGGTGCGCGACAAAAAGCGCGAGGACGTGCGCGCCCGCGCCCACGCCGCCGCCGAGGAACGCGTGCTCGACGCGCTGGTCGGCGGCGACTCCAAGGCGGAGACACGGGCAAGCTTTCGCGAAAAACTACGCTCGGGCGTGCTCGACGACCGCGAGATCGAACTGGAGCTTGTCGAGAGCGGCGGCATGCCGACCTTCGAAATTCCCGGCATGCCCGGCGCGCAAATGGGCATGATCAATCTTTCCGACGTTCTCGGCAAAGCCTTTTCGGGTCCAAGGAAGCGGCGGCGCGTCAAGGTGCGCAACGCCTACGAACCATTGATCGGCGAAGAATCCGACAAGCTTCTCGACGAGGACGCGGTCGTGCGCGAGGCGGTAGAAGTTGCGCAGAATGACGGCATCGTCTTTCTCGACGAGGTCGACAAGATCGCCCGCGGGACCGAACGCGGCGGCGCCGACGTCTCCCGCGAAGGCGTGCAGCGCGATCTCTTGCCGCTGATTGAAGGCGCGACGGTGGCGACCAAATACGGCCCCGTGAAAACCGATCATATCCTTTTCATCGCGTCCGGCGCTTTTCACCTGTCGAAACCGGCCGACCTTCTGCCGGAGTTGCAGGGCCGGCTGCCGATCCGGGTCGAACTCGACGCGCTCACCCGCGACGATTTCCGCCGGATTCTGACCGAGACCGAGGCGAGCCTCATCAAGCAATATGAGGCCCTGCTCCTGACCGAAGGCGTCACGCTCAAATTCGAGGACAGCGCCGTCGACGCGCTGGCCGACGCCGCGGCCGCCGTCAACGCCGCGGTCGAGAATATCGGCGCGCGCCGGCTTGCGACCATCATGGAGACCGTCCTCGACGAGATTTCTTTCGAGGCGGCCGACAAGTCCGGCGAAACGCTCGTGATCGACGCCGATTATGTCGAGGTCCGGCTCGGCGAAATCGCCCGAAACGCCGACCTGTCGAAATATATTCTTTAGGGCGGTTCGCGGCCCGGGTCCGGCGGGCGCATCCGGCTGCACATGGGGCCTCCGGCGGCTGGTCCTTGCGGGCTTTCCTGCCGGCTCATAGCAGGCTAATCTCAACCGAGTGTGGGGAAATGGCGGGGCTTCGGCCATGACGAAACAACCCGAGCCTTCAGGAAACAGAGTCGCGCCGAAAATCGCGTTTTCCGGCGA
>JBHHVZ010000003.1:0-71810 GCA_046756245.1 Parvularculaceae bacterium
CTAACGTCGGATGTTTGCGACCTAATCCGCCGCGTCGTCCCAGACATATTCGACATAAGTTTCGTCAACGGCGTTTGCGCCTTCGGCCTCGAACACGTGGCGGCAGGCGGCGTTGTCGACGCCGGTTCCGCTCCACATTCTCATGGGCCGGGATGTAGTTTTCAAAGCTTCGGCGCGAAAGGCGCGCACGAGCGCTTTGCCGATCCCACCGCCTCTTGAGTCGGCTTTGACGAAAAGGTCGTCGAGGATCGCCGTGTCGCCGCGGCCGCACAGAGACGCCGTCAACCGGCCTGAAACAAAGCCGACCGGCGATTGTTCGACCTCGGCGAGAATCAGAATGACGCGCGGATCCGACAGAACCGTCTCGAGGCGCTTGACCGGGATAAGCGGTCCCTCGCGCCAATCAGGCGGCAGCAACGCGTCGAACGCGGCGCGGACTTTCGCCGCATCGCCGCTTGTCGCGCGTTTCACCGTCGCCATAAAATCTACCCCGTCCTCTCGAACAACTCCCTTCCAATCAGCATGCGGCGGATTTCCGAGGTGCCGGCGCCGATTTCGTAAAGCTTGGCGTCGCGCAACAGCCGCCCTGTCGGATACTCGTTGATATAGCCGTTGCCGCCGAGAAGCTGGATGGCGTCGAGCGCCATCTGCGTCGCCGCCTCCGACGCGAAAAGAATGCACGCCGCCGCATCCTGACGGGTCGTGCGGCCGCGGTCGCAAGCAGCCGCCACCGCATAGACATAGGCCTTGGCCGCGTTCATCGCCGTATACATGTCGGCGAGTTTGCTCTGCACGATCTGGAACGATCCGATCGGCTTTCCGAACTGCTCGCGGTCGTGAACGTAAGGAATGACGACATCGAGACAGGCCTGCATGATGCCGAGCGATCCGGCGGCGAGGACAGTGCGTTCGTAATCAAGCCCGCTCATCAACACCCGCACGCCGTCATTGACATGGCCGAGAACGTTTTCTTCCGGCACTTCGCAGTCTTCGAACACGAGCTCCGAAGTGTCGGAACCGCGCATGCCCAGCTTGTCGAGCTTCTGGGCGGTCGAATATCCCTTGAAGCCCTTCTCGACGATGAAGGCCGTTATGCCGCGCGAATGCGCTTTCGGATCGGTCTTGGCGTAGACCACCACCGTGTCGGCCCCGGGACCGTTGGTGATCCACATCTTGGAGCCGTTTAGAACGTAGCGGTCGCCTTTTTTCTCCGCCCTCAGCTTCATCGACACGACGTCTGACCCGGCGCCCGGCTCCGACATGGCAAGCGCGCCCAGATGCTCGCCGGAAACGAGTTTGGGCAGATATTTCTCTTTTTGCTCTCTGGAGGCGTTCAATTTGAGCTGGTTGACGCAGAGATTGGAATGCGCCCCGTAGGACAGGCCGACGGCGCCGGAGCCGCGGGAGATTTCCTCCATCACCACGCAATGCGCGAGATAGCCGAGCCCGGCCCCGCCATATTCCTCCTCCGCCGTGATCCCGAGCACGCCGAGCGCCCCGAGCGCCGGCCACAGGTCGCGTGGAAACTGGTTGGTCGCGTCTATCTCTTCGGCCCGAGGCGCGAGCTTGTCGGCGACCCAGCGCGCCACCATGTCTCGCATTTCCTCGATGACGGGGTCGAGGCCGAAATCCATAAAGGCTTGCGAATTAAGCCGCATGAGCATTTCTCCACGTTCTGGCGCGACAGAGGCTGAGGGCAGGAATAGGCCGCGAGGTCGCGGCGGGCAATATACGCCCGCAGCCGGCCATCATTCCTCAATTTATCGCGACAACAGGTCGTTTCGGCTGATCAAAGGGTTGTCATAGTTGAACCTGCCCTGAATCCGGAAGAAACTGGGTTCATCAGAGAATAGTTCGTCAAAGAGGGGCTTTATGAAAAATCGCGTTCTGCTCGCCGCGCTGGTCGGCGCGCCCGCCGCACTGCTGATTTCCCCGGCTTGCGCCGGCCAGACTTTCGAGATCGACGGCGGGCATACTCACGTTATGTTTAAATTCGAGCGCTTCGGCCTCTCCTATGTCATCGGCGGCTTCACCGATGTCGCAGGCGAATTGACGCTCGACAAAGACGCGCCGGAAAATTCATCCGTGAACGCGACTGTACAGATCGCCAGTTTCAGCTCCGGCAATCCGAACCGTGACGCTCACGCCGTTGGACCCCGCTGGCTGAACGCCGAACAATCTCCGGCAATGACATTCACCTCGACAAGCGTCGAGCTTACCGGAGAGGAAACAGCGATCGTCACGGGCGATCTGACGCTGCACGGCGTCACCAGGCCGCTGAGCCTTGATGTGGCCCTGCACAATTTCGGCAACGATCCGTCGACCAAACGTGAGGCGGCCGGCTTTTCGGCCACGGGATCGCTAAACCGCCAGGATTTCGGAATTACCACGGCGCAAGGGTTCATCAGCGACGAAGTCGAGATCACCATTGAGGTGTTGGCGATCGCCGCTGAAGAATAAGTTCAGATGCGGATCTAATCGGGAAAGCGGCGCGAAAGCGCCGCAATCTCTTCACGCATGGCGGCCACGTCCTTGCGAAGCGCGCAGTTTTCTTTCAGCAGGTCGTCGAACCAGGGGTCCGAATCCTCTTCAATCACCCGCACGACGATCGCCACGAACAGATTCAGCATCGTGAAAGTGGCGATCAGCACAAAGGCCAGGAAAAAAATCCATGAGCGCGGGTGGGTGCGCCCGACCTCCTCGGCGATATCCGGCCATCCTTCGAGCGTCATCACCTGAAACAGCGTGTACATGGCCCTGAATACATCGCCGAACAGTTGGGGATGCGCCGGACCGTACAACGTTGCGGCGATGACGCCGAACACATAGACGATGAGCACGATCACCAGGCCGACCGAGGCGATGCCGGGAATGGCGTCCAGCAGGGCCGACACCACGACCCGCATGCGCGGAATGACGGTGACGACCCGGAGAACCCTTAAAACCCGAAAGGCGCGAAACGCTCCAAACCCGCTGCTGGCCGCAAAAAGTGAAATAAAAACAACGAGAAAATCGAAGATGTTCCAACCGCTCGTGAAGTATTCTCGGCGATAGCTGTAAACCCTCAATGCGATTTCGACCACGAAGGCGTAGATGATCGCCCGGTCAATCAGAACCAGCGTCTGCCCGGTCGCGCGCCGGACGGGCTCCAGCGTCTCAAGCCCAAGAATGACGGCGTTGGCCAGAATGAGGACGAGCACCGTCGCCTGAAAAATCCGGGTTTCAACAAGACGGGTCGCATGTTGCCTGAGCGATTCGGCCATAGGGCATTTATCCAAGCCTGCCCGTTTCGGCGCAAGGCCGGCTGACTTGTGCATCGGCTTTCATTGGCGGAACCGCCAAAATCCGCTATGCGGGGTAAAAATCAGGGTTAAGGAGCATCGTGAACGATTCCCGGCGAGAACCGGGCGCGCCTTACGAGGCGGACGCCGACAGGGCCGCAGATGCGGACATCCCCTTGCGTTTTCAGGGCATCGTCGAATCCGGCGGCGAGCGCCATGTCGCCGGCGACGGACCGAATGCGCGCCGGCTGAGTTCCCGCGTCGCTGAATTCGAGGCGCGCGCGCGCCGCTGGAACGCGTCGAGCCGCCAAGTCTGGCAGGCGTCGCGGTTGGCGGCCGTGTTCATTTTCTTCGCCATGGTCGTCGGCTGGCCGCTGGGCGATTTCCTCGCCCATCTGCAGACCGCAGAGACGGCCGAAGGCTGGTCGCCGTTTTCCGCCTTCACGACCTGGACGCTGATGTTTGCGATCATCGTGCCGGTGCTCATTCTGATTTGCGGCTATCTGCTTTCGCGCACCATGACGATGATGAACGCCGCCGAGTCAATCGCTGCAGCGGCGCGCCAGTTCGTTCAGCCGGATGAAACCGCAGTTTACAACGCGAAAGTCGTCGGAACCGCCGTACGCGGACAGATGGACGCGCTCAATGAAGGCCTCGACGGCGCGCTGACGCGCCTTGCTTCAGTCGAGGCGATGATCCGCCGCCATGTGGAGGCGATCGAGGTGGCGGGCGCGGCCATCGAAACGAGCGCCACCGGCGCGATCGACCAGGTCGCCAGCGAACGCGCGCGTCTGATAAAGCTTACCGAAAGCCTCAATACGCAAGCCGATTCTTTCGCCGCGGCGATCGCTGCGAAAGCGCAGGCGAGCATCGAGGCGCTGCAATCGGCCGAGGGCGTTTCCGAGCGCGCCGAAGCCGAGTTCGACGACCGGCTCGCCAGGCTCGAGGCCGCCGCTCACCGCGCGCTCGAAAGCTTCGAAGCGTTGCGCAACACGCTGTGCAACGCCGATGAGTCGATGCGCGCGTCGACCGGCGCAATAGAATCCTCCGCCGAGGATACGCTCAAGGCGAGCGAGAAAGCGCTCGCCGCCGCCGAAACCGCGGCGCGCGCCGCCGAGACTGCGCGTACGACTTCGCACGAGACGATCGACGCCGCCGTCAGCGAAACCGGCAAGATCGCCGACGCGGCGGTTGAAACGGCGGCGCGCGAAGCGGCGAAAGTTTCAGAAGCCACCGGCAAGGCGCTCGACGAGATCAAGCGGACTTCCCAAACGGCGGTCGAAACGGCGAGCGGCGACGCGGCGAAAGCGACCGAGGCCGCCGACAGGGTGAACGAAGCCGCCCGCAAAGCGTCGGAAGCAGCCGCCAGAGCGTCGGCCGATATCGCCAAATCGAGCGCGACAACGCAGCAATCTGCGGAAGAAGCGCTTTCCCGTTCCGACAGCGCCAGCAGAAAATTCGAAGAGCGCGGCGCCGTTATCGCCGAGGCCCGCGCGGCGCTTGAAAAGGAAAACGCCCGGCTCGAAAGCCTGATCGAAGAACAGCGCAAGCGCGCCGACCGTCTGGCCGACGCCATCGCCGCCCAGACCGGGCGGATGAACGAGCTGGCCGAATCCGAGGCGCAAGAAAAAGAGGCTTCCGCCCAGCCCGTGGCGGCGCGCAATAAAGAAGCGCAATCGAGCCAGCCGCAACCAGGAGGGGCAAAACGGCAGGCGCCGGCGCAGCCGGACGCGGACGCCGCCAAGGCGAACGCCGCGCCCGCGCCGGAGAAAACAGGAAAGTCCGCACCGGCCAAACCTGAAACGCCGCATCCGGCGGCGGGCGAAAAGAAGTCCGCCGGCGCCAAGAAGCCTGCAAGGCGCGCGCCGCCGAAGGACGGCGAGGTGCTTGATCTGACCGCAGCGGCGGAGCGCGCAGCTCCGAAACAGAACGCGCCGTCGGGCGGCGACGAAGCTGTGCGCGGGGTCAGGGCGGAGTCCGCCCGTCTGGAAGCGTTGGCGCAAGACATCGCCGAACGCAGAAACGGCGCCCGCGCGCGCCGCGAGCCGCCGGTGACGGCGCAAAATTCCGGCTCGAAAAACAGCGCCGGCAAGACCGACGACAAGCGCGACAAGCGCAAGGTCACGTGGCGTGAAATTCTCGACGCGGCCGAAGACGCCGAACCGCTCGATCTCGCCGCGGTCTCGAAACCGGGGGCGTCGAATGCGTCCCAGCCCTCCGAACCATCGCCGGAGGATGAGGCCGCCAACGCCATTCGGATTATCGGACGCTTGCAGATATTTACGCGCGATCTCGAAACGCGCCTTTACGGCGATCCGCCCCCCGCCCTCGTCGAACGTTTCGACATGGGCGACCGGAACGTCTTCGCCAACCGCCTGCTGCGACTCAACGAAACCGACGTAAAACGGCGGATACGGACGGAATCAGGCCGCGACAAGGATTTCGAGCGCAACATTCACGACTTCCTGCAGGGGTTTGAAAAGCTGCTCGAAGACGCGACCACTTCGGAAACGGCGGACGAAGACCTCGAGGAATATCTTAGCTCGCCGCTCGGGCGGGTTTATCTGCTGATCGGCGCGACGGTCGGCTATTTCGCCTGACGCCAGGCGGCACTGACGATCTGAGATTCCATTTTAAGGTCGACATTGAAATACAAGGATTTTCTCCGGGCGCCATAAGTCGCGGTCAGTGCAGCGTCTCCTGAGAAACCCCTTCGCCGGTCTCAAACGACCAAACGACGATATCGGCGAATACGGCCTGCAGGGCGTCATCAAAGGCTGCGAGCAGCGCATCGCCGCCGCGGCCGTCGATCGGCGCTTCGCTTTCGAACAGACGCGCGGCGTAAACAACGCCTTTGCCGTCGGTAAAGCGCGCATAAAGAGCCGCTCTCACGACCGGATCGCGCCGGTCATAGTGCGCCTGGAGCGCGCGGATGTCCGTCTGCAGAACGAATTCCGCAAGCGGTATCGCCGATCTGCCGCCGACGCCCAGAATGCGGCCGGAATTTTCGAAGCTCTGAACAAGCGCGGATTGGATGAGGCGCGGGGCGCGGTCGGCCCATTCCGAACCGGCCAGATATTCGAACCTGCCGCCTTCGCGCGCGACCGCCACTTTCGTCGTGTCGTAAATGCGCGTCGCCGCCGGATTCTCGACAATCAGACGCCAGTCGACGGCGGGGCCCTCCGCCGCGGCTGCGACCGGCTCCATGGCGTAACGCGCGGCCGGCGGCGGCGCTTTCGGCAGCACCGACACGCAACCGGACACGAGGGTCGCCGCGGCGACGGCGGCGGAAATCATCGGCTTCATTCGGATCGGGGTCATTGCGACGGCTCATATTTGGGCGCGGGCTCGCCAAGGAAATACGCGCGCGGGTCGCGATCGATCTCGCGCAGGATATTGTCAAGCGTTCGGATAAGCTGGCGCGCTTCGGAAACGGCGGGACCGATCTGACCGAGCCCGTGCTCGGTGAAGGCGTTAAGCGCGCCGCGGTTTTCCGCAGCGATAGCGCGCAGTTCCGAGGCCAGCGCGCGGGCTTCCTTCATCGCCGCTTCAGTTTCCTGAACTGCAGCCGATGCGTCTTCGTCAATGAGCGCGTTGAGATTGTCGGCGAGCGTATTGAGCTTCTCGGACGTCTCAGCCATATCGCTCGTGATCCGGGCGGCGTTTGCAATTATCGTCGACACCTGGTCGCTGTTTTCCGCCAGAACGCCGGTAAGCGATTCCACGTTTTCAATGACGTTGGTGACGCCTTCGACATTGTCCCTGGCGAGAAGCCGGTTGGCCGCGGCGATGATGTCGCCGCCGCCTTCAAGGAAAATCGTGAAGTCGGAGGTGTCGGCCTCGATCTTCGGCACGCCTCGCGTGATGTCTTTGAGATAGGGCAGATCGGGACTGCCGCCGACGAACTGGATGATCGCAAGACCGGTGAACCCGACAAGCTCAAGCTGCACTTTGGTGTCGATCTTGACGGGCGTGTCCTTGTCGACGCGCACGCGCGCGATGACCACTTGCGGATCGTCTTCGGCGAGATTGAGCTCGCGCACTTCGCCTTTCTGGATGCCGTTGAAGCGCACCGCCGCGCCGACCGACAGGCCCGAGACGCGTTCCTTGAACACAACGTCATATTCATCGAATTCGCGCTGGGTCTGCCCGAGCCAGAGGATAAACAGAAAAGCGACCGCAATCGTTACGAGCACGAAAGCCCCGATCAGAACGTAATGCGCGCGCGTTTCCATATCGTCAGCCTAGGACCTATAAGGCCGCGTCCCTTCGTCGGCCCGGAACGAAGCGAACGCCGCCCGCCCGCGCGGACCCGAGAAATATTCCCGGATCCACGGATGGTCGGCGCGCCTCACGTCGTCAATCGACCCGCAGGAGATGACCCGCTTTTCGGCGAGCACCGCGACCCGGTCGCAGGAGGCGTGCAGCGTATCGAGATCATGGGTAACCATAAACACGGTTAACCCTAAGGATTCCTTGAGATTTACGATCAATTCATCAAATTTGGCGGCGCCGATAGGATCGAGCCCCGCCGTCGGTTCGTCGAGAAAGACGATCTCAGGATCGAGCGCCAGCGCGCGCGCAAGCCCCGCGCGCTTGTTCATGCCGCCTGACAACTCAGACGGGTATTTCGCGCCAGCCTCAAGCGGCAGGCCCGACATCGAGATCTTGAGCGCCGCAATATCATGAGCGAGCAGTTTTGGAACGTGCAGATGCTCGTTGACCGGCGCCATAACATTCTGCGCCACCGTCAGCGAGGAAAACAGCGCGCCGCCCTGAAACAACACGCCCCAGCGGCGTTCAATGGCGAGCCGTTCGGCCTCGGTGCTCGCATAATAATCCTCGCCGAAAACCCGAACCGTTCCCGCGCTTGGACGTTTCAAGCCGATAATCGCGCGCATCAGCACGGACTTGCCCGACCCCGATCCGCCGACGACGCCTAGAATCTCTCCGGACTTGACGTCGAGGTCGAGATCTTCATGAACGATAAAGTCGCCGAACTGCGTCTTCAGTCCACGGACTTCTATAACGTTCTCTGACTGTCCGCCGCCGTTGATCAAAAGTCGAGCTCCAGAAAGAACATTGCGAAAAAGGCGTCGATGACGATGACCAAAAAGAGCGCCTGCACGACCGAAAGCGTCGTCCGTTGCCCGAGCGATTCAGCGCTCCCTTCTACCTCCATGCCCTGGAAACAGCCGATGACGCCGATGACGAAGGCGAAGAACGGCGCCTTGATGAGGCCGACCCAGAAATTGCTCATCGCAATCGTTTCCTTGGTTCGGGACAAAAACAGCGCCGGCGAGATGTCCATGCTCATCCAGGCCACCAGCCCGCCGCCGATCATGCCCAGCATCGCCGCCAGAAAGGCGAGAATCGGAAGCACGACCACGAGCGCGATGACGCGCGGCAGCACCAGCACTTCCATCGGATCGAGGCCCAGGGTCTGCAGGGCGTCGATCTCCTCGCGGATTTTCATTGAGCCGATCTGCGCAGTAAAGGCGCTGCCGGAACGTCCGGCGATGAGGATGGCGGCGAGCAGCACGCCGAATTCGCGCAAGACCGAAATGCCGACAAGTTCGACCGTGAAGATTTCGGCGTTGAACTGGCGCAGGATCTTCGCGCCCATGAAAGCCACCACCGCGCCGATCAGGAACGACATCAGCCCGACGATCAGCACGGCGTCGAGCCCCGCTTCTTCCATATGATGAACAATCGACGTCATTCTGAGCCGGCGCGGCCGGGTCAGCACGCCAAACGCTTTCGACAGCGTAAAGCCGATGAAACTGAGAAGCTCAAGCGCCGCGTAATAGGCGTCGACCGCGCCGCGGCCGAGGCGGTTGAGCATCATTAGAAACGCGTTCGGATGCGCCGGTTCAATCAGGCAGGGATCGAGATGCGGGCGCACTTGCTCCAGCAGCGAGGCGTGCACAGCGCTGGCGCCGACAATCCCCGATTTCTCGCCGCGTCCTTCGCAGGTCAACAGGGTGCGCTGAATCACCATCGCGCCGGCGGTGTCCAAGCACTCAACCCCAGAAACGTCGATAATGAGATCGCGGCCGGTCGAATCGTCAGCGAAATCCCGCAGGCCGCCGTCGAGCGGGCCGAGAAAGCGCGCGCGCCAGTCGCCTTTGGCGACCAGGCGCAGGACCCCGTCCTCGGAATCGATTTCGAAAGCGGCGGCGGACTCCCGCATTTTCAAGGCTTTCTTTACATTCGCCGGCAATCGGCGCGAGGCTTGCAATGTTATGGTTTAGCGCAGGATGATAAATTGATCCTGAAAACGCTGCGAGCGCCAAAACTTTAAGGTTTGCGGCGTTTCGAGCTGCGGCGAGCGGGTGTCGGGACGCGAAAGGCGCGCCAATTCGGGAGCAGGCTGGGTGGCCAGGAATATGTTTACAGCTCGGTTTCGCTGGCTTTCAGCCCTGCCGCTGCTCGTGGTCATCGGCGCTCTGGCGGTTATCGCGTTGGGCGCGCTGTCGGGCGCGCAATCGCCCAACGCCCGCGGACGCGAAATGCTTTTCGATTATTATCAAAGACTTAAGCCCGCTTCGCTGGACGGCGCGCCATCCTTCCATCTGGTTCTGATTGATCGCGACAGTCTTGACCGGATCGGGCCATGGCCGTGGCCGCGCACCATTCTGGCCGATCTCGCCGAGGCCGCGCACCAAGCCGGCGCGAAGGGGGTTGTCTTGGCCGAGCCCGTCGATTCGCCCGATCCCCTGTCGCCGAAAGTAATCGGCGACTTCTGGCTCGGCGGCGCGCGCGACGACGAACTCGCCCGCCAGCTCGCTCTGTTGCCCAGCACCGACGCGGCGCTGGCCGCCGCCCTCACGGGAGGCGACAGCGCCATCGCCGCCGCGAACGCGCCGCCCGACGATCCGTTTTCCGAAAACGCGTTGCAGCGCGTCGACTTGCACGGGATTGACTGGCTCAATCTCGGCGCCGGGCAAAGCGACTTCGTGGCGCTGCCGGCCGGCGTCATGCGCTATGCGGTTGACGAGGCGCTGCTCGAGTCGGCGCAGTTGACCGTGTCGGCGCTGGCGCCCGATCCGGACGGAGTCGTTCGGCGTCTGCCGCTGCTGTGGGCGCTTGACGGGCGTCCGGCGCCGGCGCTGGCGCTCGCAGCGGCGCGCCTGGCCGCCGCCGACGGCGCCGCTGCGCCGGTGATCCTCGATGCAGACCCCTCTTCGGTTTCGGCGCGCGGACAGCTTATCAGCGGTCTGTCGCTTGACGGGCGGAAGCTGGCGGTGTCGCGAACGGGCGTCATCCGGCTTTACGCGCCCAAAAGCGTCAACCTGCCTTCGACCCCCGCCTGGCGCATCCTGTCGGGCGCCGGCAGCAACCGACAGCTCGAAGACGCCGTCGTCATCGTCGGAACCGACGCCAGTCTGGGCGAAAACGTCAGAACGGCGCGCGGGCCGCTGCCGGCGGCGGCCGTTCACGCGCTCGCCGCCGAACAGATACTCGCCGGCGCGACGCTGAACCGGCCCGGCTGGGCGGGCTACGCAGAGGCGATTGCGGTGATGCTCCTGGGCGCGGCGGCGATCATGGCCGCCCAACGACTCGATTTCTGGCAGGCGCTCGGCGTGGCGGCGTTGATCTCGGTTCTCCTCCTGGTGATATCCTTCGCCGCGTTCTCGACCCAGAGCCTGCTTCTCAATCCGCTGCCGCCGGCGTTGGCGCTCTTGATCGGCGCATTTTCGGTGGCCGGCGGAAAATCGCTCGGCGTCGCGCTGCGCGATGATTCCGTACGCGGATCGTTCCACGACTCGCTGCCCGAATCTGCAATGAAGCAGTTGCGCGAGGACGGACGCGGCGAGATACTCGACGGCGTGATGCGCCAGATCACGGTGCTCGCCTGCGAGCTTCGTCTGACGGATGATGATCTTGACCGGTTGTCGGCGACGCCCGACGACGTATCGAAAATCATGGCGTCGGCCAGCCTCAATTTGCGCCGCATCATCATCGACACCGGCGGCGCGGTCGATCAGGCCGAAGGCGGGCGGCTGTTCGCCTATTACAACGCGCCGCTCGAAGCCGCCGATCATATCGAGGCGGCGTGCTCCGCTGCGCTCCGTCTCGTGGAGAGTATGGACAAGATAAACGCGGAGCTTGAAAGCAGCTCGCATACGCGCGGCGTTCAGGTGCATCTGGCGATTGGAATCGCGACCGGCGAATGCTTCACGGGGCCGATGGGGCATGGCCGTCACAACCGTTATTCGGCGATCGGGCCAGCGGTGGACATGGCTTCGTTCCTGCGCCGCCAGTCCGAATACTACGGCCCGGCGATGATCTGCGACGAAACCGTTTATCGTCAGTCGCATCATCATTTCGCCTTCCTCGAACTTGACCGTCTGCGTACGAATAGATCCGAGCGGCTGACCGGCATTTATGCGCTGATCGGCAATCCGTTCATCAAATCGAGCAAGAGTTATCGCGCGCTCGACGAAACGCACCGCCAGATGCTCGCCGCCTATCGGTCGGGCGATCTGACAAAAGCGAAGGCGATGCTGGAGAAATCCAAAAGCTCGCCGGGCGCGAAAATCGCCCTGTTCGACATCTACGAAGAGCGCATCAGGAAATTGTCCGAAGAGGGCGTGCCGGAAGGCTGGGACGGCTCTCATCCGGCGACGATCTAGGCGCGATTACGGAGATTTCCGCATGAACAAGGAACTCGTCATCGCCGGCGCCGTCGGTGCTGCAGGGATAATTCTCGCTGCGTTCGGCGCGCATGCGCTGGCGCCGGAGACGCCGGCGCGACTGTTGCGCGCCTATTACACCGGGGCCGATCTCCATCTCGCGCATGCGCCGGTCCTGCTGGCGCTGGCGCTGGCGGATGGAAACGCGCGTCTGAGTGCGGCGTTCTGGCTGATCCTCGCAGGCGTCGTACTGTTCAGCGGCTCGCTTTACGCTCTGGCCTTGTTGGCCTGGCGTCCGCTCGGCGCCGTCACGCCGCTCGGCGGCGTCATTCTCATCGCCGGCTGGGCGACGACTGCGTATGCAGGTTTGAAATCGCCCGCGCGGGGTCTGTCGAATTAAAGCCGTCCCGCCGTTGCGCGCCGCTTCATGGCCGGTTGCGCGTAGGTTTCCGAACGATCGTTGTCGATGCGGTCGGCGAGCCGGTCGGCGGCCGCGCCGATCAATTTGATCGCCTCGTTGAACGACGTCTTGATGGCTTCGTCAGGGTCGTTCTGTGCGGCGAGCGCATTCGATTTTTCCAGCATTTTCACCGTTGCGAGATAAATGTCGCGATGCTCGCGAAGATCGCCGATGGCGCTTTCCACCACGGCGATATCCGATCCGGTCGGGCGCACCGAAACGGCTGCGGCGTCGGCCGCTTCAGCCAAGAGCCATGCGGCTTCGAGATGGCGCGCCGCATCCTCCATCAACTGCGATCCCGGCGCTTTCTCGGTGATCAGGATGGCCACATAGGCCTCGACCGCGTCGTCCTTGCTGACGCTGTCCCGATCGCCGCCGATAAATCCGGTCAGGCGCGCGCCCAGCGACGGGTTTTCCGGCTTCGGCCACGCGGTGCGGCTGACTTCGGCGGCCGCTGTCTTGAGCGCTTCGCGTTCGGCCTGATGCCTGGAAGAGTCGGCGGCGTATTTCTGGGGAGAAATCGTCGCGCACGCCCCGAGCAACGCGCACGTCATCGCCGCGAACATGATGCGGCGCCACACGAAATTACTGGCCACTGAGCCCCGACTCCCGCAAAAACTTGAATACCTACGTCTTCCCCCGCTAATCGATAACATAACTCTTAAGGGAAAGTCAGCCGGCAAATGTCTGATCGATTAAAATTGTTCGCTCCGATCGAGCCTTTCGACACAGGATTTTTACGCGTTTCGGATCTTCACGAGATTTACTACGAGATATCGGGCCGTCCCGACGGAAAGCCGGCCGTGGTGTGCCATGGCGGTCCCGGCGGCGGCTCGACGCCGTCGATGCGGCGCTATTTCGACCCCGAGCGCTACCGGATCGTCGTCTTCGACCAGCGCGGGTGCGGCAAATCGCGCCCCCATGCGGAGCTGCGCGAGAATACGACCTGGCATCTGATCGACGATATGGAGGCGCTGCGAGAGCATCTCGGGATTGAGCGCTGGCAGGTCTTCGGGGGCTCATGGGGCTCGACCCTGGCGCTCGCTTACGCCGAAACCCATCCCGACCGGGTTGCGGAGCTGGCGCTTCGGGGGATTTTCGCGCTTCGGCGGCGGGAATTGCTGTGGTTCTACCAGGAAGGCGCGAGCTGGATGTATCCGGACGCCTGGGAGGCGTTTGTCGCGCCGATCCCGGAAGACGAGCGCAGCGATCTCATGGCCGCCTACCACCGCCGGCTCACCGGCGACGACGAAGCCGAAAAAATCAAGGCCGCCAAGGCCTGGAGCCGTTGGGAGGGCGGCACGGTCTCGCTGTTTCCTTCCGAGGAGCGGATCGAAAGCTTCTCCAGCGATGAATTCGCCGTCGCCTTTGCGCGGATTGAATGCCACTATTTCATGAATGGCGGCTTTTTCGAGCGTGAAGGCCAAGTGCTGGAGGATGTCGGCAAGATCCGCCATATCCCGGCCGTCATCGTCCAGGGGCGCTATGACGTGGTGACGCCCGCCGTCACGGCGTGGACGCTGCACAAAGCCTGGCCCGAAGCCGAACTGCGTTTGATCCAGGACGCCGGCCACGCCGCCAGCGAGCCGGGCATCATTGACGGACTGGTCCGGGCGACGAATGAATTCGCACGGCAATGACGGCTTATCCCATCATGCGCTGATGACGACTTATACCAACCAGCGCATTCGGACGGATTCCCTCCCCTTGGAAAGGGGAGGGTTAGGGTGGGGATTGGCGCAACTGTTTTCGGACCCGCAGGCAATCCCTCCCCTGGCCCCTCCCTTTCCAAGGGAGGGGAACCGCGCCACGCCAACAATCGTGATCTGCGAAGGCTGGTATTATCCCAGAAAATACGGGGCGATGACGGCGCCGTAGATGACGACGGCGGCGATTGCGAACGGACACACCCAGCGGATCAGGAACCGCCAGCGCTTGAACCAGATTTCGGATTTGAAGCCGATCGCCTCTCGCGCGGTCGACGTCGAGACGATCCAGCCGGCGAAGACGGCGGTGATGAAGCCGGCCACCGGCAGGATGATGTCTGTCGTGGCGCTCAGGAAATCGAGCAACACCTTGCCTTCGAACAGCTTGACCCCGCCGAGCGGCTGCCAGGTATTCCAGAACGTCGTTTGATCCTCGCCATTGGGACCGACCGTCGGCACCTGCGAAAAGGCGTTCAGAACGCCGATCCCGAATATCACCAGGCCAATGAGGCTCGCCGATATCAGACGCCGGTCGGCTTTTGTCTGTTCGTCGACCCAGCTGGTGGAGGTTTCCAGCAGCGCGATTGACGACGTGATCGCCGCGAAGAACGCCAGAACGAAAAAGATCATTCCGAATAGACCGCCCACCGGCATGCCGTAAAAGGCGAGCGGCAGGGTCTGGAACATCAGGGTCGGTCCGGACCCCGGCGCGAGCCCCATGGCGAAAACGATCGGGAAGATGGCGAGGCCGGCGACGATGCCGACGCCGGTGTCGGCGAGCGCGACAAGGCGCGCCGAGCGCGGCAGGTCCTGATCGGGACGCATATAGGCGCCGTAGGTCGCCATCAGCGCCGAGCCGAGACCGATGGAGAAGAAAGCCTGCCCGAGGGCGGCGGAAATGACAGAGCCATCCCGAACGCCGTGCAAAATGCCGCGCCGGATCGTTCCGTCGTCAAGAACGCTATCGTCCAAACGCACGCCGAGCAGAAAATCGAACCCTTGTCGGGCGTCGCCCTGCACTACCGAGAATCCCAGAAGAATGAGCAGCAACACGAAAAACGCCGGCATCAGGACCGTCACCGCCACCTCGATGCCGCCCTTGACGCCGCGGGCGACAATAAAAACCGTCAACACCATGAAAATCGCGTGATAAAAAATCATGCGCGCGGGATCGTTCAGAAGATCGACCAGCTTCGCGCTGACTTCCTCCTGCGACTGACCGGCGAAAGCGCCCGACATCAATCCGGCGAGCCCGTCGCGCCCCACGGCGGCGAACAGATCGGTCCCTATCATCACCACATAGGCCAGCACCCAGCCGGCGATGACGGAATAAAAGGTGAGAATGATGAACGAGCCGATCATCCCGAACCAGGATTGAAGCGACCACAGGGACGAGCGTCCTTCCGCCTGGGCGATCTTGACGACGCTGCCGACCGCCGACATGCCGCCGCGCCGGCCGATGAAGAACTCCGCGGTCAGCACCGGCAGGCCGATCAGAACCACGCAAAGGATATAAAAGACGACAAACGCGCCGCCGCCGTTCTCGCCGGCCACATACGGAAACCGCCATAAATTGCCGAGGCCGACGGCCGAGCCGATCGCCGCCAGTATGAACGCAGCGCGCGTCGACCAGTGTTCAGGCGGTTTGTCATGTACTTGCATGGTTAATATCCCCTTCCCTGCCAGCCGTCTGGCGCGGCGTTGAAATTTTTTCATATCTTAGACGAATTTTTACCGCTGTTAGCAATCCTTGCGGGCCAAGGCGATAGAAAGCCAGAGATCAACTGGCGATAATGGTCCGAAGACCGCCCGCAGAGTGGAAACCGACGTGACCGACCCGCATGCCGTACAGCCGCCGGTGCTTGAACTGGAGCAGATCGACGGGCTCGTCGCCGCCGCCGGCGTCGCCGGCGCGCAGGAAATTCTTCAGACCTTCTGGCAGTCGACCGAATCGCTTTTGGAGCATCTCGTAGTCCAGATCGGCGAAGGCGACGCCGAACAGGCCGCCAAAACAGCTCATGCGCTCAAGGGCTCGGCCGCCAATGTAGGCGCACGCCGTCTCGCCGAACTGGCGAAAAATATTGAAGAGTGCTGCATGAAAGCCGACCGCGGCGACCCCGCCCATTGCCTCGGCAAGGCGCAAGAAGTCTTCGCCGAAACGCGCTCGGCTTTCGAAGCGCATCTGGCGGCGGCCTGACCGCATCGTCGCGGGCTTGAATCGTATCTGTTTCAGAAAAATTCCCGCGACCGCAGGATCTCCTGATCCTGATGCACATGCGCGCTCATGATCAGACCGAAGCCGGCCATGATCACAGTCATGACCGTGCCGCCGTATGAAACGAGCGGCAGCGGGACGCCGACCACCGGCGCCAGTCCCGTCACCATGCCGGCGTTGATCAGCACATAGAGCGCGAACGTCACCACGACGCCCATCGAAGCAAGTCGCGCGAAGTGCGACTTCGAGCGCAGCGCCACCCGTATGGCCATGAAGATGACCGTAAGATAAAGCAGGAGCAGGCCGACGGCGCCGACGAACCCGAATTCTTCGCCGAAAATCGTGAAGATGAAATCGGTGTGCATTTCGGGCAGGAATTTGAGCTGGCTTTGGGTGCCCAGCATGTAGCCCTTGCCGTCGAGTCCGCCCGAGCCCAGCGCAATCTTTGACTGTAAGAGGTGATAACCCTGGCCCAGCGGATCGCGGTCGGGATCGAGAAATGTGAGAATGCGCTTCACCTGATAATCTTTGAGAAACTCATAGCGATAAGCGACATAGGCGGCGACCACGCCGCCGGCGATGCCGAACAGGCCGATGCGCCAGCTCAATCCCGCGAGAAATACGATCGCCACGCCGGTCGCAGCCAACAAGAGCGCCGTGCCGAGATCCGGCTGGATGAAAACGAGACCGACCGGCGCGCCGATCATCAAAATCGGCGGAATGAGATAGAGAATTTGCGACACCTGCTCGGCCCGCAGCCCGTGATAATAGCGCGCCAGCGCCATCACCAGACCGAGCTTCATCGCCTCCGACGGCTGAAACTGAAAGCCGGCGACGGAGATCCACCGCTGCGCGCCCATGATTGTCTCGCCGATGAACGGAACAGCGATGAGCGCGGCGAGCGCGGCGAAATAGATCGGATAAGCAAGCGACATCCAGAACCGGATGCCGATCAGCCCCATCCCGACCAGCAAAATGACCGCGCTGGCGTAACGGATTGCGTGCTTCGCCGCCCAGGGCTGCCACGATCCTTCGGCGACGGAATAGAGCGTGACGACGCCGGCGCCGGCGATCATCGTCAAGAGAATAATCAGCGGCCAGTGGAAGCGCGCAAGGCGTTCGCGAAATCCGCGCCGTCGGCTGGGCAGGATGATCGAAGACACGCCCCTAGCCCTCCCGCGACGCAGCGCCGTTCGCCCGGGCGGCGAGCGTGCGCGGATCGATCGGCGGGCGCGAGGCGGGATCCTTCTTCATCACCGCCCGCATGATTTCGCGCGCTTTCGGGCCGGCCATGCGCGAGCCGCCGCCGCCATGCTCGACCACCACCGCGCAGGCGTAGCGCGGATTGTCGACCGGCGCGAAGCAGATGAACAGGGCGTGGTCGCGGCGCTCCCACGGCAGGTCTTCGTTCTTGGTGACGCCGCGCGCGCGTTCTTCAGCCGTGATCCTGCGCACCTGGCTGGTGCCGGTTTTGCCGGCGAGGCGCCATTCCGGCTTCTCCAGCCGTGAACGCCACGCCGTGCCGCCAATCTCGTTGGTGACGGCGTCCATGCCGGCGCGCGCCACCTCGAAATAGGACTGATCGAGATTGATCGGCGGCGCCTGGGGCGTGGGCGGCGCCAAATCGCCGATGGCGCGCACGATCCGTGGACGGATCGCCCGTCCGGTCGCAATGCGCGCGGCCATGACGGCGAGCTGCAGCGGCGTCGTCGTAACGGCGCCCTGACCGATAATCGCCGACAGCGTTTCCCCCTGAAACCAGGTCTGGTTTTCCGGCTGGCCGGCGAAGTAGGTGCGCTTCCATTCGCGGCTCGGGACGACGCCCGGCTTCTGGCCGGGAATTCCGAGCTCGTAAGCCTGTCCGAGCCCGAGCTTGCGGGTTGTATCGGAAAGTATGTCGATCTCCAGGGTCTTGGCGATCTCCCAGAAATAAACGTCGCAGGAATGCTTGATGGCGTCGCGCATGTCCATGACGCCGTGACCGCCTGGCCGCCAGCAATGGAAATAACGGTCGCCGAACCAGGTTTTGCCAAGGCAGCGCACTTTATGGTTTGTTTTGAATCCGGCGACCTGGGCGGCGATGGCGCTGGCCGGTTTCAACGTCGAGCCCGGCGGATAAGCGCCCGCGAGTGGCTTGTTCATCAGCGGCTTGTATGGGCTTTGACTGAGCTCCTTCCACATCGCCGGATCAACGCCCACGTTGAACGCATTGGGATCGAACGCCGGCGTCGAGGCGAGAACCAGAATGTCGCCGGTGACCGCGTCGAGAACCACGGCGGCGGCGCTTTCTCCTTCGAGCTCCTTCATGGCGGCGACTTGCAATTCGGCGTCAATCGTGAGCGCCAGCGGTTTTCCCTGGACGGGCGGACGGGCGTCATCTTTCAACTCATCGATGACGCGGCCATGGGCGTTGACCTTGACCTGCATCTCGCCGGCTTTGCCGCGAAGCTCCTCGTCATAGGTGCGCTCGAGCCCGTCGCGCCCGACCTTGAAGCCGGGCTGGCGCAGCAGCGTGCGCTCCTTGTCGTTTTCCTGCGCCTCGAGATCACGCTCCGTGACAGCGCCGACATAGCCGATAACGAACGCGGCGGCCTCGCCCAAAGGATAATCACGCGTGTCGCCCACATTCGGCAGCACGCCGGGCAAATGCGGGAGATCGAAGCTGATTTTCGAAAACTGGTCCCAGGAGAGGTTGTCCTCGATTTCGACCGGAACGAACGCGCCGCGGCGCTTGATCCGATTGAGGATGCGCGCGCGCTTTTCCTCGCTTAGATCAATGACCTGGCTGATCCTGTCGAGCGCATGTCTGGTGTCTTTCGTCCGCTCGGGAATAAACAGCAGCCGGAAATTCTGCCGGTTGGAAGCGAGGACGACGCCGAAACGGTCGACGATTTCTCCGCGCAACGGCGTCAGAATGCGCCGGTTGAACTGATTGTCGAGCGCCAGGTCGACATATTTATCGTGGTCGACGATCTGGAGCTGATAAAGCCGGCCGGCGACGCCTGCAAAAAGCAGACTCGTGACGCCGCCGAACAGGATGGTGCGGCGGGAGAAAATTTCCTGACGTTCCGGATCGTGGGCGCTGATGCGCATCGCTTACGCCTCCACCAGGACGCGGCGGTGAAGATGCGAGAAGGCGACGCCGAACAGCGGGTAAATCGCAACTGTCGCCAGCATCTGCAGCGCCAGATCGCCGATGGGAAGCAACACGCTCGACATCAGACTCATCACAAGCCACACCATAACGCCGGCGTTGACAGCGGCCAATGCAAATCCGAGCCAAACCACGCGTTGCTCGCGCCCGAGGAAATAGGAGCGTTGCGACAGCACGATATACTGCGTCGAAAGGTAAACGGCCGGCCAGAGCCCGAGCGGGCCGCCGGTTAACAGGTCCTGCAACAAGCCGACGAAGAAAACGCTGAGCGCCGGAAGGTAGTTCGGCCCGTAAATCGACCAGAAAAAAACCACCACAAGCGGCAGAATGGGCGTCGGCGCATGGCCTTCGGCAAGCCGCAGCGGCAAGGCGAGCGCAATGACGCCAAACAGTCCCAATATTGTCGGCGTCGCGGCTTTCGCCAGCCGTGACAGTCCTTCCGCTCGGTCGCCCATACCGGCCTTCCCTCAGCCCTCAAGCGCTTGCGCCGCCGCCGCTTCCTCATCCGACGTCAAATGCGGGAATTCGTAATTGATTACCCTGACCATGCGCGTGCGCGCATAATTCGCATAAAGATCGACAATCATCTCGCCCCTGGTTTCGCCGCGGACGACGCCGACGGGAAGGCCGCGCGGCAGTACGCCTCCCGCCCCCGAGGTCAGGACTCTGTAGCCTTCGAGGACAGGCGGGTGGTCGGCGTTTTCGGTAAAACTGATCGCCGGATGCGCCTTGGTGCGCCCGACCAGAATGCCTTCGACGCCTGCGCCTTCCACATAGACGGGCACGCGGCTTTGAATGTCGGTGAGCAGCAATATGCGCGCGGCGTGCGCGCCGGTTTCGACAATGCGACCGACCAGGCCGCGATCGTCGACGACCGCCTGTCCGCGTCTGACGTTTTTGTTCGCGCCCGCATTGACGAGCATTGAATGGGCAAAAGCGTCGTTGGACTCGCCGATGACGAACGCATCGATCGGGCGCGCTTCCGGCGGCGCCTGATAATTCTGCAGCTTTTCATAGGCTGCGATGGTCTCGCGCAGGGCGAGCGCCTCATCCATCCATTGCCTGAGTTCGGCGTTTTCCTGACGCAGCGCTTCGTTTTGCTCCAGCACGTTGAAGTAGTCGCTGACCCGGCCGACGACGCCGTCGATATAGGCGATCGGTCCGGCGAACAGCGACAGCACCGGCGCGGCGGCGTCGATGACGCTCTCGCGCGCCTTGCGGAATACGGAAGCCTGGGCGGAATAAAGGCTTGAAAGAAGGAGAAGAACGGCGATGAGGATTAGCAGGAGGAGGCTGAAACGAGAATTCGCCTTGCGTCCGAGCCCTTCCCGCCGGTCCTGACCAAGTACTTCCATGCCTCACTCACGCGCTTTGTCCTGTTAAATAGCAGAGGTCAGGACGCCGCGCATCGATTTGGTGTTTTCCAGCGCCGCCCCGGTGCCGAGCGCGACGCAGGACAGCGAATCGTCGGCGACCGAAACCGGCAGCCCCGTTTCGTCGCGTAGAACCTGATCCAGATTTTTGAGAAGCGCGCCGCCTCCCGTCAACATGATGCCGGTGTCGACGATATCGGCGGCGAGCTCCGGCGGGGTCGCCTCGAGCGCCACCTTCACGGCCTCGATGATCTGGCTCACCGGTTCGGCGAGCGCCTCGGCGACCTGCGCCTCGCCGATGCGGACTTCCTTCGGGACGCCATGCATGAGATCGCGGCCCTTTATCTGAATGGTCACGCCCGAACCTTCCGTCGGGATCATCGCCGAGCCGACTTCCGTCTTGATGCGCTCGGCCGACGCCTCGCCGATCAGAAGATTATACATGCGGCGGATATAGGCGATGATCGCCTCGTCCATCTTGTCGCCGCCGACGCGCACGGAGCGCGAATAGACGATGCCCCCGAGCGACAGGACGGCGACCTCGGTGGTGCCGCCGCCGACGTCGACGACCATGGAGCCGGTCGGGCTTGTCACCGGCAGACCCGCGCCGATCGCAGCCGACATCGGCTCTTCGATGAGCTCTACTTTCCGCGCGCCAGCCGACAGCGCCGATTCCTGAATGGCGCGGCGCTCGACTGCGGTTGCGCCCGACGGCACGCAGACGACGATGCGCGGGCTCGCAAATGAGCGCCGGTTGTGAACCTTGCGGATGAAGTGCTTGATCATCGCTTCGGCGACTTCGAAGTCGGCGATGACGCCGTCGCGCATCGGCCGAATCGCCTCGATCTCGCCGGGCGTCCTGCCGAGCATTTCCTTGGCTTCGTTGCCGACGGCGCGGACATGCTTGCGGCCGGAACGCGTTTCAATCGCCACGACGGACGGCTCGTTGAGAACGATTCCGCGTCCCTTGACGTAAACGAGTGTATTCGCGGTGCCGAGGTCGATCGCCATATCCGCAGAGAGCATGCCGAAAAGCGTAGAGAGCATGATCAATTCCTATCGCCGGGATTGTCTGTCGGCGTTTTACTTAACCTTAATGCGTTCCTAAATCGTCAACAAAGCCCGACTGAATTGAGGAAACGGGGCGAATCCGTTGATTCGCAGCGTAGCGGGATTCTCTTTCCCGCGCTCATTTTATTCGCCGGCCGCATCGCGGCGGCGCAGGCGTAAGTAAAACCAGCGCACGAGCAGCAGGAAACCCAGCCAGACGGTGACGATCAACACCAGAAGCGCCAGATGGCGGGGCTCCCGGTTGGTGAAAAATTCCACAACGCCGCCAAGACCTTCGCGCAGGGCCGACTGATCGGGCGCCAATGCGCCGAGCGCCGCCACCAACAGGATCTTGGGAACGATGCCGACGCCGGTTCCCGCCCAGAATTTCAGGATCGGAATATGCGCGGCGCCGGCCGCGGCGTTGACGACGATGAACGGCGCCGAAGGCACGACGCGCACCAGCCCGCTCGCCAGCGCGCCGTGACGGCCCACAAATCCGATGGTCGTCTGCACCCGGGGGCCGCCGAACCGGCGCACCCATCCGCCGCCGAGCATGTGCCCGAGTCCGAAGGTGAAGGTGGCGCTCGCCATGGTGGCGATCCAGGCGTAGGCGGCGCCGGACTGCGGTCCAAAGGCGATGACGGTGGCTGCAATCAGCAGAATCTGGGGAAATCCCGTAAGCGCCAGCAGCACGTAAACGGAAATCACGCCCACAACCGCCCAGGGCGAATTGGCGGCGCGGTTTATGAGGGTGGTCGCCGCGCCTTCTTCATCCAGATGCAGCCAGCGCTGGCCGTAGAAAAACATCAGGACGACAAAGACGAGCAGAATTAGCGAGACGCCAAGCGACGTCATCGCTTTGGCATCCATCTCGTTGAGAAAGCGCCCCAAACGGCGCAAAAACTCGACCATACCCAGCAGCGCCCGCAAATTTTGCGCGCAACGCGCCTTCCGATGCGCTGCTCGCAGTTGATGCGCCGCTGATCATCCTGCGGCGCAACCCAATGCCTCCTGAGACCGTATTCACCCCCGCCCGGTCCGGCGTGATTCAATAACGGCTACGAAAAGCCTTTGCAACGGCCCCTTGCGTTGCGCGCGCCGTAGTCGGACTAGTTCCGGTTGCGGTCGACCAGTTTCTTCTCCGCAAGGAAAGGCATCAGCGCGCGCAGCTTTTCGCCCACCGCCTCGATCGGATGCTCGGCGTCGATCGCCCGCTTGGCCTTGAAACTCGGCAGGCCGGCCTGATTTTCGAGCATCCAGTCGCGCACGAAACGGCCCTGCTGGATGTCGGCGAGGACGCGTTTCATTTCCGCCCGGGTCCCGTCGGTGATAATCCGCGGCCCGGTTTGATATTCGCCGTATTCGGCGGTGTTGGAGATCGAATAGTTCATGTTCGACAGGCCGCCCTCATAAACGAGGTCGACGATGAGTTTCACCTCGTGGAGGCACTCGAAATAGGCCATTTCCGGCGCATAGCCGGCCTCGACCAGAGTCTCGAAACCGGCGCGGATGAGTTCGACGAGACCGCCGCACAGCACGACCTGCTCGCCGAAGAGGTCGGTTTCGCATTCCTCGCGAAAGGTCGTTTCGATGACGGCGGCGCGCGCGCAGCCGATGGCGGCGGCGTAGGACAACGCCAGATCATGCGCCTTGCCTGACGCGTCGCGATGAACCGCAATGAGCCCCGGAATGCCCTTGCCTTCCTCGTACTGGGCGCGCAGCGCATGGCCCGGCCCTTTCGGCGCAATCATGACGACGTCGAGATCGGCGCGCGGCTCGATCAGGCTGAAATGCACGTTAAGGCCGTGGGCGAACGCGATCGCCGCACCCTCGCGCAGATTGTCGTGAATGTCGGCGTAATAAATGTCGCGCTGCAATTCATCGGGCGCGAGGATCATGATCAAATCCGCCCAGCGCGCAGCGTCCGCGACCGAGCGAACCTCGATCCCGTCGGCGGCGCATTTCTTCGCCGTCGGCGAGTCGGCGCGAAGCGCTACGCAGAGGTCTGCAACGCCGGAATCGCGCAAATTGAGCGCATGGCCCCTGCCCTGACTGCCGTAACCGACGATCGCCACGCGTTTCGATGCGATAAGGCTTACATCCGTGTCCTGATCATAATAAACGCGCATTTTCATTCCTCGCTTGCAGCGTCAGGCGCAGGGTTCGAATTGCCGATATCGACGATGAATTTCCATGACCTGTCGGCCTCGAGCCGCCAGATTGAAACATATTTTCCGTGATCGGTCTCGGTTCCGCCGTCGCCGTCCGGACCCTTGTAGACATAGCGGCCCCAGGTAAAGCCGAAATCGCCGCCTGACGCGGCGACGGCTTCCTCGGGCGCCCATTTCAACGTCGCGCCTTCCGGCCAGTCCTGAAATCGCGCGATCATCGCCCCGCGGCCCTGATAGGGTTCGCCGCCGTCGGGAAACATTCTGACGTCTTCGGCTGCAAACGCGGCGAAGGCGGCCGGAACGCCTTTTTCGGCGGCCATGGCGGCGAACGCCCGATCGGCGGCAAGCATCGCCTCTTCGGGCTCGCCGGCGAGAACGGCGGCGGCGAGCGCGGCCGACGTCGCCGCGCCCGCGGCCAGCAGTTTATTGAGCATCGCTCGCCTCCTCCTGCTGTTTTGGCGTCAGAGGCCCGCGCCGGATCGACAGGACGCCGGTGCGGGAAATCTCTGCAAGCCCAAGCGGCGTCATCAGGTCGGCGAAGGCGTCGATCTTGTCCCTGCCCCCGGTGAGTTCGAAGATAAAGGACGTGTGCGAAGCGTCAATCACCTTCGCCCGGAAAGCGTCGGCGAGGCGCATTGCTTCGACGCGTTTTTCTCCCGAACCGACGACTTTAAAGAGCGCCAGTTCGCGCTCGATGCCGTCCCGGTCCCGACTGACGTCGATCACGAAACGCACCGGCACGAGGCGCAGAAGCTGCGCTTCGATCTGCGCAAGCGTCGACGGCGCGCCGCGGGTGACGATGGTGATGCGCGACCGGTGCTTTTCCATGTCGGTTTCGGCGACCGTGAGGCTCTCGATATTGTAGCCGCGCGCCGAAAAGAGGCCCACGACGCGCGCCAGCACGCCGGGTTCGTTGTCGACGATGGCGGCGATCGTGCGTTGTTCGGTTTCTTCTTCACGCGTGTTCGGCGCGTAAACGGAAGACGATGTCATACCAGCACCCTGCCTTCATCGCTGATCTCGTCGCCGGCGACAGGCGCGCCGGAGAGGATCATTTCATTATGCGCCGCGCCAGACGGGATCATCGGGAAACAGTTTTCCTCTTTCGTGACGATGCAATCGAAAAGCACCGGCTTCGGGCAGTTGATCATCTCCAGAATTTTGGCGTCGAGTTCGCCGGGCGTTTCGGCGCGCAGGCCAATGCAACCGAAGGCCTCGGCCATCTTTACGAAATCCGGCAAGGCGGCCGAATAGCTGTGGGAATAGCGCCCGCCATGCAAAAGCTCCTGCCACTGGCGGACCATGCCCATATATTGGTTGTTGAGAATGAATATCTTCACCGGTAATTCGTGCTGAACGGCGCACGACATTTCCTGCATGGTCATCTGCACCGACGCCTCGCCGGCGATGTCGATGACGAGCGCTTCGGGGTGCGCGGCCTGCGCGCCGATCGCCGCCGGCAAGCCGTAGCCCATCGTGCCGAGCCCGCCCGACGTCATCCACCGGCGCGGCTCTTCGAAATGGAAATGCTGGGCGGCCCACATCTGATGCTGGCCGACTTCCGTCGTGATATAGACGTCGCGGTCCTTGACCTGTTCATACAGCCGTTCAATGGCGTATTGCGGTTTGATCGCATGCGGACTTTTTTCGTAAGAAAAGCACTTGCGCCGCCGCCAGCCGTCGATTGTCGCACGCCAGGCGGCGAGATCGCGGCTCTTCCCGCCGCGCGCACGCCAGGCGGCCAGCATGTCGCCCAGCACATGTTCGCAATCGCCGACAAGCGCGAGATCGACACGCACGTTCTTGTTGATCGAGGACGGATCGATGTCGATGTGGATCTTGCGCGAGCGCGGCGAGAAGGCGTCGAGCCGGCCCGTCACCCGGTCGTCGAAACGGGCGCCGACGGCGATCATCAGGTCGCAGTCATGCATGGCGTTATTCGCCTCGAAGCTCCCGTGCATGCCGAGCATGCCGAGCCACAACGGGTCGGCGGCGGGAAAGGCGCCGAGTCCCATGAGCGTCGAGGTTACCGGAACGCCGGTTTCGCGCGCCAACGCGCGCAAGAGCCGGCACGCCTCGGGGCCTGAACTGACGACGCCGCCGCCGGTGTAAAACACCGGCCGTTCGGCGGCGGCCAGCATGTCGACGGCCTCGCCAATCTTGTCGGGCAACGCGTCGACTTTGGGCTTGTATGTTCGGTGGCGCACGTCGCGCGGCCCCTGATAGGCGGCGGCGGCGAACTGCACATCCTTGGGAATGTCGATCACCACCGGCCCGGGCCGGCCTGACCGCGCGACGTAGAATGCTTCATGGATGACATGGGCGAGTCGCGCCGGATCGTCAGCGAGATAATTGTGCTTGGTGCAGGCCCGGGTGATGCCGACGGTGTCGCATTCCTGAAAGGCGTCGGTGCCGATCATGTGGCGCGCGACCTGCCCTGTGATGCACACCAGCGGCGTCGAATCGAGCATGGCGTCGGCGAGCCCGGTGACGGCGTTGGTGGCGCCGGGCCCCGAGGTGACAAGCACGACGCCGACCTTGCCGGTCGCGCGCGCGTAGCCTTCGGCGGCGTGGACGGCGCCCTGTTCGTGACGGGCGAGGATATGGCGGAGCGATTTGTGGGCGAACAGGGCGTCGTAAATCGGCAGGACCGCGCCGCCCGGATAGCCGAAAATCACTTCGACGCCCTGGTCTTCAAGGGCTTTCAGAATGATTTCCGCGCCCGAGACGGGCGGCGGCGCGGGCTGGGGCTGATCGGCGGCGTCCGCCATTTTCCTTCCTTTCCGGCGTCCAGTCGTCGGCGAAGGCGAAGCGGCTGGTTTCCGGGCAAAAAAGAAGGGGCTTCTAGCGAAGCCCCAAAAAAACCCGCCGCCGTCGTGAAGACCTGTCAGGTCTCCGCGCCGCCGGCGAGCTTAAGTACGATAATGAGGGCAAATCTCATATCAGAACCACATGACCGAGATAATCTGCTAAAGGTAGTTGCATAAAAAGTCAACTATTGCGCAAGCGCTTTTTTGAGGAGGATGATCGCCTCGTCTGCATCGATCGCCCGCGGCCAGTCGGGCGCCTGCCCGCGAAACCAGGTGCGCTGACGCTTCGCAAAACGCCGCGTGTTGCGCCGGGCGCGATCGACCGCCTCTTCGATCGTCATCTCGCCCCGGAGATGGGCCATAAGCTCCGCCGCGCCGAGCGCCTTCATTACCGGCAGACCGTGATCGAGCCCCCGGGTGGCGAGCGTGCGCGCCTCTTCCAGCGCGCCCTCCTCCATCATCCGGTCGAAACGGGCCTCGCAGGCCGCATAGAGCGCTTCGCGCGGCGGCTCTATGACGACGCGGGCTACCGGCGGCGCGATCAGGGGCGTGCGCGGTTCGGCCTGAAACGCCGACAGGGGACGGCCCGTCGCCTCATGGACCTCCCAGGCGCGCAGCAGCCGCTGCACATCGCCGATATTGAGCCTGGCCATATCCGGATCGCGAGAAACAACCTCGCGCTGGAAGGCTTCCGGCCCCAAGGCTTCAAGCCGGGCGCGCGCGGCGGCGCGGACCGCGTCCGGCGTTTGGGGTATCGGCGACAGCCCATCCTCAAGCGCGCGAAAATAAAGCCCCGTGCCCCCGACAACGAACGTCGGCCGGCGGCGGCCGGCGATGACGTCGGCGGCGGCGCGGGCCCAGCGCCCGGCCGAACAGCGCTCGGCGCCGTCGAGCCAACCGAACAGATGATGGGGAATGCGCGTATCTTCTTCCTTGGACGGGCGCGCGGTCAGGATGCGCAGGTCGCGATAGACCTGCATGGCGTCGGCGTTGACGATCTCTCCGCCGAATTCCTCAGCGAGCGCCAGCGCCGCGGCCGACTTGCCGCTTGCGGTCGGGCCTGCGATAAACGCGACAGTCGCTTTTCGAGATTCATTCATCCGTTCACGTATGGCCTATGTTCTTTCGCTGATATCGGACCCGGCGCGCGCCGCTCTTGAGCCTTCGCTTGTCGAACGGGCGCGCGCCGCGGTCAAGGGCGGTCCAGGGCGCGTTCTGGCGGACGGCGTCGCATGCGACATTGCGCTAGATGCGGGCGGCGGAGAAGACGCTGCCGGCCTGCTCGAATGCGCAAGAAACGCCGTCGGCGGCGCGCCCGTGGACGTCAACATTCTGGCTGGCGACGACAGGCGCAAGCGGCTGCTTATCGCCGACATGGATTCGACCATTATCGGGCAGGAATGCCTCGATGAACTGGCGGAATTTGCGAATTTGCGCCAAAGAGTTTCCGCCATCACCGAGCGCGCGATGCGCGGCGAGCTCGATTTCGACGCAGCGCTCAGAGAACGCGTCGCCATGCTGAAAGGCGTGCCTGAAACTGCTCTCGAGGAAACCTTTCGCAACCGCATTACATTGACGCCCGGCGCGCGAACGCTCGTGCAGACCATGAATGCGGCCGGCGCGACAACGCTGCTTGTCTCCGGAGGTTTTACTTTTTTCACCGCCCGCGTTGCGGCGGCCGCCGGGTTTAAGCGCCATCAGGCCAACACGCTGCTGATCGAGAACGGCGCGCTCGCAGGAAAGGTCGAAGAGCCGGTGCTCGGGCGCGCCGCCAAGCAGGACGCGCTTTTGCGCGCCGCGGCGGAAGCCGGCCTGTCGCTTGAAGAAACGTTGGCTGTGGGCGACGGCGCCAATGATCTTTCAATGCTGGCGCGCGCCGGCCTCGGCGTCGCTTTTCACGCCAAGGCCGCCGTGGCGGAGACTGCGCGCGCGCGAATCGATCACGGCGACCTGACGGCGTTGTTGTATTTGCAGGGTATTCCGCAGACTGAATTTAGCGAACCGTGAATGGTGAATGGTGAAGTGGGGAGACTACACTTTCGTCATTCCACCATTCACGATTTCACTATTCACTTTCTTACGGCCTGAGCGATTCGTAGAACAGCAGATCGCCGCGCTGCACGTAAATCTGCACGGGCCCGCTGTTGAGATTCTTGAGCTTTTCTAGCTTTTCAACCGCCGCTTCGGGCCGCGTGATCCGCTCCCAGCCGATTTCGAGAATGACGTCGCCGGGCTGCAGGATAATGGCCGCCGGACTTTCCGGATCGACCGAAGTCACCACGACGCCCTGAACGCCCGCGGGCAGGCCGTAAGCCTGCAGCACTTCGCTGGTGGGTTCCTGCAGGGTGAGACCCGAACTGCGCGCCGCGCCCTTGGGTAGAATGTCGCCGGTCGCCGCCGCCAGAAGCCGGGTTTCGCGCCGGTCGACGCGCACCGCCAGGGTGATCCGCTTCGACCCGCGGATAACGACCATCGGCGCTGTCGTGCCGACCGGGGTTTCGGCCACCGCCCGCGTCAGATCGCGCACGCTGTCGACGGGTTTGCGGTTGAACTCGATGATGACGTCGTCAGGCTTGACGCCCGCGACAAGCGCCGGGCTGTTCGGCCGCACGACCGAAACAAGCGCGCCGCGCGGCCGGTCGAGGCCGATCGAACGAGCCAGATCGGCGTCCACCTCGTCGATGGTGACGCCGAGCCAGCCGCGCCGCGTCTCGCCATATTCGAGAAGCTGACTGACCACGGTCGAGGCCAGATCGGCCGGCACCGCGAAGCCGACGCCGACCGACCCGCCGGTCTGCGAGTAAATCGCGGTGTTGATGCCGATCACCTCTCCATCGAGATTGAACAGGGGACCGCCCGAATTGCCGCGATTGATCGCCGCGTCGGTCTGGATGAAATCGTCATACTGGCCGGCCTGGATGTCGCGGTTGCGCGCCGAGATGATGCCGGCCGTCACCGAACCGCCGAGCCCGAACGGATTGCCGATGGCGACGACCCAGTCTCCGACGCGGGCCCTGTCGGAATCGCCGAACTCCACATAGGGGAAGCGGACCGACGCGTCGTCAATCTCGAGAACGGCGAGGTCGGTTTCGCTGTCGCGCCCGCGGATGGTTGCACGGAACTCGCGCCCGTCATGAAGCGTCACGGTGATTTCGTCGGCGTTGTCGATGACGTGATTGTTGGTGACGACGACGCCGTCTGGATCGACGATGAAACCGGAGCCGAGCGAAGCGGTCCGGCCGCCGAATTTGCGCCGCAGATCTTCGAGCTCCCCGGTCGTCGTCACGCCGTTTACGCGCTGGGCGGTGGAGATGTTGACCACCGCCGGCGAAAGCCGTTCGGCGAGGTCGGCGAAACCGTCCGGCGCCCCGCGCGCTTGAGCGCCCGAAAACCCCAGACCCATCGTTAAAAGGAACGCCGCAGCCGTTGCGGCGACTATGCCGTTGCGCGCCATGTCCGCCTCTATATTTCTGGCCCCGATCCTAATGCGGACAGGTTAACGCAACCGCCAAAGACGGCAAGCGCGCCGGCGTCGACCGTGGTCCTCGAGTCCGGAGATTATTGGCGACGCCCATCCAAATTGTTGAAATAGCGCATGAATTCGCTGTCAGGCGACAACAGGATCGTAGTCTCGCCCTTTTTCAGGGCCGCCTCATAGGCCTGCAGCGAACGGTAGAAGGCGAAAAATTCCGCCCGTTGCGGATCGCGCGCGCCGCCGGCGACAAACTTGCATGTGATGGTGAGGGCATTGTCCGGCCGCAACACTGAGACGTCGGTCGTCGCCGGCGCGACGCCGCTGGCGGTTTCCTCATTCGCCGCCGCTTCGGGCGCGCCCTCAACAATGTCGGCGCCGACAACCGCTGAGCCCGGCTCGCGTTCTTCGATGCGCACGGGCGCGCCGTCATAAGCGCCGGCGAAAATACAGTTGCGGGTTGCGTCGGCCTTGCCCTGAATCTCGAGCGCCATACGGTTGGCGCGGGCGAGAATTTCCGTTTCGGCGCGGTCGGCCTGGGCGGTGATGCGGCGGAACTGCTCTTCGCCTTCGGCGCGGATGCGCTGGGCGATCTGGATGCGCTCGGACCGCATGCGCTGATAAACGTCTTCCTCGTTTTCCTGCGGGAAATCGGCGCGGCGGATTTTCGTATCGATAATCCGTACACCGAATTTTCGCGCTTCCTTGGCGGTGGAGTCGCGGATCAGTTGCATCAAATGCGTACGCTCGTTCCTGATAATTTCTGTATCCGTTGCTTCACCGAGAACGCGTCTCAGGCTTGATTCCAGGACGGCGGCGAGACGGCGTTCGCCTTCCCGGCGCAGAACCTGTTCCGACGCGCCGCCCTGACGGAAGCTTTCGTAATAGCGCAACGGCTCGATGATCCGGTAGCGCGCGAATGCATCGACGACGAGGCGCTCCTGATTGACCGTAAATATCTCGAGCGCCGGGTTGTCATATTCGAGATTGCGCTTGTCGAGATAGATGACGTTTTCGATCGGCAATTTGAATTTGAGTCCGGCGGTCGCCTCCACGCGCACCGGATCGCCGAAGCGCAGCACGATCGCCTGACGGCGCTCGTGAACCGTGAAAAGAAACGACTTTACGATGAAAAAGGCGACAAGCGCGCCGATGACAAGCGCGGGTCCGAAATATCTGTTCATTGCTCCGTCCCCTCGCGATTGGTTGTTTGCGGCCGCAGCCGCGGCTCCCGATTGAGTTCGTTCAGCGGCAGATAGGGCACGACGCCTTCGGCCGCTTCGTCCTCAATGACGATCTTGTTCATATCGCCGAGGACGGTCTCAACTGTTTCGAGATACATCCGCTGACGCGTCACGTTCGGCGCATTGCGGTATTCGTCGTAGATCTGGTTGAAGCGTTCGGCCTGGCCGCGCGCATCCGCCGTCACGCTGGCCGCATAAGCCGCAGCGTCTTCCAGAATCTTTTGCGCTTCGCCGCGGGCGCGCGGGATTTTCTCGTTATAATAACGCTGCGCCTCGTTCACCTTGCGCTCGGCTTCCGATCCGGCGTTGAAGACGTCGAGAAACGCTTCGCGGACCTGCGGCGGCGCATCGGCGCGGCGATAGTTCACGCGAATGATCCGGATGCCGCTGTCGTAGGAATCGAGCGCTTCCTGCATAAGCCGCTTGGTGTCGTCTTCGACCAGTTCGCGGCCGGCGGTAATCAGCGGTTCGAGATTGTTGCCGCCGACGACTTCCCGCATTGCGGCTTCAGCGACGGCGCGCACGACGTTTTCAGGCCGTTCGATGTTGAAAATGAATTTCGCCGGTCCCAGCAGCGCGCCTTCCCCGACCGGAGTCGTGTCGACATTCCAGTTCACCGAAAATGTAACGTCGACGATGTTCTTGTCGCCGGTCAGCATCAGGCTCTCGGAAAAAGCTTCTGCGCCGCGGCTTGTCGCCTCGCCGCGAAAGCCGATTTCAGTCTGGCGCTCCTGTTCGACCTGGACGGTCTCAACGGATTGCACCGGATAGGGTATGCGCCATTTGAGACCCGGCGCTTCGATCCGCGTGTATTTTCCGAATGTGGTGACGACGCCGCGCTCGCCGGGATTGATTTGATAAATCCCGCTGAAGAGCCAGAGGAGGAGAATAACGCCGCCCGCAAGCCCGGCCGTCATCCGGTTGAACCGCGGGCCTTTGCCGCCGCCGCGTCCGCCGCCGCGCGGGAAGGCGCGTTTCAGCCGCTGGCGCGAGGCCTGCAGCAATTCCTCGAGATCGGGCGGTTCGCCGCCGCCGCGTCCGCCGCCTCTGTCGCCGCCGCCGTTATTGCCGCCGCGCGGCGGCTGGCCCCAGGGGCCGCGATTGCCGGATTTGTCTTGCCAGGGCATTGCGTCTCTCTTTTTTTCCGCCGCTCAGTCTTGCAGACTCGGGCCGGACCGTTCAATCGAAGTCCGGCGCTTGGTTCGGAACGCGCGCGTTATATATGTCATTGAAAACACTGGGTGCAACGCGAGCGCAAATCTTTTTCGCGAATTGGAGCCTTTATGGCGGACAATCCCTTGACCGAGCGGGTGCGAACGGCGCTTGCAGGCGTTGCAGACCCTGGCGCCGGCGTCAATCTGATCGAGGAAGGCCGGATCAGCGGCCTTGTCGTCGAACCCGACGGGACCGTGCGCTTTGCGCTTGAGGTTCCGGCCGGTTCGCGGGAAGCGGGCGAGGCGCTGCTTGAGGCGGCCAAACGCGCGGCCGAAGGCGTTGAGGGCGTCAAACGAGTCGTTGCGGTCGCCACCGCTCATAGCCCGGCGCCCAGCGCGGGCGGCGGTCACGGCGATCCTTTCGGCCTTCAAAAAAGCGCGCGTGTTGAGGCCGCGCAGCAAATGATGCCCGGCGTCAAGCGCATCGTCGTCGTCGCCTCCGGCAAGGGCGGCGTCGGCAAGTCCACGCTCGCCGCCAATATCGCTGTAGCGCTGGCGCGCAAAGGGCTGAAAACGGGACTCCTCGACGCCGACATATACGGGCCGTCGCTGCCGACGCTGTTTGGCCTCAAAGACAAGGCGGTGGTCAGAAACGACAAGATCATGCCGGAACGGGTCCACGGCGTCACTGCGATGTCAATCGGCATGCTGGTCGACCCGGAGCAGGCGCTCGCCTGGCGCGGGCCGATGGTGATGGGCGCGCTGCGCCAGCTTATGAACGACGTCGACTGGGGCGAGCAGGACATTCTGCTGGTGGACACGCCGCCCGGCACCGGCGACGCGCATTTGTCGCTCATTCAGACCAAGCGGCTTTCCGGCGCCGTCATCGTTTCAACCCCGCAGGAGATGGCGCTTGCGGACATGCGCCGCGGCGCCGCGCTTTTCCGCAAAACGGGGACGCCCGTGCTCGGCGTCATCGAGAACATGGCGTGGATCGAAAACCCGGATGGTTCGCGCGCCTATGTTTTCGGAAAAGGCGGCGCCGAACGCGCCGCCGCCGAGATCGACGCGCCGTTCCTCGGCGCCGTTCCTCTTTACCCGGATCTTCGCGAGGCGAGCGACCGCGGCGCGCCCGTTGCGGCCGACAGTTCGGCCGGCATACTCTTCGCCGCGCTCGCCGACAAGATCGCCGAGGCCCTTACTGCGCCGCTTTAGGATCGGCGACCGTATGGTCGTGCACGATGCGCCAAGCGCCGTTGATGCGCTTCATCACCAGCGTGAACAGACCCGAATCGGCGACATCGCCGCGCTGCAGATCGTAGCGGCCGACGACGACCGCCACGTCGTGGCGCACAAGCTCGACTTCCATATTCCGGAAGCCAAGCCGCCCCATCGGGCCGTCGCCATAACGAGTGCGATATCGTTTCAGCGTCTGCGTCCAGCCTTTGGAAACCTCCGTACCCGACACAAAGCGCAAATCGTCGCTGTTCCAGTAGGTCTGCATGAACCCTTCAAGGTCGCCTTCGTTCCAGGCGGCGGCCTGGGCGGCGAGCGTGGCGCGGATCACCTCCTGCACCGGACGCGGCTTTGACGGGCTTGAGGCGGCTTTTTCCGAAACGGCGGGCGGCGCAGCGGCGGGCGTCGGCTGGGTTACGGCGGCGACAGCCGGTTGCGGCGTCGGTTCAGCGCCGACAATCTTTTCAACAGGCTCGGGCGCCGGCCTGGCGGGCTCTGCGGATGTCTGCGCGGCGGGTTCGGGAGCCGGCGCGGCGCTTACCGGCGCAGCTTCCGGCGCGGACGTCTGCGGCGCTTCTTCAAGCACTTCATTCAGCTTTTCGGCGAGCGCATCCGGCGCGGTTTCCGAAGCGGGCGCCGGCTGAGGTTCAGCCGCGGGCTGCGCAACCGCAGCGCTCGCCGGCGTCTGTGCGGCGACTTCCGTCGCCGCCGTCGCGGCGGGTTCGGGAGCCGGCGCGGCGCTTACCGGCGCAGCTTCCGGCGCGGACGTCTGCGGCGCTTCTTCAAGCACTTCATTCAGCTTTTCGGCGAGCGCATCCGGCGCGGTTTCCGAAGCGGGCGCCGGCTGAGGTTCAGCCGCGGGCTGCGCAACCGCAGCGCTCGCCGGCGTCTGCGCGGCGACTTCCGTCGCCGCCGTCGCGGCGGCAGGCTCCGGCGCGCCGTTCTCAGGCTCAGGCGCCGCCGGCGCCGCCGTCAGCGAAGACGGCTCAACCGGCGCGCAGGAATAGCCTGAATCCGCCAGAATGCCGGCGAGTTCTCGCGCCTTTTCGGCGCAGAATTCGACATCATGGTTGGCGCGATAGGGCACGGACACATTGGCGCCGTCGTCGCGCGCATAGCGAACGTCGCATGCCTCGCCCACGGTTCCCGGCTCCAGCACTTCGATCTTGCGCGCATCCTCGCCCCGCGCACAGGCGATTTCGAAGGGTTCGGCGCGGGCGGCGCTCGCCGCCGCGACGGAAACCGTGAGTATCAGGGCCAGACGTTTCATCGCTCCCCTCCTTCGAATTCCGGTTGCGTCTTCGAACTGCATCAACATCGCCGCCGGGACGCACGCGCCAGGATCGCCAAGCGCTTCTTCCTTAAACCGCGATTCTCGCGCCATCGGGGGCGCCGTCGCGGCATTCTCCGAAAACGGCGGCGCTAATTGGGCGGGGTTCGGCCCGCCGGGACAACCCTGTCAAGAATGACAAATTCGCAAGCATACTGATTTCGTTCGCTTTTTAAGCATTCTCCGGCTGCGGTTTCCCGCCATTCCTCGGCTTTGAGCGCCGGAAAACTCGATTCGCCTGCAACATGCGCTTTCACCCGGGTAAGGTAAATGCGCGTCGCAGCATCGATTGTCTGGGCGTAGATCTCGCCGCCGCCGATCACGCAAACCTCCTCGACGCCGCGCGCGTCTGCGCAGTCGTGCGCGCGCGCCAGCGCCGTTTCGAGGTTGCGCGCGATTATAACCCCTTCGGGCTGAAAATTTTCATCGCGCGTGACGACGATATTGTCGCGGCCAGGCAGCGGCTCGCCGATGCTTTCATAGGTCTTGCGGCCCATGATGACCGGCTTGCCCGTGGTTGCGCGCTTGAACCATTTGAGGTCGTCGCTGATGCGCCACGGCAGCGCGCCGGCGCTTCCAATGACGCCGTTTTCGGCGACCGCGGCGACCAGCGCAATCCGCGTCATTGGCTTGAATCCTCCCGCGCCAATGCGGCGAGCGCGTCGCCCGTCAGCCGGTAGACCGTCCAGTCGTCCATAGCTTCGGCGCCGAGGGATTTGTAAAACGCAATCGACGGCGCGTTCCAATCAAGCACCCACCATTCGAGCCGGCCGCAGCCGTTCGCCTCGGCGATCGCAGCAAGCCGCGCAAGCAGCGCCTTGCCGATTCCCCGGCCGCGAAAGCTTTTACGCACAAAGAGGTCCTCGAGATAAACGCCGTGGCGACCGAGAAAGGTCGAATAGTTGAAGAAATAAAGCGCGAAACCGCATTGAGCGCCGTTCCATTCGGCGATGAGAACGAAAGCTTTCGGGTTTTCGGCGAAGAGCGTCGCGCGCACGTTCTCGACCGTCGCCGTCACCTCATGGGCGAGCTTTTCATAGGCGGCCAACTCATGGATGAAGTCGAGAACGAGCTCGGCGTCTTCGTCGCCGGCTTCCCTGATGCGCAAGCTCATACCGCCACCGTCGCCTTGATATGCGGATGAGCCTCGTAGCCTTCGAGAACGAAATCCTCATAGCGAAAGTCCGATATGTCGCTTACGTCGCGATTAATGCGCATGCGCGGCAGGGGATAGGGCGCGCGTTGAAGCTGTGTTTTCGCCTGTTCTACATGGTTGAGATAAAGATGCGCGTCGCCGAGCGTATGGATGAATTCGCCCGGACGCAGTCCTGTCACGCGCGCCATCATCTGGGTCAATAATGCGTAAGACGCAATGTTGAACGGAACGCCCAGAAAAATATCGGCCGAGCGCTGATAAAGCTGGCAGGAAAGCCGCCCCTCGGCGACAAAGAACTGGAACAGACAATGGCAGGGCTGCAGCGCCATCCGGTCGAGGTCGGCCGGATTCCAGGCGCTGACGACAAGGCGGCGCGAATTGGGATTGCGCTTGATCTCGCGGGCGACCCAGCCGATCTGATCGATGGTGCGGCCTTCCGGTGTTTCCCATCGCCGCCACTGCTTGCCGTAGACAGGACCGAGCTCGCCGCTCTCATCGGCCCACTTATCCCAGATCGAAACGCCGTTTTCCTTCAGGTAGCGAATGTTGGTTTCGCCTGACAGAAACCATAATAATTCGTGTACGATAGATTTTACGTGCAGCTTCTTGGTGGTCAGCACCGGAAAACCATCGTCGAGATCGAAGCGCATCCGCCAGCCGAAAACGGCGCGCGTGCCGACGCCCGTGCGGTCGCCGCGCTCGACGCCCTGTTCCATGACATGCCGCAAAAGATCGAGATATTGTCTCATTCCCGCCGAATCTCCTGCTTATTCGTCGAGCATAGCCGACAGGGCGGGCGCGTCACGGGCTGTTTGTCCCCACGGGCCGGTGCTAGAGTGGGCCGCCCGCGCCGGGGGGCGCGGCCCGCCGGCGAAGGCCGGCGAAAAGATAATCCTGTCGCGCGCGGGCCGGAAATATCAGTTTGCGCGCCTTTGCGCGCGGGCCGCGCGGCCTGAAAGGGGAATCGCGATGATCATGGGCGCACGCAACCGCACGCCGCTGAGAGGCCTTGCGCTGCAGGGATTCGTCATCGGCCTCGTCACTGGTTTGATCGTTTACGCCATCGCCGAATACTGGGTCGATGAAGTCGCCAATCCGCAACTGCCGGCGACAGTTCTCTTTTTCGTCGTCTCGGGCGCGCTTGCATTCCTGTTGCTGGCTGAGAAGCGGCGGTTAACCGGCGCGCTTGCAGCCGCGCTGGCCATTGCAGGGATCATCGCCGTTCCCGATTATTTCATGATGGGAGCGGCCGACGGCGATGGACGCAACCTGACCGAATTTCCCGCCATCTTCTGGTTTGGGCTGTCGGGCCCGATCGTCGCCTATCTATTGACGACGCTCGCCAAAGCGGCTCAGGAGGAAGGCGCCCCGCCGCCTTATTCGGCGGTTTTCTTTCATGGACTGACATTGCCGCTGATTGTCGCCGGCGCCGCGCTGTTTGCGTTGCTGGCGATCGTTCTTCTGTTCGCCTGGGCGGCGCTTCTGAAATCGATGGACGTTTCTTTCTTTCATGAAACGTTTCAGGAGCCGTGGTTCATGCTGCCGTTTCTGGGCGCCGTCGGCGGACTGTCGACGGCGATGATGCGCGGGCAGGATGCGGTTCTCGGCGCGCTTCGGCTTATTCTGCTGCTGTTCTGCCGGATCGCCATTCCGATCATGGCTGTTTTCTCGGTGACGTTTATCGTCGTGCTGGCGACCAACGGAACCGCCGCGATTGTCGACAAGCCCTATCCCGGCGCGATCATGCTCGGGCTGGCGTTCGCGGCCATGCTGATTTTCAACGGCGTCTATCAGAACGGCGAAGGCGGCCCGCCGGGTCTGTGGCTGCGGATACCGACCCTTGTCACGCTGGCCAGCTTTCCGGTTTACGCCGGCGTCGCCGCCTGGGCGTTCTGGCTCAGGGTCGACCAGTACGGCCTGACGCCTGGGCGCGTCGCCGGCGTCGCCATGACCGGACTCGCGGCAGCCTACAGCCTCGTCTGCATCGCCGGGATCGTGTCGGAGTTTACCTGGCGCACCGACCGATGGATGCCGCTGGTCGCGCCGATCAACACGGCGATGACCCTGTTGTGGATCGTCGTTTTGATTGCGCTCGCTACGCCTGTCCTCGACCCCTGGGCGCTGTCCGCGCACAGCCAGTACGCCCGACTCGCCGACGGCGAACTCGATGCGACGGAATTCGACTACGGCTATCTGCGCTTCAGACTGGGCGCGCACGGCGAAAAGGCGCTCGACAGATTGCTCGCTCTTGAAGATCATCCGCAAGCGGTTGAAATACGCAGGGGCGTCGAACGCGCCCGCGCGGCGCCGAATTACTGGACGTATGAGCATGGCGATCGGGAAGCGCCGCGCCCGGCGCCGCATGAAAAAGACAGCAGCGGGCCGATGGATCTCGAGCTTAACCCGAAAGGCGCGAACGCCGAGCCTGATGATTCTTCACACGCGCCGGCGCAAGACGAAGAAAACAGCGGCGATCCTGGAATGCCGTAGGCCTGTTGAAATTCAACGTTTCCCTGTCATCCCGGAGCCCCGCCGCAAGGTGCGGAACCCGGAATGACAGAGGAGATTCAAAATACAATAGATCCCCTAACCCGCGTCTCAGCCAAACCGTTCAAGAATCGACGCAAACAGCGGCGGATCGACATTGCCGCCCGAAAGCGTCAACGCGACGGTCTTGCCGCTTGCGTCGAACTTGCCCGTGAGAATGGCGGCGAGCGCTACGGCGCCGCCCGGCTCAAGCACGAGTTTCAGATATTTGAAGGCGTAGACGATCGCGCGCGCAACCTCGTCTTCGCTGATGGAAAGTCCGCCCTTCACCAGCCGCCGCATTATCGGCAGCGTCAGCGCGCCCGGCGCCGGCGTGGCGAGCGCGTCGCAGATCGTACGCTTCGCAATGTCGACCGAATAGGTCTCGCCGTCGCGGATCGACGCCCAGGTTTCGTCGAAGCCTTCCGGCTCGGCGATCCATATTTCCGTGTCCGGAGAAACTTCTTCGAAGATCGTCGCACAGCCCGAAGTCAGCCCGCCGCCGCCGCAACAGATGATGAAGGCGTCAAGCTCGGCGCCCATCGTTGCGGCGTCCTCGGCGGTTTCGAGACCGACCGTGCCCTGCCCTTCGATGATCGCAACATGATCGTAAGAAGGCGCGAGCGCCATTCTGCGCTCCTCAGCGAGCGCGCGGCCGATCGCCTCGCGATCCTCGCTGTAGCGATCATAAGGAATGATCTCGGCCCCGTAGCCGCGCACTTTTTCGACCTTCGACTGCGGCGCGTCGGTCGGCATGACGATGACGGCGGACGTGTTGAAATGGCGGGCGGCGCGCGCCACGCCCTGCCCATGGTTCCCAGACGACCATGCGAGCACGCCGCGCGCGCGTTCTTCCGGCGTTAATTGCGCGATGAGGTTGTACGCGCCGCGAAACTTGAATGAGCCGCAATGCTGGAGAACTTCAGGCTTTAAAAGGATCCGGCCGCCGGCCGTCTCGTTCAGCACGTCGGATTCAATGAACGGCGTCCTGACGGCGAGGCCTTCGAGGCGCGCCGCCGCGCGCCGCACGCCCGCCGCTGAAATTGTTTTTTCGGCGCTGTCGCCGACATTTTCTGTCGCCATCACTTGAACTCCGCTTCACCGCGCCGAACGCCATGAAACTACCGCATAAAGTCGGCCTCAAATGGGCGCAAGTGCGGCGAAAGCGGTGCGCGACGGCAGAGTCATGCAGCCCTCTCCGTTTCGCCCGAGAGATAGCGATAGGCGACTCCGCTCGCAACCGTCCACATCGCCGTATAAACGATCGTAAATAAATAGTTTGCTAGGGCGAACAGCCAGAAACCGGGACGCGCCATGTTCCATTGATCGCGCTGCATTTCCAGTATGCGTCGGCTGATTTCCTGTTGCGCCGCCTCGTCCTGTCCGGCCGCGATCATTTCGCCGATGAACTGAAAATAGTCAGCAGCGATGAAAATCATAAAGACCGACGCGACGACGATTATGGCGACGCCCCACAGGATCCAGTAGACGAGCAATCCCAATGCATTTCCTTTCGTGACCCGCCAGGATTCCGGAATGCCGAGACTGCGCGACCCGATCGCGGCCGGGAAAAACACCGACAGCCGCAGGAGGAACCAGATGAATATGGAAACAAAAGCGACAACAAGGAGTAAAGTAATGATTCCGCCGACCTGCGTCCCAACGACTCCCGAAACATATGCGAGCACAAGGACCGCCAGAAAGCCGACGACAGAAAGGAATACAATCATAATCAGGTATAGAATGTAGGCGATGAGAACGCGAAACTCGTCGCCGAAAAATTGAAAATAGAAGGGAAGCGCGGGCGCCTCGCCGCGCACCACATGCCGAAGGACGCCGGCGATCATCATCGGATAAACGATCGCCATCAGCAGATAGAGCCAACCGACCGATTTCATCATCGGGCCAAGCGCTTCGAACACTTTGGAAGGATCCTCGCCCTCGCCGATCGTCGAAAATTGCATTTGCGCGTCGAGCATGGACGGCATGAAGTAGGCATAGGCCGCCATCAGCAGCAGCGTCGGCAGCCAGAGTATTTTGAAAACAGTCAACGGATGGGCCGCCAGATAGGCCCAGCCGGCCAGAAACGCCTTGAAAATAGGTAACTTCATTTTCGCCCTCCCGACTTCGCTTCGCACAGCCCGCGCACGGAGCATGATCGCATTCCAACCCTACCGTGCTTTTCCGCGCCGGAACAGGCCGCAATCCCGGCGCCAGACAGGAACGATGCACGGCCTTTCTTCGCGCTATTGACCGGCCGCCGGCTCCCAGAGTTCGACCTTGCGCCCCTCGGGGTCGATGACCCAGCCGAACCGGCCGATGCCTTCCATTTCCTCGATCTTGTCCTCGACCTTGCAGCCGGCGGCGCGGAGCCTGGCGAGCAGACCGTCAAGATCGTCGACGCGGAAATTGACCATGTACGGCGCGACGCTCGGGTTGAAATACTCGGTATCCTGTTCGAACAGGCCAAATACGGATGATGCGATTTTTTCCGGTTCATCATATTCGCGCCATTTCAGAACGGATCCAACGAACTGATCGTTCGATTCAAGCCCCAGATGTTCGGCGTACCATTGCATCAGCTTTTTTGGATCGCGCGACTTCATGAAGACGCCGCCGATGCCTGTCGCTCTGGCCATAATCGTTCTCCTGATTGAATCGGCAAGGTACGAGCAATCAACGTCCGAGAGCAATATAGGCGAAAATCGCAAGACCGACGCCGATGCGATACCAGCCGAAGGGTCTCAGACCGTAGCGTCCGACAAAGGCGATAAAGGTTTTGACCACGATATAGGCGACGAGGAACGATACCACGAACCCGATAGCGATATCCGAAGCTGCGTCGACGCTCAAAACGTTGCGGTTCTTGTAGAGATCATAGACAGTCGCGGCGAGCATAGTCGGCACCGCGAGATAGAAAGTGAACGCCGCGCCCGCTTTACGCTCAACGCCAAGCAGCATGCCGCCCAGAATGGTCGCCCCCGAACGCGATACGCCGGGAACCAGCGAGAGAACCTGGCACAGTCCAATCTGGAAGCATTTCCATAACGGCAAATGATCGCCGTCGTCATAGCGCGGCGGCGGCGCCATCCGTTCAAGAACCAAAATGAGCACGCCGCCGACGGTCAGCGTCGTCGCGATGACGGTCAGCGAAATCGAGGGGTCGAACAGCACGTTTTTTATGAAACCGTGAAGCAGGAAGCCGGCGACGGCCGAAGGCAAAAAGGCGATGAAAACGCCGAGCGCGAACTGGCGCGCCTCCGGTTTCGTCGGCAGACCGATAAACGCATCCCAGAATTTCCGCCAATAGACGACGACGACGGCGAGAATGGCGCCGAACTGAATGACGATTGGGAAAACCTCGCCCGGCGGGTGGAAGCCGAGCACCTGCTCGGCGACGAGAAGATGCGCCGTCGAGGACACGGGCAGAAACTCGGTCAGGCCCTCGATGACGCCGAGCAATAGAACCAGAAGCAGCGTAATCAACATTCAGCGGGACTCGCGAGAGGAGGTTTGACGAAAAAAAGGCTAGCGGGAATGACAGACGGGATGATCAGCATGGCGTTTCGATACGCTGCTTCGCGCCGAGATGGCCATGAAAAAACGACGAATTGAAGAATGAAAAAAAAGCGTCAGACGGCCTGTAAGCCGGGTTCTGTCTTTCGTTTCTCCGGAGAGAAGCGAAAGGACGGCCATTCATCTGGGAAGACGCTTGCACGCCTCCTCAAGCAACCAACCCGGACGGCTCGGCGCGAAGACCCGCCTGCTGTCGCCAGCGCGCCGTCCCTATTCGGTCTTGCTCCGGGCGGGGCTTGCCATGCCTGCATTGTCGCCAACGCAGCGGTGCGCTCTTACCGCACCTTTTCACCCTTGCCGCGCCAACGCCCGAAGGCGAAGGCGGGCGGTCCGTTCTCTGTGGCGCTTTCCCTCAGGTCGCCCTGGCCGGGCGTTACCCGGCGCCCTGTCTCCGCGGAGCCCGGACTTTCCTCGAAGGCCTTGCGGCCCTCGCGGCCGCCCGGCCGTCTGACCGGGAAGATGTGTCCTTTGAGGCGGCGGAGGTCAAGACCGCGGGGCGCAGGTCTGCTTCGACAGCCGGCGTCCGTCAGCGTAGACTTCTGGGACGATGAAGCTGGTTTCGCTCTTACGGCACGCCAGGGCGGTAGGCCGCTCGGCCGGGGTTCGCGACCTTGACCGGCCATTGACGGCGCGCGGGCGCGAAGACGCCTCGCTCATGGGCGCCTTCCTTGCGGCGCGCGAACAGCCGCCCGACCTCGCCCTGTGTTCGCCTGCGGCGAGAACCCGCGAAACGCTCAACGCGGCGACAGACCATTTTCCCGAACCGCCGCATGCGATCTTCGACGACGCGATCTACGCCGCCGCGCCGGCGACATTGCTGGCGGCCGTTCAGGCGTCGCCAAACCAATTCGGACATGTCCTTCTCATCGGCCACAATCCGGGAATTCACGAGTTTGCGCTGGGATTGGCCGCCGCGTCCGAAGAACATGCGATGGCGCGGCTCGAGAAAAAATTTCCGAAGGGCGCGCTGGCGCAGTTCGCCTTCGATGTCGCCGCCTGGCGTGAAACGAATTTCGCCGGCGGCCGGTTGATCGCGTTTGCAAGACCGAAAGATTTGCGCTCGAAATAGCGTGCGAACGCTAAGCTGCTCTTAATTCAGCGGCGACCGCGATCAGCGCCGCTTTGGTGAGAGGGTCGAAGCCCTTCCCCAGCGCAGCAGGGCAAAACCGGCGTTGAAAAGCGCGCACGACAGCCGCTTGCGTGTTCCCTAGATTATAACCGATGAATTCAAGCGCGGCTAAAGCGTCTTCAAGAGCAACGTTGTCATCGGGCGGGCCGTCATAGGGCGCGAGCGCCAGACCCTCCGCGGCGAGTCGCGTCCAGGGGAATTTCTCGCCCGGATCGGTCTTCCTCTCCGGCGCGACGTCGGAATGGCCGAGCACCCGGGCAGGCGGAATGTCATGACGCGTTCGGATATCTTTCAACAGCGCGACAAGCGCGTCGATCTGGATTTCGGGAAAATCGCGATAGCCGAATTCATGGCCGGGATTGACGAGCTCGACGCCGATCGAGCGGGCGTTGATGTCGATCTCGCCTTTCCATGACGACACGCCGGCGTGCCAGGCGCGCGCGTTTTCGTCGACCAATCGGAAAATCTGGCCGTCCTCTTCAATGAGGTAATGCGCGCTCACTTTCGAAGCCGGATCGCAGAGACGTTCGAGCGCTTCCGCGCCGGTTTTCATGCCGGTGTAATGCAGAATCACTGTGTCGACAGCGCGACCGCGCTCATTATGGTTGGGCGATGGAGCGTCGATAAATTGCACGGCCTATCCTAACGGCTCGGGCGCGCCGGCCTCAAGCGGGCGTACGGGCGGCGCGCGTGTTTTCGGTCCGCGCAAGAGCACGACGCCGACGCCTGCCAGCGTCATCGCGCCGCCGATGACGAGCTTGAGGCTCACGGGATCGCCAAGAAGCAGAACGCTGAACGAAACCGCCAGGAACGTCGTCAACAGCACGCTCGGCGCCACCTGACTCACCGGCAGGCGCTGTAACAGCCAGTAATAGGCCGAATGGCCGAAGATCGAGCCGCCGAACGCTGAATAAAGAATGGCGGCCGTAAGGAAAATCTTGTCTGCCTCCCGGAAGGCCTCGATTTTGCCGTCTTCAAACAGCGTCGCGCCGGTCCACAGGACCATGGATCCTATGAGCGAAAACCAGGCGAGGAGTTCGAACGGTTTAAACGCCGGCGATTTTTTTATCAGGATCGCGCCGATCGATTCGGAAAAAGCTGCGATCGCGACAAACCCGACTCCAAGCCCGATCCGCGCCTCGCCCTTGCTGAATGCGATCATCGCCACGCCCGCGAATGCGAGGGCGACTCCGAGCGCGCGACGCCGGCCGACCCTGTCCTGCAGGAAGATCACCGACAGGAGCGTCGCAAACGGCACGTAAAGTAGAATTGCAATCGCGCCCGCCGACGCCGTGCCCAACCTGATGCCCGTAAACATGAAAGCGTAATTGATCCCGCCCATAAAGACGGCTGCGCCCAGCACCCGGACCATATGACCCGGGCGCCAGCGCAGGAACCGCGCCATCACTACGGCCACGAGGGTAAGCCGCATGGCGGCGTAGAACATCGGCGGCACGATATCCACCGCGGACTTGATGACGACGAAATGGAACCCCCACACGGCGCACATGGAGATGAGGACAGTGAGTTCGCGTGGGCTCAACGGTGATCGCCTTTTTTGAAACTGCGATCCGTCCTACGCGGGCGTACGGGGCCGACTCAACAGATTTTTTCCGACCGGCGCGAGCTCGTCCGAACAGATTTCGACCGCATCGCCGCTCAGTTGGGCGCGGCGGCGCGTTCAGGCCGCGCGAGCCGGGCGCCAGCGCACCCGCCTTTTTGCACCCCCGCCTGCAAGCGCCGAAATCGCCAGCGCCAGCGGCGCGCCAATCGTCAGGACGACGATGGCGACGGCTGAAAAGACGAGCATGGCGAGAAATACGACGAGTTCTGCAGCGATGTTAAAACCCCGCCTGACGCCTCCGGCGAACGCCGATATTCGCGCCGGATTTCGTACTGACCGATTCACGTGCGCGTACTCCGCTCACTCCCCGGCTCCATTGGAGCAAAGCCGCGCCGATGCGTCCAGTCTGCGGGTGAATTTCCTGAATTTGTGGCGGAATCAGCCGCGTTCAGCGCGGACCTGTTCATAGGCTGCGTTGATCGCAGCCATGCGATGTTCGCCGATTCGCACAAATTCGGCCGGCACGCCGCGTCCGGTGAGCGCGTCGGGATGGTTGTCGCGGACAAGTTTCCTGTACGCCTCGCGCACCGCCGTATCGCTCGCATCGTGGTCGACGCCGAGGATCGCATACGGGTCGTCGTCGCCAAGCCCCAGATGCGCGGCGCGCACTCGGCGCAACGCCGCTTTCGACAGCTTGAATGCTCTGCCGGCGCGCTCCAGGAGCTCCATCTCGCGCGGATGCGCCACGCCATCGGCCAGCGCGATGTAATAAAGACAATCAAGCACGTCCTCGAGCGTCGCCGGTTCGTCTTCGAAAATCCGCGCCACTCGCGACAGATACTCGTCGAATCCCGCCACGTCTTTCTGAGCGAGGCTGTAGATCATACGCACTTTGTCGGCTTCGCTTTCGGGGAAATGGAAGAACTCCTGAAACGCGGCGATTTCTGCTTCGGTGACCATTCCGTCCGCCTTGGCCATCTTCGCCGACAAGGCGATCAGCGCGATTGAAAACGCGGCTTCGTCACGCCGCGCCCGGCGCGCGGCGAGCGCTTCCAGCACCGCGCCTAGGGTGCGGCGGCCGGCTTCTTTCAACCGGGACTGAAGACGTTCCCATACGCTCATGAAAACCTCTGATAATCCGACCCGCCGGACCGCGCCAGCCCGCCACTCAGCGCCCGCCGCTCAGCGAATGGCGGCGCGGCGCGCCTGTGGAAAATAAATTCTGCAATTCAATCACGCTGTTGGCGGCCAAGCGGCGCACGATTTGCGCGCCGGTTTGATTTACCTCTTTGATTTTTTCTCCCCGGCCCTCAATCTTCGCCCCGACGCGACAGGGGTTGAAGGAAATGGGGACTGTCCTTCGCGAGATGCGCATCATCGCCGGCGGGCTCTTATGCGGCGCCGCGTTCATGATCGTCGCACTCGTCATCTCAGGCGTTTTATAGCCGGCCGCCTCATTCATCGGGGTCGTAATTCAGGATCGGCGCGAGCCATTTTTCCATCTGCGAGAGAGACTCGCCCTTTCTGCGCGCGTAATCTTCAACCTGATCCCGCTCGATCTTGCCGACGCCGAAGTAGAGCGATTCAGGGTGCGCAAGATAAAGTCCGCACACTGAGGCCGGCGGCGTCATCGCAAAGCTCTCGGTCAGCCCCATTTCGGCGTTCGCCGGCGCGTCGAGCAATGCGAAGATCGTTTCCTTCTCCGTATGATCGGGTTGAGCGGGATAACCCGGCGCAGGCCGCACGCCGCGATAGCGTTCGGCGATGAGCGCCTCGACGTCGAGCGTTTCGTCTTTCTCATAGCCCCAGAATTCGCGGCGGACGCGTTCATGGAGATGCTCGGCGAAGGCTTCGACCAGGCGGTCGGCGAGCGCCTTCGCCATGATCGCCGAGTAATTGTCCTTGGCGGCGTCGAACCGTTCGGCCAGCGCCTCCTCGCCGACGCCGGCCGTCACTGCGAACGCGCCTACATAATCGACGAGGCCGGTTTCTTCGGGTGCGATGAAATCCGACAGGCAATAATTCGGCGCGTCGCCGCGTTTGGCGATCTGCTGACGCAGACCGAAAAAAGTCGCCAGCGGTCTGTTTCCGGATTCATCGGCGAAAAGCGCGATATCGTCGCCGCGCCCATTGGCGGGCCAGAAACCGACAGCGCCGTGCGCAGTCAACAGGTTTTCGCCGATAATCGTTTCGAGCATCGCCAGCGCATCGTCGTAAAGCGCGCGGGCCGGTTCGCCGACGGTCTTGTCGTCGAGAATCTGCGGGAACTTTCCGTGCAACTCCCAGGCGGCGAAGAACGGCGTCCAGTCGATATAGCGGGCGAGCGTTTCGAGGTCGTAGTCGCGCAACGCCTTGACGCCGGTGAACGCAGGTTTCGGCGGCGTGTAGGACGCCCAGTCGATCGGCGTCTTGTTTTTTCGCGCATCATGGAGCGCAATGCGCGCCGCACGCGATTTCCCCTTCGCATGGCTTTGGCGAATACGGTCATAATCTTCGGCGACGCCGGTGAGATAGGGCGCGCGCTTTTCTTCCGAGACCAATGCGGACGCTACGCCCACCGCACGGCTTGCATCCGTCACATAAACGACGCCCCTGTCGTAGTTCGGCGCAATTTTCACGGCCGTGTGGGCGCGGCTCGTCGTCGCGCCGCCGATCAGCAAAGGCGTTTCGAAACCTTCGCGCTGCAATTCGGCGGCGACATTGCACATCTCGTCGAGGCTCGGGGTAATCAGGCCTGACAGGCCGATAAGATCGACCTCATGCTTTTTCGCTTCGGCGAGAATCTTCGCGACGGGAACCATGACGCCGAGATCGATCACTTCGAAGTTGTTGCACTGAAGGACGACGCCGACGATGTTCTTGCCGATGTCGTGAACGTCGCCCTTGACGGTCGCCATCACGATCTTGCCGGTCGGGCGGCCCTGCGCGAGGCCCTGCTCTTCCTTCTCCTTTTCCATAAAGGGCGTGAGGTACGCGACCGCCTGCTTCATCACCCGGGCCGATTTCACGACCTGCGGCAGAAACATTTTCCCCGAGCCGAAAAGATCGCCGACGACGTTCATGCCGTCCATCAGCGGGCCTTCGATGACGTAAAGCGGCCGGCCGAGTTTGACGCGCGCCTCCTCGACATCCTCGATAATATATTGGGTGATCCCCTTGACGAGAGCGTGTTTCAGCCGCTCCTCAACGGACGCGTCGCGCCAGCTCAAATCCTCGACGCGCTTTTTGCCCTCGCCGCCCTTGTAGCGTTCGGCGATTTCAAGCAGCCTTTCAGTGGCGTCGGAACGGCGATTGAGGATGACGTCCTCGACCGGTTCGCGCAGTTCGGCGGGAATTTCGTCATAGATCGTCAACTGGCCGGCGTTGACGATGCCCATATTCATGCCCGCCTTAATGGCGTGATAGAGAAAGACCGAATGCATCGCCTCGCGCACCGGCTCGTTGCCGCGAAACGAAAACGAGATGTTCGACACGCCGCCTGACACTTTGGCGTGGGGCAGGTTTTCCTTGATGCGCCGCGTCGCCTCGATGAAATCGACGGCGTAATTGTCATGCTCCTCGATGCCGGTGGCGACGGCGAAAATATTCGGATCGAAAATGATGTCCTCGGGCGGAAAGCCGACGCCCGTCAGCAACGCGTATGAGCGTTTGCATATTGCGTATTTGCGGTCGGCGGTATCGGCCTGGCCTTTTTCGTCGAACGCCATGACCACCGTCGCCGCGCCGTAGCGCATGATCTTTTTCGCCTGTTCTAGGAGGGACGCTTCGCCTTCTTTAAGCGAAATCGAATTGACGATGGCCTTGCCCTGCACGTTTTTAAGTCCGGCTTCGATCACCTCCCATTTCGACGAGTCGATCATCACCGGCACCCGGCAGATGTCCGGTTCCGACGCAATGAGGCGCAGGAATTTCGTCATCGCCGCAACGCCGTCGAGCATGCCCTCGTCCATGTTGACGTCGATAATCTGCGCGCCGTTTTCGACCTGTTGGCGTGCGACCGCGAGCGCTTCTTCGTAGCGCTCCTGCTTGATCAGCTTGCGAAACCGGGCCGAGCCCGTGACATTCGTCCGCTCGCCGATATTGACGAAGGTGGGAAGGATCATGGGGCGTCCTCAAGTCCCGTCGCGCGGGCGCAGCCCAAGCATGTGGCAAAGCGCGTAAACGAGCTCGGCGCGGTTGAGCGTATAGAAGTGAAGCTGCTCGACGCCCTGCGATGCGAGGTCGAGGCACTGCTCGGCCGTCACCGTTGCGGCGACGAGCCGGCGGGTTTCGGGATCGTCGTCGAGATTTTCAAACAGGCGAATGATCTTCGACGGCAAGCTGGCGCCGCAAATCGCCGCCATTTTTTTCAAGCCGTTGAAATTGGCGATCGGCATGATCCCCGGCGTGATCGGAATGTCGACGCCGGCTGCGCGCACCCGATCGAGATAACGGAAATAGACGTCGTTATAATAAAAGAACTGGGTGATCGCGCGCGTCGCGCCGGCGTCGATTTTCGCCTTCAGCAGGTCGATGTCGGCGTCGAAGTTCGCCGAGTCGGGATGTTTTTCCGGGTAGCAGCCAACTGTGATCTCGAAGTCCGCGATGTTGCGCGCGCCCGCCGCCAGTTCGGCGGCGTTGGCGTAGCCGCCCGGATGGGGCGCGTATTTCTCGCCGGGTCCGTCCGGCGGATCGCCCCTGAGCGCAACGATGTGCCGCACGCCGGCGCGCCAGTAATCTTTCAGCACGGCGTCGACTTCGTCCTTCGTCGCCGCAACGCAAGTGAGGTGCGCGGCCGCCCGGAGATCGGTCTCCTTCAGGATGCGCGCTACCGTTTCGTGCGTGCGCGCGCGCGTCGAGCCGCCCGCCCCGTAGGTTACCGAAACGAAGTCGGGCCCAAGCGGCGCCAGTCGTTCGATGGACGACCAAAGGCGTTCGTGCATCGCCCTCGTTTTTGGAGGAAAGAATTCAAAAGAGACGCGCATGTCTCCCACGGCGAGCGAACTCCCTTCAGTTTACGCGCGCGCGTTTGTTCAACCGGCGTACGGACGCCGGCGCGGCGCAGAGCCAGATTTTTACGGTCAACTTTTGTGTTTCGCCGCCGCCGGGCGATAATGTCTCGACACGGATAAAGTCGAGATTACTGTCGCGGCACCATGTTTTCACTTCATCATCGGAAAATCCCAACCGGCGATGGGCGTGCTCTTCGCGCAGGAATTCGAGTTCGTGCGGGGCGAAATCGGAAATCAGCAACCGCCCGCCCGGTTTCAACAGGCGCGCGGATTCGCGCACCGCGAGCTCCGGCTCGGCGAGAAAGTGCAGAACCTGATGCAGGCAGACAATGTCGGCCGCGCCTGATTCAACCGGCAGCGAGAACAGGTCGCCGTGGCGCGCCTGAGCGTGCGTGACGCCCGCCTTTTCGAGTTTGGCGCGCGCGATCGCCAGCATTTCCCGGGACAGATCGAAGCCGACGCCGTCCTTGTAGTGATCGGCGAAAAGCTCGAGCATGCGTCCCGTGCCGGTGCCGAGATCGATGAACAATTCAGCATTCTCGCCGTCGATCATGGCGCGCATGCGCGCCTCGATGTCGGATTCGGGCAGATGCAGGCGGCGCACCTCGTCCCACTCGGCGGCGTTTTTCTGAAAATAGGCGGCCGCAGCAGCCGCGCGCGCTTCCCGGCTCTGGGTGAAACGCTCCCGGTCGCGCGCGATCAGCCGGTCGGATGAGTCAGCTAAATCCTCGATCGCTTCACGCACCCGGCCGACGCCGTCGCCGCGACGGCCGTCGCGCACGGCCCGGTAGAACATCCATGCGCCTTCGCGGTAGCGCTCCACCAAACCGGCGTCGGCGAGGATCTTGAGATGCCGGCTCACCCTCGGCTGGCTCTGGCCCAGAATCTGGGTCAGCTCGCTCACGGTCAGCTCGCCGCGCGACAGCAGCGTCATAATTCTAAGCCGCGTCTCTTCGCCGACGGCGCGAAAGATATTAAGCGTGGCGTCCAGCATCGGAATCGTCGAATCCTTGCGCGAGAGAAATGAAACGAGATATAAACATATCTTTATATGCTCTACAAGCACCAACAAAGCTTGGCGCGCGCCGGCGCAAATTCACGGTTTCCTTACCGGAAATTGACCGGGTTCGCCTCTGGAACGCCTATATTCCGCCCCTAAGTTTGGTGCATTGTAGAGTTGAGGGGATCGGGCGTCCGCTTGCGCGCCGGTCAGAACAATCTGGAGAGGCTGCATGCGGGCGATCTTGAAACAAGCCGGAATGGCGACGCTTGCGCTGACGCTGGCGGCGGGCGGTCCGGTGTGCGCGCAAATTTCGAACGTCGGCGACGCGGAATCCGTCGCCGAGGATCTGGAGCGCGCCGCAGAGGAGCCGACCAGCGACGTTCCCGACCCTTGGGAAGGCTTCAATCGAAAAATGTTTTCGACGCATCTTTTCCTCGACCACAATATTCTGGTGCCGGCCGCCAAAGCCTATCGAGCGGTCACGCCGAAAAAAGGCCGCAAGGGCATCCGCAAGTTCCTTCACAACGCCCGCACGCCGGTCATTCTCATCAACGATATTTTTCAGGGCGAATGGAAACGCGCCGGCAAGACGACGTCGCGTTTCGTAATCAACTCGACAATCGGGTTTCTGGGCTTCGCCGATCCGGCCGCGCATATGGGCATCGAAAGCCATGATGAGGATTTCGGCCAGACGCTCGCAACATGGGGCGTATCGTCCGGGCCCTATCTTTTTCTGCCGCTGCTCGGACCGAGTTCGATTCGCGACGGCTTCGGCGCCGGCGTTGATCTGGCGCTGGATCCGCTGATCTGGATTCGCACCGATCCGGCTAAGTACGCCCGCTACACGCGCGCGGGCGTCACCGGCATGTCGGTGCGCGAACCGTTGATCGAACCGCTCGAGGACATCGAGGAAAAATCGCTTGATTATTATGCATCGCTCAGAAGCTTCTATCTGCAGGCCCGCAAACGCGAGATCAATAACGGCAGGACGACCTACGAAGATCTGCCGGATATTGGCGAATTCGAAGAGTTTGACGAACTCCAATAGGAGACGCCGGTCGGAGAGTTGATGATTATGATGAGTATTCTGACGGTTACGCGGCGATGGGTTGCAGCGGGCGCAGCGGTTCTGGCTCTGGCTGCAACGCCGGCCCGCGCCGACCAGGCGGCGGAAGATTACGTCCAGTCGATTCTGGATGAAGCCTATGTCGCGCTTAACGTCGACGATGAGGACGCCATGCTCGACGCCCTCGCCGACCTAGTCGACAAATATGTCGACGAACGGCGGGCCGCGCTGTTTACGCTGGGCCAGTACGCGCGCCGGATCACCGATGAGCAGAGAGCGGAGTTTATCCCGCTCTTCAAGGAATACGCGACCACCGTCTATCAGGACGCGTTGGCGAATTATTCGGGCGAGCGGCTTGTCGTGACCGACTCGGTAGACCGGTCCGCGCGGGATATTATCGTCAACTCTGAAATCGCCAACGCCAAGCCCGGCGATCAGTGGGCGGACGTCACCGTTCACTGGCGCGTCTATCGCAACCGGAACGGCGTCATGAGCGTCCTGGACGCCGGCGCTGAGGGCGTCTGGCTGGCGATTGAGCAGCGCAGCCAGTTCACGTCCGTCATCGCCAATAATGGCGGCGGCGAAAAGGGCATGGACGCGCTCATTACGCAATTACGTGAGCAGGTTGAGGGGCGCTGAATCAAGAGCGCCGCGCGAAAATCAAAGGCCGCCCCATGGGGCGGCCCTTTGTGTAAGTCTTCGTGCGATATGCGCGCCTACGACGAATAGTATTCGACCACCAGGTTCGGCTCCATGGCGCTCGCGTAAGGCACCTCGGCGAACTCCGGGATCCTGAGATAGGTCGCCGTCATCTTCTTGGGATCAACCTCGATATAGTCCGGTATGTCGCGCTCGGGGCTTTGCAGCGCTTCGAGCACCAGCGCTATGTTTTTCGACTTGTCCTTGATCTCAATGACGTCGCCCGGCTTGCAGCGATAGGACGGGATGTTGGTGCGGACGCCGTTCACCTTGATATGGCCGTGATTGACGAACTGGCGGGCGGCGAACACGGTCGGAACGAATTTGGCGCGGTAGATGATTGCGTCGAGCCGGCTTTCCAGAAGTCCGATCAGATGTTCGGCGGTGTTGCCGCGCCGGCGCCCCGCTTCTTCATAGATCCGCTCGAACTGCTTTTCGGTGATATTGCCGTAATAACCCTTGAGCTTTTGCTTGGCGCGCAACTGAAGCCCGTAATCGGACAGCTTGCCGCGGCGGCGCTGCCCGTGCATGCCGGGACCATAATCGCGCTTGTTGATGGGAGATTTCGCCCGGCCCCAGACGTTTTCGCCGACCCGGCGGTCAAGCTTGTGCTTGGCGCGAATGCGCTTGCTCATTTCCTCTCGCTTTCGACGCGGCCCGGCGCCGGGGCCCATCCCCGGCGCGATTGCAACGGCGGCTCACGCGTCATCCGTCATGAAGCCGCGGCCTATACCGGGCGCGCGCGCGTCTGTCAAACCCTCTGCACGCCAAGAAAAAGCCCGCTTGAAAGCGGGCTTTTCCTGAAGTCTTGGAGGCCTTTTTCGGTGCTACGCGGTCGGCGCTATGCGGCTTTCTTGCGGCCGCGGGCAAAGCCGAGCCCGGCAAGCCCCGCGCCCATCAGCCAGAATGCGGCCGGCAGCGGAACGACGTCGATTGTCGAAACATGGCTGAGACCAAAACTTGGCACGTCGTTCTTGTCAAAGGTGATCGTAACTTCGCCGCCCGACGTATTCTTGAAGAACGTGTGAAAGCCGTCGATCTTCAAAATGAAATAGAGAGCAGTCGTCATGAAGCTGCAAAGGTCGCCGGAGCAGGACGACAGACTGCCTTCACCGACCTGGTCCTTGTTGTGATCCGCGGTCGTAAACGACGTGCCCGCAAGGGTGTTGAGCGCGGCGATTTCCGTAGCCTCGCCTGAATTCGCGAGCCCGTAAGGATCCGCATCAGAGCCCGACAACGTTCCCAGCCCCGTCGGCGCGCCGGGGCTGCCGCCGAGGGTGAACGCTTCGCAGCTGAGCGTGCAGGTTACTGTCGCCGCGGTTCCGTCGATGGAGATCACATTGGCGGATGCAGACTGCGCCGCCATAGCGAAAAGTCCCGCAGCCGCTATCGCCGCGGATTTTGCAATTAACGATACACGATTGAAAAGAAACATATATTCCCCCAAGTCACACCATGGCTGCCATGCAGTCCGCACGTCAGTCCTAACGCACTCTCAACAATTGCTTAGACTTTCGGCAAGCAAAAGCGCAGAAACTTGCGTTGTTTATGATAATGGCGCGGTAGTTGCGCCACAGTTCATCCTTAATATTCGCTTTTTCGGGCCGGTTTCTCTAACTACGCACGCACAGCGTGCGTCTATGACGCCGCGGCTGTTTCGTGAGCCGGCTTAAGCACATACTCGTCGAGTCGGGGCTTCGCCGTATCCCGCAGAAACCGGCGTACGGAGTACGCGTACAAGGTGTAATTGCGCCCGGCCTCGTCCAAGTACCAGCTCTTGCAGCCCCCCGCCCAAACCATGCCTTGAAGCGCGTCCTGAAGCGCCCTGTCGAAGGAGTCGGCCGCGTGCGGGTCGGGCTCGATAAAGGCGGCGCCCTCGCGGCGCATGGCCTCAATGAGGCTGATGACGTATTTCACCTGCGCCTCAATCATCAGCAGGACGGAATTATGCCCGAGGCCGGAATTGGGGCCGAGCAGCAGGAAGAAGTTCGGAAAGCCCGGCGCGGCGACCGTGCGGTGGGCGGCGATCCGGTCCTTCCACGCGTCAGCCAGCGATACGCCGGAGGGTCCGACGATCCGGACCGACCGTGAAATGTCAAAAGGCCTGAAGCCGGTCGCGAACACGATTGCGTCGACCTCGCGCAGAACGCCGTCTTTCGTTCGCACGCCCGCTCGTTCGATCCGTTCGATCGGCGCAGTGACGATATCGACGTTATCGCGCTGAACGGCGGGAAGATACTCGTCTGAAACAAGAATGCGCTTGCAACCGACCGGAAAGTCGGGAGTCAGTTTGCGCCGCAGCTCCGGATCAGCGACCTGATTTTTGAGATGTTTTGAAAAAATCCGGCGAACATGGCGTTTCATGTAGTTTTCATCTTTTTTAAACGCCATGAAACGCAATTCCATGATGGAAAAAATAAACCCGCGATAGGCGCGCGCCAGAAACGGCGCGGCGGCGAAGAGTTTTTTCACTACGCCGGGATAGGCGTAATCGTTGCGCGGAAAGATCCAGTTCGGCGTACGCTGATAAAGGTCGAGCCGCGCGACTTTTGTCGCGATCGCCGGGACCGCCTGCACGGCGCTCGCGGCGCTGCCGATGACGGCGACGCGTTTTCCTGCGAGATCCACGTCGCGGCGCCACTGCGCCGTATGGAAAGCGGGACCGGCGAAGTCCTCCTTACCCGGAAAGTCCGGAATGTGCGGATGGTGGAGACCGCCGAGGCCGCTGACGACAATATCGGCGTCGACGCGCGCGCCGTCGGCGAATTCAATACGCCAGCGCCCGCCATCATGGCGCGCGCTTTTGACTTCCCTGTTGAACCGGATTCTTGGATATAGCCCGTGCTTTTCCGCACAGCGCTTCATGTAGTCCCAGATTTCGCGCCCGCGCGAATAGCGGCGCGACCAGTCGGGATTGGGTTCATAGGACAGGGAATAGAGATGCGAGGGGATGTCGCAGGCGACGCCGGGATAGGTGTTTTCGCGCCACGTCCCGCCGACATCGTCGGCTTTTTCATAGATTGTGAAATTATCGACGCCGCAATTTTTGAGCTGAATCGCCATGGCGAGCCCCGAAAACCCGGCGCCGAGAATGGCGATCTGGGGCGGTTTCAGCCGATTTTCCAGTTTCGTCTCGTCAACCATATGCGCTCATCGACCGAACCGTTCCGTGGATTTTAACTGCACTCGACAACGTGTGTCATAAGTTTTTGCAGCGCAGCAGGCAAAATGCGAGAGACCTGACAGTCTATTTACATCCGCACCGCCGCCTCCAATAATAAATTTGTGGGAGGAGGACATCATGCAAAGAAGAAAATTTATGGCGACGGGCGGCGCGCTCGTCGCCGGCGCGGCGTTTGGCCCGGCGCGCGCGTTTTCACTTTCGAACGACGAGGCCGTCATGCCAAGCAAGCTGTGCAGCGCTACGACGCGGATAACGCGCGGCCCGTACCTGACGCCGAACAGTCCGTTGCGCTCGGACATTCGCGAAGACAGAGCAGGCGTTCCGCTCCGTCTGACTCTGAAGATTCAGAATGATTTCTGGTGCCAGCCAATCGAGGGCGCAGCCGTCGATATCTGGCATTGCGACGCAAGCGGACTTTATTCGAACGTCAACAATGTGCAGTTCGATTATCAGACGCTTCAGCTTTCCGGAAGCGCTATCGACATGCGGGGAACATCATTCCTTCGCGGCCATCAGGTTACAAACGCCGCCGGCGTTGTTGAATTTTTGACGGTTTTTCCGGGCTGGTACATGGGGCGGCTACCGCATCTGCACGTGAAAACGACGATCAATGGCGTAGAGTGGACAACCCACGACACACAATTGTTTTTGCCTACCGACATTGAACGGGCGGTCTACGAAACGCCTCCCTATGCCGAACGCGGACAGAATCCCTTAAGCGCGGATCGCGACCTTGTCGCCAAGGGCGACGCCAGTCTTGTTCAAGCGATGACAGTTCCGCTTACGCGTGACGGCGACGGTTACAAGGGCGTGTTCGAAATCGCGATGGCCGCGCTATAAGTCGCGAGAAAGATTTTTGGCTTGCGCACAGCCCAGGTCGCGCGCCGAGCATGCGCCAGAACACCGGCGCCTGCTGCGGTCAGGGCCGTATCGAAAACGGCGTGAAATCGGTCTCGGCGTCGTAGACGTCGACGCCCTCGGCGCGCTTCAAAAAGCCGACCACGCGATAGGTGACCGGAGTGAGCAGCGCCTCCCAGCCAACTTTCAAGGCGTAATTAGTGACCAGTACGGTCGCCACCTGCGCCGGCGTCCACACGCCGAGAAACGCGACCGGATAAAAGATCAGACTGTCGACGCCCTGGCCGATGATTGTCGAGCCGATCGTGCGCGTCCACAGCCGGCGTCCGCTGGTGAGGATTTTCATTTTCGCCATCACGAAGGCGTTCGACAGCTCGCCCGCCCAGAAGGCCATAACCGAGGCCGCGACGATTCGCGGGGTGAGGCCGAACACCGACTCGTAAGCGGTCTGCCCGTCCCAACCCGGCGCCGGCGGCAGGCTGACGACCACCCAGGCCATGAACGCCATGAAGGCGACCGCGCCGAACCCCGCCCACACCACGCGCCGGGCGCGCGCGTAGCCGTATACCTCGGTCAGCACGTCGCCGAGCACATAGGAAATCGGAAAAAACAGAACGCCGGCGCCGAAGGTGAAGTCCCACAAGCGCGACAGTTTCGCCGCGCCGATCAGGTTCGAACAAATCAGCACCGCGACGAACGCCGCCATCGCGAAATCGTAATAGCGAAAGCGGTGTCTTGTGAGGTCGGCTGCGTGATCGATGCGTTCAAGATGGAGCTTCGCGCCAGTCACGAACTTATCCTTTTTATATCGCTTAAATTGACTGGGCCGTTTTATTGTTTAGCGGCTTCGTTCCAGCCTTCCCAGCCCGGCCCGCGCAAGACTCGTCCGGCCTTGGCGCCCGTATGGGCGCCGTCGCTGATCGTCAGAACGCCGTTGACGAAGACGTCCCTGACGCCGACAGCAAGCTGATGCGGCTCGGCGAAAGTCGCCTTGTCCTCGATCGTTTCAGGATCGAATATGACGACGTCGGCGTAATAGCCCGGCGCCAAAAGTCCGCGATCTTTCAATTTTAGATTACCGGCCGGCAAAGAAGTCAGCTTGCGGACCGCCTCTTCAATCGTCAGCACTTTTTGCTCGCGCACATATTTTGCGAAGATGCGTGCGAAATTGCCATAAGCGCGCGGGTGGGTGCTCTGCTTGAGAAAGACGCCTTCCGGCGCCATGGCGCCGCCGTCGGAGCCGAAGCTGACCCAGGGCAAGGCCGCTTTTTTGGCGACGTTTTCCTCCGACATCGAGAAATAGACGACCTGAACCCGGCTGCCGTCTTCGACGACAAGGTCCATCGCCGTTTCTTCATAGGACGTTCCCCGCTCGGCGGAGACTTCCGCAAGCGTCTTGCCGATATATTTGCGCAGGTCGGGATTGCGAAATCCCACCAGCAGCACGCCGTCCGGGCCGCCGGCGTTGGCGATGCCGCTGACGAACTCCTCCGACGGTTCGCGGATCGCTTTGGCGACTTTGGCGCGTATCTCGGGATCTTGAAGCCTTTCGGCCCATTTGTCGTAGCCGCCTTCCTGCACCCAGAGCGGCATAGCCGCATCGAGGCCGGTGGAGCTTGCGGGATAGACATACATATCGGCCGTGATTTTCAGCCCTTCGGCGCGGGCGGCTTCGACCCTGGCGACAATGTCGTCGAGCTTATTCCAGTTCGCCCGGCCGCTCGCTTTCAGATGATAGATTTCCGCGGGCGTGTTCGCCTCGCGCGCGATCCGGATTAATTCGTCCACCGCCTGAAGCACGTCCTTCGACTCGCTGCGGATATGCGAAATATACATGCCCCCATATTCGCCGGCGGCGCGTGCAAGCGCGATCAACTCATCGGTGTCTGCAAAATTCGCAGGCGCGTAAATCAGCGAAGAGCCGACGCCGAGCGCGCCCTCGCGCATGGCCTGACGGACGAGCGCTGTCATCTTCTCCAGTTCTTCAGGCGTCGCGGGCCGGTTGTCGTAGCCGACCTCGTGAATGCGCAGGGTGGTGGCGCCGACAAAGGAGGCCACATTGGGCGATATTCCGCGCCGTTCGAGATAGTCGAGATATTCGCCGAGCGTTGTCCAATCGATGTCGTAAACGATGTCGCTCTGACGCGCCTTTGCTTCCACCTTCATTTCCTCAGACCACGGCCCGTAGGAAACGCCTTCGCCGAACACCTCGAGCGTCACGCCCTGTTTCAGGTCGCCGAGCCCGCGACCGTCTTCGATAAGGTCGTTGACCGCCCAACTCAGCATATTGATGAAGCCGGGCGCGACGGCGCGCCCGTCCGCTTCAACAATCGTATCGGCGGCTGCGCCGTTGAGATCGCCTATGGCCGCAATGCGGTCGCCTTCTATCGCGATGTCGGCGACGCGGCCGGGCGCGCCCGACCCGTCATAAACCACGCCGCCCCGGATGATGACGTCATACGTAACCGATTGCGCCGCATCCGGCGCGCGCTCGCCGCATCCGAAAACAGCAAGCAAGGAAATCGCTGCGATCAATAATCTAAACATGAACCCGCCTTTCTTTCGCCTCGACGCATGAAAGCGCTCACCTTTCTATTGACCACGCCTTTTGACAAGCGCCTTGACGACGCCGTGCAGGGACCTGACTTCGGGTTCGGTAAAACCGGCGCGCGAAAACGCGGCGCGAAGGTTGCGCTTCATCTGCGGCGCTTTTTCCGGCGGAAAGAAATATCCCGCCGCATCAAGCTCCGCCTCGAGATGATCGAACAGGTGCTCGAGATCGTCTCGTCCGGCCGGCGCCGGCTCCCGCGCAGGACGAACGCCGGCTTCGCGCGCCGCGACGCTGGCGAGAAACCATTCATAGGCGACGATCGCCGCCGCCTGCGCGAGATTTATCGAAGAAAAAGACGGGTTTACGGGCACGGACAGGATGGCGTCGGCGCGTGCGATATCGCCGCTCGACAGGCCGTTGCGCTCGCCGCCGAACAGCACCGCGCAACGCTGGCCGGCGCCGATACGCTTTGCGAGTTCCTGCGCGGCTTCGGCGGGCGCGAGTACAGGCGTCGGCAGCTCGCGCCGGCGCGCCGTCGCCGCAATGACATATTGGCGATCCGCAATCGCCGCATCGAGGCTCGAAAATATTTCCGCCTGATCGATGACAATCGACGCTCCCGCAGCCATGGCGCCAGCCTTGGGATTGGGCCAGCCGTCGCGCGGATTGACGAGCCTCAGACCGGAGACGCCGAAGTTCAGCATGGCGCGCGCCGCGGCGCCGATATTTTCGCCCATCTGCGGTTCCACAAGCACGAAAACCGGGGCGGGCGACAGGTATTTGCGCCCTTCCCGCCGGCTTACGCGCTGATCGCCGCTTGCTCGCGACATCGTTCCCGAACCGCCCCTTTTTTTGCCCGGCGCCCGGTGCTATAGGCGGGCCCGACTTTCCTCGCAGCGCCGCCCGGGCGGCGGCGCGCTTTCTTGTTCAGCGAACCCCGTAGGACCATCCATGGAAAAAATCAAAGTTGAAAATCCCGTCGTCGAAATGGACGGCGACGAGATGACCCGGATCATCTGGTCGATGATCAAGGAAAAACTCATATATCCCTATCTCGATATTGACCTGAAATATTTCGATCTGAGCATTCAAAAGCGCGACGAGACCGACGACCAGATCACCATCGAGGCGGCCGAAGCGACCAAACGCTACGGCGTCGCAGTGAAATGCGCGACCATCACGCCTGATGAGGCCCGCGTCGAGGAGTTCGGCCTCAAGAAAATGTGGCGCTCGCCGAACGGGACGATCCGCAACATTCTCGGCGGCGTCGTCTTCCGCGAACCGATCATCATCCGCAACGTGCCGCGCCTGGTGCCCGGCTGGACGAAGCCGATCATCATCGGCCGTCACGCTTTCGGCGATCAGTACCGCGCCACCGATTTCCTCTATCCGGGCAAGGGCAAGCTCACCATCAAATGGGAGGGCGAAAACGGCGAGACGATCGAGCATGAGGTATTCGATGCGCCCGGCTCGGGCGTGGCGATGGCGATGTACAATCTCGACGAGTCGATCCGTGATTTCGCCCGCGCCAGCTTCAATTACGCCTTGATGCGCAAATATCCGCTCTATCTCTCGACGAAGAACACGATCATGAAAGCCTATGACGGGCGCTTCAAAGATCTTTTTCAGGAAATATTCGAGACCGAATTCAAGGACAGGTTTGAAGCGGCGAAGCTGACCTACGAGCACCGCCTGATCGACGACATGGTCGCCGCCTCGCTGAAATGGTCGGGCGGTTATGTCTGGGCGTGCAAGAATTATGACGGCGATGTTCAGTCCGATACGGTCGCGCAAGGGTTCGGCTCGCTCGGCCTGATGTCTTCGGTGCTGATGTCGCCGGATGGAAAGACGGTGGAGGCGGAAGCTGCGCACGGAACGGTGACGCGCCATTATCGCGCGCATCAGCGCGGCGAGGAAACCTCGACCAACTCGATCGCCTCGATCTACGCCTGGACCCGCGGGCTCGCCCATCGCGGCAAGCTCGACGGCAATGACGCGCTCATCAGATTCGCCGAGATGCTGGAGCAGACCGTCGTTAAGACCGTAGAGGGCGGGCACATGACCAAGGACCTTGCGCTCCTCATCGGGGCCGAGCAGTCCTGGCTCACAACGACCGGCTTTCTCGAAAAAGTCGACGAAAACTTCCGCAAGGCTGTGGGAGCGTGAGGCCGGCTCTTCGCGTCGACGACGGCTTCCGGAGCGGGGCTTGCGGCCCCGCTTTTTCGTCGCAAACAGGGGATGCAAACGGCTTCCCGCAGATTCGGCGCGGTTGGTCGCAAGCCCCTTGTCAGACGCGAACCGCAGCCTAGGCTTTCCCCGATAGGACGGGAGGGAGTCCATGAAATCTCTGCATGTCGCCTCCGCCTCGCTCGCCGCCGGCGCGGCCCTGCTGGCCGGGTCCGCATCGGCTGAAACCAAGTCATTCGACCTGCCGGCGTTCGATGAAATCGACGCTTCCGCCGGCGTTGACGTCAACGTCTCGGTCGGCGGCGCGCAATCCGTCATCGCTGAAAATGAAAACGGCGATTTCGACGATCTCGTTCTCGAAGTCAGGCGCGGCGAGCTTCGCGCGAGTCGCAAGAACAAACGCTTCGGTTTCGGTAAAAGAGAGCGCTACAAAATAGTCGTTACGATGCCGGCGCTTGAAGGCATAGAGATTTCCTCGGGCGCCGACGCCGACGTCACCGGCGTCAACGCCGATCACTTCTCCATCGACGGCTCCTCCGGGGCCGACGCGGATATCGCCGGAACCTGCAAGACGCTCGACATTGATGTATCCAGCGGCGCCAATATCAACGCCTCCGATCTGATCTGCGAAGTAGCAACGGTGGATGTTTCTTCAGGCGGCAACGCAAAGATTCACGCAACGCAACGCCTCAATGCCGACGCATCGTCGGGCGGCCATGCTACGGTTTACGGAAAACCGGAATATGTCGACATCGACAAGTCGAGCGGCGGCGGCGTGTCTGTAAGGAATTAATCGCCCGATTCCGGCGGGCTTTTGACGCCTTGCGGAATATCGAACAGGTCTCGGCTCGCGGCGATGGCCGCCAGCAATTGCTGATGGATATGCGGCTTTGAGCGCGCCAGCGCGCGGAAGTCATCCTGATCGAGAACGATCAGATCGCAGGTTGTGAGCGCTTTCGCAGCTTTCGTCTGCACCCCCGTCAGCAATGAGCGCGCGCCCCAATACTGTCCTTCTCCGATCTGAACGGGTTCTCGTTCAGGCTCATCGGCGTCGCTGATCTCCACCTCGCCGCTGCCGATAATAAAAAGCGCGCCGGGGCGTTCGCCGTCGATGGCGATGACCGACCCCGGCGGCGCAATCCGCGCTTTCAGAACAGTCAATAATTCCGCCACGGCTTCGGGCTTCAAGTCGCTGAAAATCGGCGCGCGCGCCGCCATGCCCCAGCTCAGAATGAAATCCCGCCGGCGGTATTCCTCCATAAATCCGCTCGCGATGATGCCGATGGGCAGCGCGAAAGAGCCGAGCCCGAAGACCATGACGAGGCCCGCAAGCATCTTGCCCGCCGGCGTGATCGGCGTCACGTCGCCGTAGCCGACCGTCGTCAGCGTCGCAATCGCCCACCACATCGCTTTGGGAACCGAGCCGAACTTGTCGGGTTGGACATAGCCCTCGACCAGATAGAGCAGCGACGCGGCGACGATCATTAATCCCGCCAGAACGATGGCGACCCCTATGAGGGCGCTGCGCTCGACTGCGACGACCCTCAAGAGCGTGTTGAACGCAGGCGAGAACCGCGCCAGGCGGAAAAATCGCAACAGCCTGAACACGCGCAGAACGCGCAAATCGAGCGGCGCGAAAATCGCCAGGTAGAACGGCGCGATCGCAAGGAAATCAACGACCATGAACGGATTGCGCGCAAAATGAAGGCGCGCGCGCCACGGCGAGAGGCCCCGAAGCGGTGGATGTTCCGTACACACCCAAAGCCGCAGCAAATATTCGACCGTGAAAATCGCGACTGATGCAAAATCGAAAATAGCGAAAAAGCGCGCGTGTCGACTGGCGATTTCGGGGATTGTCTCAATGGAAAACGCGATGACATTGAGGAGAATGAGCGTCGCCATGGCCAGGTCGAATGTGCGGCTCGCCCAGTCATAAGAGTGGCCGGCTTCAAGAACCTTGTAGACGCGGGCCTTAAGCGCTTTCAAAAATCCGCTCTCCCCTCGTCGGCGGCGGCGGCTAGCCGGCCGCCGAGACGGCGACGCTTGTTTCAATTGCCGCAATCGCCGCTTCAGCCTTGGCGCCGTCGGGACCGCCGGCTTGCGCCATGTCAGGACGCCCGCCGCCGCCCTTGCCGCCGACAGCCTCGGCGCCGGCGCGCGCCAGGTCGACGGCGTTGATGCGATCTTTCAAGTCGTCGGTGACGCCGACCGCCAGCGCCGCTTTGCCCTCATTGACGCTGACGAAAAACGCTACGCCCGAGCCAAGTGTCTTTTTGGCGTTGTCGATCAGTCCGCGGAGGTCTTTTGGCGGAACGCCCTCGACGACGCGGCCAATGACCTTGACCCCGGCGATTTCGCGAAGTTTTTCTTCCGGCGCGGACGCGGCGGCGCCAAGCGTCAGGGTTTTCCTGGCCTCGGCGAGATCGCGTTCGAGCTTTTTGCGGTCGGCCTGCAGCGTCTCGATGCGGGCGACGAGTTCGTCGGGCGTCGTTTTGAGCGCATCGGCGGCGTTGGCCGCCGCGGCTGCGCGCGCTTCGAGATAAAGACGCGCCGCCTCGCCCGTCAGCGCCTCGATCCGGCGCACGCCCGCGGCGATCGCGCTTTCGCCGATTATCTTGAAGAGCGCAATGTCGCCGACGCGGCGCACATGGGCGCCGCCGCAAAGCTCGACCGAATAGGGCGCGTCCGGATCATCAAACGCAGCGCCCATGCTTAAGACCCTTACGTCCTCGTCGTATTTTTCGCCGAAAAGCGCCATCGCCCCCGATTCGATGGCGTCCTCATACGACATCACGCGGGTTTCGACCGCGTTGTTCTGGCGGATGACCGCATTGACGCGGCGTTCGATCTCGGCAAGCGCGGAGGCCGAAACCGCTTTCGGATGGGAAAAGTCGAACCGCAGCCGATCGGGCGCGACAAGCGAACCTTTCTGCGTCACATGCGCGCCCAAAACCTCGCGCAGCGCTGCGTGCAATAAATGGGTGGCGGAGTGGTTGGCGCGGGTCAGCTCACGGCGTGCGACTTCAATCGCCAACCGCACCGCGTCGCCCACCTTAATCTCGCCTTTCTCGACTCGCCCGATATGGCCGGAGAGCGCGCCGGCGCGTTTTTTCACATCGTCGACGACAAGTTTTAATCCGTTCTCGGACATAATAACGCCGGCGTCGCCGATCTGGCCGCCGGATTCGGCGTAGAACGGCGTCTGGTTGACGATGATCTCAACCTCGTCGCCGGTCGTCGCCGTTTTGACCTCCGCGCCGTTCTTGATAATCGCCTGAACGACGCCTTCGGCGGCGTCATGGACGTAGCCCAGAAATTCCGTTGCGCCGCAGCGTTCGCGCAGGTCGAACCAGAGGCTTTCGGACGCCGTATCGCCTGAGCCGGCCCAAGCGGCCCGCGCTGCAGCGCGCTGGGCCGCCATCGCCGCCTCGAACCCTTCGACGTCGACCGTGCGGCCCTCGCGGCGCAGGGCGTCTTGCGTCAAGTCGAGGGGAAAGCCGTAAGTGTCGTAAAGCCTGAACGCCGCTTCGCCAGGCAGAGCTTCGTCCGGTCCGAGCTTTGCGGTTTCGTCTTCGAGCAGCCTGACGCCGCGGTCGAGCAGGCTGCGGAATTTTTCTTCCTCGGCGCGCAGGGTCTCGACAATGAGCGGTTCGGCGCGCACGAGTTCGGGAAACGCCGCGCCCATTTCGCCCGAGAGCACCGGCGCGAGGCGCGCAAGCAGCGGATCGCGCGCGCCGAGCCCGTGGGCGTAGCGCATGGCGCGGCGCATGATCCGGCGCAGCACATAGCCGCGGCCCTCGTTCGAGGGCGTGACGCCGTCGGCTATCAAGAAGCAGGTTGCGCGCAAATGATCGGCGATCACGCGGTGCGCCGGCTTCGCTTCCCCTTCCGCCTTGACGCCGGTGAATTCCTCGCTGGCGGCGATCAGGGTGCGGAAGAGGTCGACGTCGTAGTTGTCGTGCACGCCCTGCATCACCGCGGCGATGCGCTCGAGCCCCATGCCGGTGTCGATCGAGGGCTTCGGCAGCTCGATCTCGGTCCCGTCGGCGTGACGCTCGAACTGCATGAAGACGAGATTCCAGATCTCGACAAAGCGGTCGCCGTCAGCCTCTGCCGAGCCGGGCGGGCCGCCCGGAATGTCAGGCCCGTGATCGTAGAAAATCTCCGAGCAGGGCCCGCACGGGCCGGTGTCGCCCATCGCCCAGAAATTGTCGCTGGTGGGGATGCGGATAACGCGCTCTTCGGGCAGGCCGGAAATCTTGCGCCAGAGGTCGAAGGCGTCGTCGTCGGTATGATAGACGGTGGCGATCAGCCGGTCGGCGGGCAGCCCGAAATCTTTTGCGACAAGCGTCCAGGCCGCCTCGATCGCTTGCGGCTTGAAATAATCGCCGAAGGAGAAATTGCCGAGCATCTCGAAAAAGGTGTGATGCCGGGCGGTGTAGCCGACATTGTCGAGATCGTTGTGCTTGCCGCCGGCGCGCACGCATTTCTGCGACGAGGCGGCGCGAGCGTAGGCGCGCTTTTCGGCGCCGGTGAAAACGTTCTTGAACGGGACCATGCCGGCGTTCACGAACAGAAGCGTCGGATCGTTTTCCGGCACCAGCGGCGCGGAGGCGACGATTTCATGGTCGCGCGCGGCGAAGAAATCGAGAAACTGGGCGCGAATATCTTTCAGCGACGTCATCGGAAGCCTTTGATTCGAGCGCCCGCGGCGCGGGCGAGCCAGCCGAAAGCGGCCCCGGCGCGGGTGCGTCTTCTTAGCTTCGCCCGCCGCGAGCGTCTAGGCGGGGCGCGGGATGAAGCAACGCCCGGTCCGGGGAAATCTCGATCCCGGACCGGGCGGCCAAAGAGTAAAGAGGACATGGGGGCGCAATGACTGCGGGCGTTCGCCGAGGCGCCGCCGCACGAAGCCGGCTTTTCGCCGCCGCCGTCTCATACGACGCTGCACTGACCGCAACTCACAGATTCGGGGAAATTGCCTTCCCTTTCAATGTCGACCTCTAAATGGAAGCTCAGATCGTCAGTGCAGCTTTGTGTCAGCCTTTCGCCTGCATGCAGAAGACGTTCAGCTTGTTGCCGTCGAGGTCGCGGAAATAGCCGGCGTAAAAGCCGCCGTCGCCGCGCGGGCCGGCTGCGCCCTCGTCTTTGCCGCCAAGCTCGAGGGCCTTGGCGTGAATGCGGTCCACCTTGTCAGGCGAATCGACGACGAGCGCCGCCATCGTTCCGTTGCCGACTGTCGCCGGCGCGCCGTCGAACGGCTTGATGACGCCGAGGCCGGGCGCGCCGGGCGTCGTCGACCAGGCGATGAAGGTCTCGCCCTCCATCATGCGCCCGGCGCCGAGTTCGCCGAGCAGCGCATCGTAAAATTTCGATGCGCGTTCGAGATCGTTGGTTCCAAACGTGACATAGCCGATCATGAGTCTTCTCCCGCTCTAATCTGTTCGACTCGCTTGGGACGCCGCGCGCCCGCGAGCACTTCATTCAACCCGCGGCGCCTGGCTTATCAGGCCTCGAGCGCCTCGGCTTCGTCGTCTTCGTCGTCGCTTTCGCCGAGCAGCATTTCCTCGGCCACCAGCCCGGCGTTCTGGCGGACCGCCACTTCGATTTCCCGCATCATGTCGGGATTGTCTTTGAGGAACTGTTTGGCGTTTTCGCGGCCCTGGCCGATGCGCTCGCTGTTATAGGAAAACCACGAGCCGGACTTTTCGACGACGCCGGCCTTGACGCCGAGATCGAGCACCTCGCCGGTCTTCGAAATGCCCTCGCCATACATGATGTCGAACTCGACCTGTTTGAAGGGCGGCGCGACCTTGTTCTTGACGACCTTCACGCGCGTCTGGTTGCCCACGACCTCGTCGCGGTTCTTGATCGCGCCGATGCGGCGAATGTCGAGACGCACCGAGGCGTAAAACTTCAGCGCGTTGCCGCCGGTGGTGGTTTCGGGACTGCCGAACATGACGCCGATCTTCATGCGTATCTGGTTGATGAAAATCACCATGCAGTTCGACTTGGAAATCGAGCCGGTGAGCTTTCTGAGCGCCTGGCTCATCAACCGCGCCTGCAGACCGGGCAAGCTGTCGCCCATCTCGCCTTCGAGTTCGGCGCGGGGGGTGAGCGCGGCCACCGAATCGATGATCAGCACGTCAATCGCGCCGGAACGCACCAGCGTGTCGGCGATTTCGAGCGCCTGCTCGCCGGTGTCGGGCTGCGAGATCAGCAAATCGTCGAGATTGATCCCGAGTTTTTGCGCATAGATCGGGTCGAGCGCGTGCTCGGCGTCGATGAAAGCGGCGACGCCGCCCTTTTTCTGGGCTTCGGCCGCACAGTGCAGCGCCAGCGTCGTCTTGCCCGAGCTTTCCGGCCCGTAGATTTCGACCACCCGGCCCTTGGGCAGGCCGCCGATGCCGAGCGCGATGTCGAGACCGAGCGAGCCGGTGGAGATCGATTCGATATCGACGACTTCGCGGTCGCCGAGGCGCATCAGCGAGCCCTTGCCGAACGCCTTGTCGATCTGGGAAATCGCCGCCTCGAGCGCTTTTCTTTTATCCACGCCGTCGCCCTCCACTACCCGCAATGCTTGTCTCGCCATGACCGCCTCCGTTCTTGTCCGAGCCCCGCGCCCTGTCAACGCGCATCATGGTCGACGCGCATAATTGGGCGCATGATCAGCCGCGCGGATTTCGGGCCGCGCCGCCCCGGTTTCGGGAGACGCGCCGCGGAGCGCGCCGCCAACCCGAACTCCAGCATGTACACTATTTGTTCTCTTTCCGCAAGAGCGCGAACCTGTTGAAATAAATCGGCTTTTCAATTTTGTTCCAGAAACGTTCCAGAACATGGTTAGCGGGTATGCACCCGTGGAACAAGCATAGGCGTCTTAACTATTCGGCCTCTTATCCCCGGCTACGATTCGTTTGGATGGAGGTCTGCGTGCGCGAATCGTTTTGTAGTTTTTTGGTGGGATTCTTGCGTCATTCGTGGGCGTTCTGGATTGGTTTTGTGTTGGCCGTCCTCGACATTGGCGAGCACCTTTTCCCTCAAAGGCAGCTATCAACTTTATCGCAAACGATCGGCTGGATCATATTAGCTATTGGCTTCTTTTATGCGGCGTGGCGAACCTATCACGATTTATGGTTGTCTTTGCCTGCGGATGAAAGGGCGGCAATTGGATATTTAAAATTTACAGACGCGCCAAATTACTTGCTCGATTTTATCGACGAGGACGCCTTAGAACAGTGGGACGGGGACCAACACTATACAAAAGTGGCGTGGGCTTCGACCATTTTCGAAGATATTGTTGAGCACGAAAATATAGACGTTTATGAGCGCTTATCCGAGACTCGATTTCGAAAAATCGATTACGAAGACGCCGAAAAACAATCTTTCAAATTTGGCGATGAAGCTTCGAATACGTTTTATGTGCGCAAACGTGATTTAAGGGGAGGCTGGAAGCGTTATGCAAAAGGACCGGCGGGATCAACGCGGGCGGTTTCCGAGCGCTCCAGCAACAAAAGCTCGTGACGGCGCGTCTTCAGGGCGCATCTGCAAATCGTGACGTCAATTTGCGTCATCCCGTGCGCGGCGCCGCGGCCCGGATGAAATCCGGGGCGGCGCGCCGCTGACACGGGATCGGGTGCGGCTTGCGCCGCTCGGACTAGCCGAGGACGGTCCCCATGTCTGCGCAGCGGCGATAAACCGCCGCAGCGCGCACGGGATGACGGTTATGGAGGGCGGTCGCGCGCCAGCAGCGCATCACGCAGCGCTGCGCAGCACATGTGATAACGCAAAATGATTCTTAATTTTATGAAACGCACCCTGGGCCGGGACCCTGGCGGGCTTCTCGGCGGGGGCGAATTCTTGTTTAATAGGCGCGCTCCTTCGCCCCTTCATGGAGTCGTCCGATGAAAAAGATCGTTTTCGCCGTTCTGGCGCTTGTCGTGCTTCTCGCCGCCATTGTCCTCCTCGCGCCGGGGCTTGTCCCCGCCAAGGCCTACAAGGGCCGGATCGAGACGGCGGCGAGCACGTCGCTCGGCCGGGCCGTCACCGTCGGCGACGATCTGAGTTTCACGATCTTTCCGCATACGGCCTTTCGCGTTTCCGATCTCGAGATCGCCAATGCGGAAGGATTTGACGCCGACTATTTCGCCCGGGTCGGCGAGGCGCAGATCGGCGTGAAGCTCTTTCCGTTGTTTTCGGGCGGCGTCGTCGTCGATCGCTTCGTGCTCATCGAACCGGACATCAGGTTAGAGCGCGCAGCCAACGGAACGGTGAATTGGAACCTCGCCCAGGCGGAAAACGGCGCGGACGCGCCCGGCGACGACACGCGCGGCGAAACGTCCGTGCGCGGCCTGCGTCTCGGCGACGTGCGCATCGAGGGCGGCAAGGCGGTCTATACGGACCATGAGGCCGGCAAGTCCTACGCCGGCGAGGCGATCGATCTCGCGGTCGGGCTCAACAGCCTTTATGCGCCGCTCGAAATGGACGGCGAACTGGTGTTTCAGGGCGCGCCGTCGACCGTCGACCTCGTGCTGACGACGCCGGGAAAAATTCTCGACGGCGAAGCGGCCAATCTCAAACTCGAGATGACGCTGGGCGCCGCCTCGGCCGGGGCCGATCTGGCGCTCGGCGCCGGGGAGACGGTTTCCTACGCCGGGCCGGTGCGCCTCGAGGCGCCGGACCTGCCGGCGTTCGCCGCGCTGATGGGAACGCCGCTCGAAGACGCGCCGGGGTTCGACGCGCTTTCGGTTTCGGGCGATATCGACGGCGGCGCGACCGGATTGCGCCTCGACAACGCGGAAATCGCCTTCGACAAGATCGACGCACAGGGCGGGCTTTCGTTCGACTGGGCCGGCGCGCGCCCCAAGGCGACGGGCGCGCTCGGCGTCGGAACGCTCGACCTGAGACCTTACCTGCCGCCGCCGACGGAATCGGCGGATGGTTTCCCGGCGTGGTCGGAGGAAAAACTCGACTTTTCGAGCCTCCGGAACATTGACGCCGAGTTCGATATCGCCGCCGAGACGATCTTCTTGAACGATCTCAAAGTCGGCGAGAGCCGGATGAAACTCACCATCCTCAATGGCCGCATGACCGCCGAAATCCCGGCACTCGCCATGTATGGGGGCCAGGGCTCGGGCCGGCTGGTGGTGAATGCGCGCGAGCGGACGCCGTCATTTTCCGGCGTCTTCGACATGTCGGCGGTGGACGCCGAACCGTTCTCGATCGATATGCTGAAGACCGACCGGCTTCTGGGTCTTGGCTCGTTCAAGTTCGATTTCACCGCCAGCGGCGCAAGCCAGGCGGCGATCATGCGCTCGCTTGACGGGACGGGCGGTTTCGACGTCGCCAACGGCGCGCTCAAAGGCGTCAACCTGTTAAAGCTCGCCCGCGCCGCCGCGTCGCTCGAAGGCGGGCTGAACCCGGCGGCGCTCGCCTCGGCCGTCGCAACGGTGCAGGGACCGAACGAAGAAACCGACTTCACGGAATTCCTGTCGAATTTCGCCATCGACAACGGCCTCGTCAACGCGCCGAAGATCACGCTCAACGGCCCGTTCCTCGCGATGAACGGCTCGGGATCGGTCAACCTGCCCGAACAGTCGCTCGACCTGCGGCTCGCGCCGCGCGCGACGACCGCTGCGAGCGGAGAAGGCGGGCGTACGATCACTTTGCCCTTGCGGATCACCGGCACGTTTTCCCAGCCGAAGATCGCACTCGACGTCGAGGCGCTGGCGCGCGGGCGGGCGGAAACGGAAGTGCGCGGCCTTTTGAAAGGCGTGCTCGGAGAAGAGCAGCGGCGCCGGCCGGCGGAAGACGAAGCGTCCGAACCGGAAGCGAACGTCGCGCCGGCCGAGCCGATAGAAGAAACCATCGCCAAGGAGGCGCTCGGCCGTCTGTTCGGAAAGCCGAAGACGGAAGAACCTGCGGAAGATGAGCCTGCCGAAGATGAACCGCAATAGCGGCGGCGCAGCGCCTTGAAGCGCTGATGCGTATAGTACGGCGTTTCCCTAATCTGAGAGTGTCATCCCCGG
>JBHHVZ010000004.1:0-60326 GCA_046756245.1 Parvularculaceae bacterium
CGCCTTCGTTCCAGTAGTTTATTGCCTGACCCGAGGGATAAAGATCCGACAGCTGCGCCACACTCATACCGACGTGCGCTCCTTCTCGCGTCGAAATCGCCGATGACTGCGTAGAGAGCGAATAGACCGTAGGCAGCATATTGAAATTCGCTGTAACTACGACGCCTTTGCAAACTGTTACAGCCATCTCCATGACCTCCGCCCCGACTTCCTCGCTGTACCGGCGATCGGCTCTAACGGGAAGATTAAGAGCCGCCACCTCAGACTCGGTCATCCCCAATTTCAAAGGACCGATACTGTCGGCGGCAAGGAGAAGATCGCCGGCGCAATCCTCGGCTGCGGCTGTGGATACAAGAATAATGCCTGCGAGAAGTCCGAATACTGATAACTGTATATTGATACGTGCAGACATCGCCCCACTCCCTCACGCCGCCCCGAACCGCTCCCGCCATTCGGCGACCTGTTCGTCCTCGATCTTCCTGAACAGGACGTCGGGCGGCGCGAATTTGTGGCCGGGTTTCAGCACTTGAAGCGCGGCCTTGGCGTCGGTGGGCCAGCGGCCCGCCTCATTCGGGTCGAGGCCGAAAATCGCGAACATCTTATCGGCTGCGAACGGAATGACGGGCGCGGACAGCGCCGCGTAAAGCGGAATGAGATTGAGCGCGCAGCGCACGGCGGCCGCGGCGCCCTCCCTGTCTTCCTTGATCTTCGTCCACGGCGCGGCGACTTGCAGATATTCGTTGCCGAGAACCCAGATCGCGCGCAGCTCCACAAACGCCTTTCGAAACTCCATCGCTTCGAGCGCGTCGGTATACGCCCCTATACGCGCGTCGAGTTCGGCCGCGAGCTTTTTCTCGGTCTCGCCATAGGCGCCGCCTTCGGGAACCGCCTCGCCGAAGCGGGCGGCGCAAAACCGCGTAATGCGATTGACGAAATTGCCGAGCACGTCGGCGAGGTCCTTGTTCGCGACGGATGCGAAATGTTCGAGCGTGAACGAGGCGTCGTCGGACTCGGGCGCGTTCGCCATCAGATGCCAGCGCCAATAGTCCGCCGGCAAGAGCTCCAAAGCCTGATCCATGAAAATGCCGCGGTTCTCGCTCGTGGAAAACTTGCCGCCATACCAGGTAAGCCAGTTCAGGGACTTCAGCGTGTCGACCGTCTTCCACGGTTCCTCCGAACCCAGAATGGTGCATGGAAAGCTCACCGCGTGAAAGGCGACATTGTCCTTGCCCATGAACTGCACGTAAGCGACGTCGCCGGCGCCGTCGTCGAGCCGCCACCAGCGCCGCCAGTTCCCGCCGGTCGCCTCGGCCCATTCCTCGGTCGCGCCGATATATTCGATCGGCGCGTCGAACCAGACATAAAAGACCTTGTTCTCGAAACCCGGCCGCGGCTTGCCGTCGCGTTCGACCGGAATGCCCCAGTAAAGGTCGCGGGTGATGGTGCGGTCGCGCAAACCTTCCTTCAGCCATTTCAAGGCGATTGATTTCGTCAGTTGCGGCCAGTGCGGTCGCGAGGCGACCCAGTCGGCGATGCGCTGCTGCATTTTCGATTGCAATAGATAAAGGTGCTTGGTTTCGCGCGTCTCGAGATTGCGCGAGCCGGAAATCGCCGAATAGGGATTGATAAGATCGACCGGGTCGAGCAATCGCCCGCAACTCTCGCACTGGTCGCCGCGCGCTTTTTCATAACCGCATTCGGGGCAGGTCCCTTCCACGTAGCGGTCGGGCAGGAAGCGCTGGTCGTCGATCGAATAAACCTGCTTGTCGTTGCGCTCCTCGACAAGGCCCTTGTCTTCCAGCACGGCGGCGAAGTGCTGGGTGAGGCGATGGTTGGGCGGGTTCGACGAGCGCCCGAAATGATCGAAGGAAAGGCCGAAGGCGTCGCCGGCGCGCTTTTGAATCTCATATTGGTCGGCGCAATATTCCTCCGCCGTCTGGCCGGCGGCGCGGGCGGCGAGTTCGGCCGGGGTGCCGTGCTCGTCGGTGGCGCAGATGAAGAGGACTTCGTGCCCTTGCGCCCGTTTGAACCGCGCATAGACGTCGGCGGGCAGCATCGAGCCGACCAGATTGCCGAGATGCTTGACGCCGTTGATGTAGGGCAGCGCCGAGGTGATGAGAATGCGGGCCATGTCGCTCTTTCGGTTTTGCGCCAGAGTTATAGTACGGAACTGCTGCGGAGATGACTCATGCGAGAGCGGCGAACGCTGTGGAATCCCCTCCCCTTGGAAAGGGGAGGGGAACCACGCTGCGCCATCGGTCATGGCCAGTGCAGGTCGGTATAAAGGGTAGCGGGCGCGCCGGACAAGGCCGGGTAATCGGGCGAAGCCCGCTTGCCCTTGTTTTTGCATTGTTTCACCCGGCAGGCCGGCCCTAAAACTCAGGACCGACCCGCCGGGCGCCTGGAGGGCTACGCCTCCCCCAAAGAACTGCAGTCGACTTTCGGCGGATCTCTTAAGCCGCCTGCTGTTGAAACTGCGCTAAGAACGCGCGAACCGCATCGAGTCCGTCGAGCACCGCCTGAAGCGCCTCGGCCCGGCCGATATCGTTGGCGTAGGCGACGGCGAAAGCGACGAAGCCGAACAGGCCCAGAAGCCGCGCCGGCCCGCGTCCTGCGCTCAAAAAAAGCGCCGCCGCCGCGACGATCTCGACCGGCGCCGCAAAACCGCTCGCCTCGAAATTCTGCACGACCGCCCGCAGCGCCGCCGGCCCGCCGCTCTGGGCGGCGGCGAGCGCCTCCGGCCCCATCCCGCCGGTGAAATGCAGCGCGCCCAGATAGGTTAGAAGTCCCGCGCACGCTCCCTGCCCGATATTGCGCCCGAAATTCAGGGTCGAAGCCAGCGGCGCCCAAACGGACGTCCTGCTCGGCCGCGTGTCGTATATCGGCCCCCTGCCCTTGATCGCCGTCATCGCCATTGCGCTTCTCCCGTTCGGCGGCGGCTCCGAAGCCGGTCAGGCTGCGGCCCGCCGACGCTCTCATCTAAGAATGAGATAATGGCGCAAAATGGGACGGGAACAGGCGATACGGCGCCGAACGGTCACGCCGGCGCAATTATCCGTTACCGCAAACCGGATGACTGGCGGTTCCACATGCGGAATCAATCATGCGCCGCGGCTTTCGCCCAGTCGCGCTCGACCTGGCGCGACGTCCACAAGAAAGCGGCCATGGCGCCGAGCACGGCGAGAGTCACCGAAGTCATTGAAACCTGCAGCGCCAGCGCGTCGCCCATCGTCGGAACCAGCAGGCTGCTCGCAAAACCCACATAGGTCGGCCCGAAACCGAGCGCGATCATGTTCAGGATAAAGAAGAAAATCGCCGTCGACAGCGCCCGGATCGACACCGGCGCGAGGGTCTGGGCGAGCGCGAAACAGGGGCCGAGATAAAACCCGACCGTCAGATGCACCGGCGTCCAGAGAATGAGCGAGAGAACCGGATCGTTCGCCCAAACGGCGGCGACGAAAAAGGGCGCGTTGACGAGCAATGAGACCGCCGGCACGATTCCGTACATCGCTTTATTTTTCGCGGCCAGCCTGTCGACGATCTGACCGCCCAGAAACGTGCCCGCCGCATAGGCGGTGCCGTTGATGATCCCGAGCCAGAACGTCACTTCGACACGGGAGAAGTCAGGGTGCGAGCGCGCGAAATAATCGACGATCCAGGCTCCGTTCGCATAGGCCGCGAACGAGGCAAGCGTCATGCCGGCGACGACGCCGCGATAGGTTGGAATGGACAAGAGATGCTTCGCCGCGCGCCAGAGGATTGCAAGCTCGCGAAAAGCCGGGTTCGCCCAGCTTTCCGGAAGCGCGCGAGTCGTGAAATGAATAACGCGCTCGGTCGCGCCTTCCGGCGCCGTCGCGCGCATGGCCTTAAAGGCGTCCTCGCGTCCCGGAGCGTCGGACGCGCCGCGCTCGGGCTCGCGTACCGTCAGCTTCAGGACTATCGCAAGCAGCACGCCGGGCAGGCCCACAGCAATAAACGCTGCGCGCCAGTTCACATTGTAGGCGAGCCAGCCGCCGCCGAGATAGGCGAGCGTAATGCCGATCGGAATGCCGAGCGCGTATATCGCCAGCGCACCGGCGCGCTTTTCCATCGGAAAATAGTCCGAGATCAGCGAATGCGCCGGCGGACTGCCGCCGGCCTCGCCGACGCCGACCCCGACGCGCGCCAGCGCCAACTGCGCGAAGTTCTGCGCAACGCCGGATAGCGCAGTGAACGCCGACCACGCAGCAAGCGCCAATGAGATAATGTTGACCCGGTTCGTGCGGTCGGCGAGCCGCGCGATCGGAATGCCCAGCGTCGTGTAGAGTACGGCGAAGGCGAAGCCTTTCAATATGCCGAGCCGCCAGTCGGCGAGCCCGAGATCGTCCTTGATCGCCGGCGATATGATGCCGATGATCTGTCGGTCGATGAAATTGAACGTATAAACCGCCGTAAGCAGGAAAAGCACATAATAACGATAGGCGCCGGCCGGCGCTTTCTTCGCCGGTACTGCTTGCGTCACTGCGCCGTCACCCTGCATTTATCTGCGCCTCATCGTTTATCGCCGGCGCGACCATGCGTAAGATGCGCATATCCTGCAAGCAAAACCGCAATGAGGAGATCTAGTCGATGAAAGCGATGATGAGTCTTGAACCCGGCGGACCGGAATCGCTAACGCTGCAGGAAATCGCGACTCCTGCGCCGGGACCGGGCCAGATCCGCATCGCCGTCAAGGCGGCCGGCGTCAATTTTCCCGACACGCTGATCATCCGCGATCTCTATCAGTTCCGCCCGCCGCGCCCGTTCGCTCCGGGCAGCGAAATCGCCGGCGTGGTCGACGCGATCGGCGACGGCGTCGAAGGTTTCACCGAAGGCGACCGCGTGCTGGCGATGGGCGTCAATGGCGGCTACGCCACGCACTTCATCGCCGAAGCACGGGCGGCCGTGAAAATTCCCGACGCCATGCCGTTCGATGAAGCCGCCGGATTTTTGATGACCTACGGCACTTCCCATTACGCTTTGAAAGATCGCGCGCACATGAAGCCCGGCGAAACGCTGCTGGTTCTCGGCGCCGCGGGCGGCGTCGGCGCGGCCGCCGTCGAGCTTGGCGAGGCGATGGGCGCAAAGGTGATCGCCGCTGTCTCCTCGGAAGAAAAGGCGACGTTCTGCAGGGAACTCGGCGCGGATGAAACGCTCGTCTATCCGAAGGGCGATCTCGATCGCGACGCGCAGAAGGCGCTTTCAACGGAGATCAAACAGCTCGCAGAGGGCGAGGGCGCGGACGTCGTCTATGACGCGGTCGGCGGCGCCTACGCCGAACCCGCTTTGCGCGCGCTTGGCTGGGAAGGCCGCTATCTCGTTATCGGCTTTCCCGCCGGCATTCCCTCGATTCCGCTCAATCTCACTTTGCTCAAGACCATTCAGATCGTCGGCGTCTTCTGGGGCGCGTTCACCATGCGCAACCCCAAAGAGCATGCACAAAACATCGCTGAACTGTTTGCGTTATATGAAGACGGTAAAATCCGTCCCCGGATTACGGCGCGCTTTCCGCTTGAAGAAGCGGCGAAAGCGCTTTCGCTTATCGAAAGCCGGCGGGCGACCGGAAAAATCGTGCTGACGGTCGACTGACGACGCGCTATTTTGGGAAATGCTCGCAATTTCTTTTCCGTTGGCTCCCAGCCAAATCTTTTTATTGAGTGCTTCATGTCAGATTGTATTCATGTATTAATACATGAATACAACTAAATGGCCACTCTTTTTTGCCGCAATGGCTAAAAAAATAACTTGAGTTGACGTCCGTGCTACAATCATGATGATGGCCTGTACATAATAATCAGGGAGACAGAGATAACCGATTCTGGCGTTGTTCTGCTGATCCTGCTGCTATTCGTCTATTTCATTCCGACAATGATCGCCGCCGGTCGCAAACACCGCAACGAATCGGCGATCGGCGTCGTCAACCTGTTTTTAGGTTGGACGCTCGTGGGCTGGGTCGGCGCCTTCGCCTGGGCGCTGACGGCGCAGGAAAAGCTGGCGTCCGCATCGGCTGAAAGCATAGACGCAAACGGCGCGCGAATAGCCGCCGATCTGGAACGGTTGGTGGCGCTAAAGGAATCGGGCGCGCTGAGCGAGGAGGAGTTCGAAAACGCCAAGAAACGTGTGCTGGCCGGCGAGCGCGAAATGCCTTGGAAGACCGAATAACCGTGGGATACGGCCGGGCTTTTTTGAGGCAAGAATCGCCGCGGCTTGTCTAGTCGTTTTTTCGGTCGCTGAGAGCTCAGCTCCAGTGACACGCTAGGTCTTATTCAATGCTTCGCGCATTTCTTGTCCGTAAAGCATTCCGGACGTCAGCGCGCCTTGAGCGCTTGCAGCTGGCGGAAACGCCGAATTTGTAAGTTTAGGAAGAAACAGCGAAGAAGAACGCCGCCGATGTCAGCGCCGCGAGCGACAACGCGACCGGCGCCGCGCTCCATCCGCTCGCCGAAACGGCGGCCGCGACAACCGGCGGGCCCAGCCATGAACCGATGTTCAAAAACTGAATGACGAGCCCGTTGCTCGAACCGACAAGCATCGGCGAGGGCGCGTGAGACGGAACCAGCGCGAACACGGACGACGGAATGAACCCCGAAAACGCCGAAAAGGCCAGCAGGGCGGCGACCGATACCCAGATCGGCAGGCCGGCCGGAAACGTCAGGAACGGACAGATCGCGATGCCGGCGGCGCCGACCAGCGCCAGGCTGCGCGCAGGCGCGCCGCGCTGCAACAGCCAGGCGGAAATGACGTTGCCGGGAATGCTCACTGCGGCGAAGGCGGCGGCGATCATCGCAGCAAAAGAAAGCGAAACGCCGCGCGCTTCCATCAGCCACACCGGAATGAACGCAAGAAGCGAAAGATAGGCGAAGGAATAGGCCCCGAAACCGGCGCCGATGAAAACGATCGCGCGCGCGCCGAGCACGCGGCGGAGCGCGTCGAGCCCGCGCGCCGGGGCGATGTTTCTCGGCGGAGCGGGCACGCTCAGCACGAAGGCGACGAAAACTATCATCGCCGCCAGTCCCAGCAGATTCCAGAAGCCGCGCCAGCCGACCGCTTCGAGCAGGAAAGGCGCGGCGGCGAGACTCGCCGCCACGCCGACCGGCATGAAGGCGCCCCAGGCGCCGAGCACCGGGTTGCGGTCTCTCGCGGCCGCTTCCGCCGCAAGCAGCGTCGGCGCCGCAGTGATGATCACAGCATAGCCGACACCCTCGAGTATGCGGCCCGCAACGAACAGCCCCGCTCCCCCTGCCCCCGCGCCGATGAAATTTCCGAGCGCCGTGGCGATCAGGCCGGTCGTGATCATCCGCTTGGCGCCGAGCCGGTCGGCGAGCGCGCCGGCGGCGAAGCCGAGCAATGCGCCGATAATGTTGAAGGCCGAAACCGCAACGCCGGCCTCAATGAGCGACAGCGTGAAGTCGGTCTGCAACGCCGGCAGGGCGGGCGGCATCTTGCCCACATTAAGGGCGCTCATCACGCCGCAAAGATAAATGAGCGCGATCCGCGCCCACGGCGTTGCGTCTTTGGTTGTCGCGCCCATGACCGGCGCTTATAGGCCGGTTTCGCTCGGTTAAGGAAGTCGGCCAAATCGTCTCATGGCAGGCCGGGAAAGCTTTCGACGAACTGTATTTTCAGATCTGGAAAACTGTCTACATACTGAATTTTGAAATCCGGAAAGCTTTCCACGAAACGCCAGGCGCCGCACGTGTCGGGAAAACTGTCGACAATCTTGACCCTGAGATCAGGAAAGCTGTCGACGATCTGAACCCTGATGTCGGGGAAACTCGCGACGACCTGCACGTTTCCATACAGCGGCGCGCCCGCAAGCGTGCAATCGGGCGCCGGGGTTTCTGCGTCCGACGGCGTGGTCGCGGCCGCCGACAGGAGAACAGCGGCGGGTAAACGGGATGAAAACCGGGCCATGCGCGAAGCCATAACCGCGCGGGCGGCCGGAATTATGGCCGTCCCGGCCGGAAAATTTGACATTTGGCCTGAAACTTCCTATCTCCGCCGCGAATGCTGCGGTGCAGCGCGCGCAACCGACGCGCCTTGAAAGGCCGTCCCACCATAAGACGCAGCGCAAGGAACGCTCCGCCCGGCATTCGCAAGGGATGACGCATCGCTTTGCTTTGGCGGAAGAGCGGCGCGTTGGGAATTGAAGCGCCGCCTCGATCGACGGACCTTGAGGGTCCGCCCGCAAAAAGACAATCACATATGACGTTTGACGATCTCGGCCTCGAGCCGAAAATTTTACAAGCCGTCGCGGAAGCCGGCTACGCGACGCCTACGCCCATTCAGATCACCGCAATCCCGGAGGCCTTAAAAGGCCGGGACGTTCTCGGCATCGCCCAGACCGGCACCGGCAAGACCGCAGGCTTCACGCTGCCGATGATCCAGCGTCTGGCCAAAGGTCGCGCCAAGGCGCGAATGCCGCGCTCGCTGGTGCTGGCGCCGACACGCGAACTTGCAGCCCAGGTTTCGGAGAGTTTCGAAAAATACGGCCGCTATCACAAGCTCACGATGGCGCTTCTCATCGGCGGCGTTTCATTCGCCGACCAGGACGCGAAGCTTACGCGCGGCGTCGACGTGCTGATCGCCACGCCCGGGCGCCTGCTCGACCATTTCGAGCGCGGCCGTCTGCTGCTCACAGGCATCGAAGTGATGGTCGTAGACGAAGCCGACCGCATGCTCGATATGGGTTTCATTCCCGACATCGAGCGGATCTTCAAACTGACGCCGATGACGCGCCAGACGCTGTTTTTCTCGGCGACCATGCCGCCGGAAATCCAGCGCCTCACGGACGCTTTCCTGCACGACCCCGTGCAGATCGAAGTGGCCAGGCCCGCGACCACGGCCGAGACCATTACGCAGCGCATCGTCCGAACGCCTACCAAGGACGACAAGGTGAAGCGCGCCGCGCTCAGAAAACTTCTCGAAAGAGACGACGTCAGGAACGGCATCATCTTTTGCAACCGCAAGACGACCGTCGACGTCGTCGCCAAGTCCCTGCAAAAGCACGGTTTTAATGCGCGTCCTATTCACGGCGATCTCGCGCAGTCGTTCCGGACCGAAACCCTCGACAAGTTCCGCGCCAGTGAAATCAAGTTCCTTGTGGCGTCCGACGTCGCCGCGCGCGGACTCGACATCCCGGATGTGAGCCACATTTTCAACTATGACGCGCCATATCACGCCGACGACTACGTGCATCGCATCGGCCGCACGGGCCGGGCGGGCCGCGAAGGAACGGCCTACATGCTGGTCGCGCCCAACGACGAAAAAGCGCTTGACGCAATTTTGAAAACTATCGCCTTTGAAAGAATTGAAGAGCTCGACCTCGGCGACTTTTTCGACAACGTCAAGGCAGACCGCAAAAGAGCGCCGCGGCGCAAGCGCGCGGATGAGGACAAGCCGGCCAGGCCGGTCCGGCGCTCGCAAAAATCGGCGCGCAAGAAGCCGGCGGAAGACAATAAGCCCGGGGATGAGAAAAAACCGTCCGAGCACAAGCCGTCAAAAAAACCGGCGAAGAAGGCGAGAACCGGCAAACGCTCAAAGGAAGAGCCGGTCATAGGGCTCGGCGATCATGTCCCGGCCTTCCTGCTCCGCAGTTAGCCCGGCTGCTTGCGCGCGAAGGCGCGCAAATTAAGATTCGACCGCATTCGCAGTCGGGACGACCCCGCTTATTGCCGGGCCGAACACGGTTAAACCTTCGTTTACAGCCGCTTTGTAGATTGCCGTTTTCCGGCGCCGGGAGGGAGCCGGGAGCAGATGAGAATCCCTTGTGAACGAACAATTCAGCTCATCCTACAGCGTCGCGGAACTCGCCATCAGCGCCCTAAAAAAACTGGGCCTCGCCGCCAGTCCGTCTAATATTGAAGTCTGGACGGCGCATATCGAAGGCTCGAACCCGGCCTTGTCCGACGACATTCAGCAATGTCTCGCCAATGGCGGGAGCGTGACGCAAGAACAGGCGGATGCAATCTACGAGCGTCACATCGTGCGCGCCGGCCTCGCGCGGGATCTGCTCGATCTGGTGACGCGGTTCGAGGCGGAAGTCAGCGATCTGTTTGACACGATCGAGGAAACCGGCGCCAACGCGCAAGGCCATGACAAGAAACTGAGCGCATTTTCAGGCCAGCTGCGCCAGATGACGGAAGAATATCCTGACGTGGCCGCCCTGCTCGAAGGCGCCATCACGGTCACCAGATCGATGCGCGACGAAAACCGGAAGCTCGAATCGCGCCTCGCCGCGTCGACGACGGAAATCTCGCACCTGCGCCGTAATGTCGAGAGCATCCAGATCGAGGCGATGACTGACGCGTTGACGGGCGTCAACAACCGCAACTTCTTCGACAAGGCCATCAAGGAATACATGGACGCCGCGAAGGAAAAAGGCCGCCCGATGGCGCTCGTGATCGCCGATGTCGACCATTTTAAAAAATTCAATGATCGCTGGGGCCACCAGACGGGCGACCAGGTATTGCGTCTCGTCGCCGAAGTGATGAGAGCGAATTTGAAAGGACAAGACGTCTTGGCGCGCTATGGCGGGGAAGAATTCGCCATGATCCTGCCGGGCACGACGATCGGCAATGCCCGCATGCTGGCGGACCGCATCCGCCACGCCATTGAATCGCGGCGTCTGAAGAAACGCCGCACGCACGAAGATCTCGGCGTCGTCACCATGTCGATGGGAGTCGCCGCGCTGAATCTCGACGACACGCCAGACACCCTGATTGAACGGGCGGACGCCTGTCTCTACGCCGCAAAAAACGACGGACGCAATTGCGTCAAGGCGGAAGGCGACATCGCGCGCAGCGAACAATCCAGGACCGACCGCGCCGCGTCCTGAGGCCGGCGCACGATTAGTGCGCGGTTCAGTCGCGCCGCTTCACGCGCTTCTTTATTTTCTTCTTCGGTTTCTTCGCAAATTTCTTTGCGCGGAAGGCCGCGCCAAGCGCAAAATCCGTCCAGCGTTTCAGCTCGTCCGCATCATCAAAGATTTCTTCCGGCGCGTTGTAATAGGACATCGACTCGATCCGGCCGTCTTTCATCTCGAACGTAAAGCGTCCGAGTCCGCGCGCTTCGAATTCTTCGCGGCTGACATCGTCGGCTTTGAAGAAGATTTCATCGTTGGCGATGATCGCGAAAAAGGCGCCGTCGCAATAAACGCCGGCGCCGCCGAACATCCTGCGAATGGAAATGTCGCCGAACGGCGCGAACAGGTCTTTGGCGTAATCGAGAAAGGAATCCGACAAAGGCATCTTCAGCGCCTCGTATATGCGAATCCGTTTAGCTGGCGGGACCGCAATTGATGACCATGACGCGTTCGTTCCAGGTCGCGCCGCCGTCAGCGGACGCCTCGCCCGACCAGGCCAGCCGTCCGTCCGGGGCGACGCGATAGGTCGCACGCTGCAAATTATCGCCTTCGCCGATGATGAAAACAACTTCGCGCCCGCCCTTTTCGGTTTCGGAAAATGACGGCTGGCCGAGTTCGAAGCGAACGTCGTCGATCGCGCTCAACCACCATGTCGACCAGCGACGGTTTTTGGCGTCGAACACGCGCGTGTTGACGCCGGCGACGAACACTTCGCCGTCCGGAAACCACGCCTTGTATTCCTCGACAATGAGATGTCCGTCGAGCAGCTTTTGGCCGCGCCAAGATGCGCTGAACGGTTCCTCGGCGCCGTCGCGCCGCCACACGCCGGCGCACTCGCGCGCGCCGATCATGAAAGAAAACGCCTCCATCTCCGGCGGCGGAGCGACGTTTGGCGCCGTTTCAGCCGCAAATATTGCAGCGAGAAGGATAAGCGGTCTGTCCATGGCGGCGCGCCCTCCCCGTCACGCATCCATCTCCGCCGGAACGATGGTGACGCTTTCTCCGCAGCCGCAGGCGTCGGTCTGGTTGGGATTGTTGAAGACGAAACGCTGGGACAGCTTTTCCTCGACATAATCGATCTCGGCGCCGATGAGAAACAGGATCGCTTTCGGATCGATCAGGATTTTGACGCCGTTCTCCTCGATCGTTTCGTCGAGCGGATCGGCTTCGGCCGCGTAGTTCATCGTGTATTCCATGCCGGCGCAGCCGCCGTTCTTGACGCCGATCTTGACGCCGACATAAGCCTCGTCAGCGGTCGCCATAATCTCTTTCATGCGCGCGGCGGCGCGATCGGTGAGCGTTATGACTTTGGGTCTTGCTCGCGCCATCACATCCATCCCAGTTCAAGCTTTGCTTCGTCGGACATCTTATCGGGCGTCCAGGGCGGATCGAACACCATGTTGACCGCCACGTCCTCGACGCCGTCGATCCCGCGCACCGCGCCCTCGACCCAGCCCGGCATCTCGCCGGCCACCGGACAGCCCGGCGCCGTCAAGGTCATGTCGATGGTCAACAGCCGGTCGTCGTCGAGATCAACCCTGTAAATGAGGCCGAGCTCGTAAATATCAACCGGAATTTCCGGATCATAGACCGTCTTCAGGGCGCGCACGACGTCGCCGGTGATGCGGTCGATCTCGTCTTGCGGGATCGCGCTCGGCTTTTCGGCCGGCGCGCCGTTTGCGGCCTTGTCCCGAAGATCAATTACGTCGCGGGCTTCATCCATAACTCAGCTCAACATTTCATGTGTTTTGTGAAGGCCTCTGACCAGCGCCTCCACCTCTTCATGGGTGTTGTAGGCGGCGAAGGAGGCGCGCGCCGTCGCAGTCACGCCGAGCCGATTCATCAAGGGCTGCGCGCAATGATGGCCGGCGCGCACCGCCACGCCCTGCCGGTCGAGAATGGCCGACACATCATGGGGATGCGCGTTGTCGAGGCCGAAGGCGATGATCGGGGCCTTGTCCGCCGCCTGGCCGTAAAGGCGGACGAAATTGAGCTTGCGCAACTCCTCCAGGGCGTGGTCGCGCAAACCCGCTTCATGGGCGGCGATCGCCGCAACGTCCTTTTCCATTATCCAGTCAAGCGCCGCGCCGAGCCCGATCGCCTCGACAATCGGCGGCGTGCCGGCTTCGAAGCGGTGCGGCGGATCGTTGTAGGTGACATGGTCGGTCGTCACCATATCGATCATCTCGCCGCCGCCGCGGAAGGGCGGCAGGGCGTTGAGCGCCGCAAGCCGGCCGTAAAGAACGCCGACGCCCGTGGGTCCGTAAAGCTTGTGGCCGGTCATGGCGAAGAAATCGCAGCCGATGTCCTGCACGTCGACTTTTCCGTGCACCGCCGCCTGACAGCCGTCGAAGAGAATTTTCGCGCCGTGATCGTGGGCGATGCGCGTTAATTCCTTCACCGGCGTCGCATGACCGAGCACGTTCGACATCGCTGAAATGGCGACCATTTTCGTGCGCGGCGTGAACAGCGCTGCATAAGCGTCAAGATCAATCTCGCCATCGTCGGAAATGTCGAGCCATTTCAGCACCGCGCCCTTTCTTTCGCGCAGGAGATGCCAGGGCACGATGTTCGAATGATGCTCCATCAGCGACAGAATGATCTCGTCGCCCTCGCCGATCTCCTCCCCGGCTTCGTTTGGGGCGCCGAGCGCATAGGCGACGAGGTTCATGGCGTCAGTGCCGCCCGCAGTGAAGACGATTTCCTCAGGCGTTGCAGCATTCAGGAATCTGGCGGCCGTGATGCGGGCGTCTTCGTAGGCTTTGGTCGTCTCGTTCGAGAGAAGATGCAGGCCGCGATGCACGTTGGCGTAGGAATGCTCCATAACGCTTGTCATGGCGTCGATCACCGCGCGCGGCTTCTGCGCCGAAGCGGCGTTGTCGAGATAGACAAGCTTTTCGCCATAGGCGTCGCGCGTAAGAATCGGGAACTCTTCGCGGAGGGCGGCGGCATTGAGGCTCATGGCGCGCCTCCCAGTTCGAGCCATGCTTCAACGCTTTCACGAATGACGTTGCGCACATTTTCGCGCGAGACGCCGTCGATCGCTTCGCCCACGAACGCCTCGATCAGCAGCGCCCGGGCGGCGTGTTCGTCAAGCCCGCGCTGACGCAGATAAAACAGCGCGTCCTCATCGAGCGCCCCGACTGTGGAACCGTGCGCGCATTGTACGTCGTCGGCGTAAATCTCGAGCTCCGGCTTGTGGTCGGCTTCGGCCTTATCGGAAAGCAGCAGCGCGTTGGCTGTCATATTGGCGTCGGTTTTGTCCGCCCCGCGCTCGACGCGGAACTTGCCCTGAAAAACCCCGCGCGCTTCGCCGGCGAGCGCGGCGCGGTGAAGCTGTCGCGTCTCGCATTCCGGGCTTGCGTGCCAGATGCGGGAGGTGAAATCGCCGTGCCTGCGCCCCGAGAGCAGCGCTACGCTCCCGAGCCGCGCCGCAGCGCCCGGCCCGGCGTAATGCATATGCGTTTCAAGCCGCGCCAGCGCGCCGCCGAAGGCGACGCCCGTCTGCTCCAACGTCGCGCCGGCCGCAAGCCGGATTGCAAAGACGCCGTCGACAACGCTTTCCGCGTCGCCGGTTTGCATAACGTAATGGGCGATGTTCGCCCGCGCGCCGGCGCTCAGATGATTCACCGCGGAAAGGAAAGCATGTTCGCGGATCTCGTAAGTTTCGATGAAAACCGCGTTCGCGTCCTTGCCGAGTTTGATACGCGCCTGCGAGAACGCCGTTCCGCCCGTCGCAATGTGGCGGATCAGAATGGGGCGTTCGATCGACGCGCCGTCTTCGACTACGATCGCCAGCGCGGCGCGCGCCATCGCCGCATTGAGCGCGACGATCGCGTGATCGTCGAGATATTCGGAAGCGGCGGCGGGCTCGGTCGAATAAATTCGAACGCCGTTAATCTCTTCGCAATCGAATATTTCCGGTGCGCCGTCGACAATGCGGATCTCTATCGGGTCGAGCGCAGCGAACGGCGAGGCCGCAAGCGCCGAAGGCGTCTGCGCCGGCGGCAGCTCTTTACGAAGCGCTGCGCGGAAATCCGACCACTTCCAGCCTTCCACCCGGCGGTGCGGCAGGCCCATGCGCGCGAACCGGTCGAACGCAGCATGCTGCGCAGCGCCGGCCGATTTGCGGGCGCGCGCCGCCGAGATGAGGCCGGCCTCCATCGCCGTCGGGTTTATGAGAAGCGCGGAGGTCATAGCAAGCACCGGACTTGCAGCGGACAACACTTCCTTCTCCCCTTCGGGGAGAAGGTGGCCCGAAGGGCCGGATGAGGGGGAAAGGGAATCAGATACGGAGAACCGCCTTCCCCCTCACCCGGACTTCGCAAGCGAAGTCCGGCCTCTCCCCGAAGGGGAGAGGTGAAAGAACCGCGCCGCTGAGACAAATCGATCATCACGCCGCCTCCACAAACCGATCGTAGCCGGACTTTTCAAGCTCCAGCGCAAGTTCCGGTCCGCCGGATTTGACGATGCGTCCGCCGGCCAGAACATGCACTGCATCCGGTTTGATGTATTCGAGAAGCCGCTGGTAATGCGTGATGATGAGAAAGCCGCGATCCTTGGCGCGCAGGCTGTTCACCACCTCGCCAACCATTTTGAGCGCATCGATGTCGAGCCCCGAGTCGGTTTCGTCCATGATGACGAAGCGCGGCTCGAACGTCGCCATCTGCAGCATCTCCATGCGTTTCTTTTCGCCGCCTGAAAAGCCCACATTGAAGGGGCGTTTCAGCTTTTCATCGTCGAGCCCGACGAGCTTCGCTTTCTCGCGGATAAGCCGCAGAAAATCGGCCGCCGATATTTCATCCTGCCCGCGCGCCTTGCGCTGCGCATTGAGCGCCGTGCGGATGAAATTCATGGTGGCGACGCCGGGAATCTCCATCGGATGCTGAAACGACAGGAACACGCCTTTCGCCGCGCGCTCGTTTGGATCGAGCGCCAGCAGATCCTCGCCGTCGAACGCAACGCCGCCCGCCGTGACTTCATAAGTCTCGCGCCCGGCGAGCGTATGGGAAAGCGTCGACTTGCCCGAGCCGTTCGGCCCCATCACGGCGTGCACTTCGCCGGCCGGCGCCTCGAGCGAGAGCCCTTTCAAAATTTCGGCGCCGCCTACGGCGACATGGAGATTATCGATTTTGAGCATTTATTCTTGCGCCGCTCCTTTCGGCTCGATGATCAGATAGACGATGGTCGTGTCGCCGACATTCAAGGCCTCGTGCCATTTGACGCCGTCGCTCCACCGGGACCTGCCTGTCGGCGATATGTGTTTGCCTGTTCCGTTTTCATCGGTGATCTGCATCTCGCCGCCCTGCAGGACATAACCGAAATGCGGCGGGTGATAGTGGCGCTCATGACCGACGCCGGGCGCAAACGTGCACTTCGCCGCGCGCACATGCTCGTTTTCGAACAGCACTTTGCAAACCTTCTCGCCCTTCCACCCGGCGTCTACGCCGTTCGGGAGCGGCTCATCTGACGCGCGCGCGCCCTGGCCGGCGGAGAACAATACTGCGGCGGCGAGCAATGCGGCGGCCATACCTCTCCCCTTTGGGGAGAGGTCGAAATTTGCGCAAGCAAATTTCGGGTGAGGGGGAAGAGGCGTCGGAGAGACACGCTGACTCACCTTCCCCCTCTCCCCGGCCCTCTCCCCGATGGGGAGAGGGAGAATTCTTCGTTGCGCTGAATTGCTCATTTTTCTCCGCCTTAGATTTTCTAATCATCCTCGCCGTCGAAATAGTCGACTGTCTGATCCTTGCGGCCGATATGGCGCATCCGCGCCGTTTGCGGGGTTCCGTCCTCGCTGGCGAATACGAGAAACTTGCTTGAATCCGGATATTCGACCGCGTCGACTTTATCCATGGTGGAAAAGGCGAGATATTCGAGCGTTTCTTTGCCCGTATTGACGATCTGATGGGCGCGCTCGGGCCCGCCCGTGGGCGCGGCGAGAAGGTCGCCCTTGCGGATTGCGTAAGTCTCGTCGCCGAAGCGGTATTCGCCGTTTCCTTCGACGATGAAGAACATCTCCTCGATGGCGTGATGGACGTGAAACGGGAAGGCGCGCTTGCCCGGCGCGACGATGGTCAGCATCGCGCCGAGTTTTTCCGCGCCGAGCGCCGGGCCCATACGGCCGAGTTTCGCTTCGAACTTGCCCTTCGGGCTCGCGAAGTCCATCAACTCGGCGTCGGCGATGTTGAGGACGGGTTTTGGAGAGTTTTTTTCGCTCATCACCCCACGCTCCCTTCGAGGCTGACGGAAACGAGCTTCTGCGCTTCGACCGCGAATTCCATCGGCAGCTCCTGCAGCACTTCCTTGCAGAACCCGTTGACGAGCAGCGCCACGGCGTCTTCTTCGGAAAGCCCGCGCTGGCGACAATAAAACAATTGGTCTTCGGAAAGTCGCGAGGTTGTCGCTTCGTGCTCCAAGACCGCGCCAGGATTTTTCGATTCGATATAGGGAATCGTATGCGCGCCGCATTCCGCCCCGATGAGCAATGAATCGCACTGGGTGAAATTGCGCGCGCCCGCCGCCTTGCGGTGCACGGAAACAAGCCCGCGATAGGTCGAGTTCGATTTCCCGGCAGAAACGCCCTTGGCGATGATGCGCGAGCGCGTGTTCCGCCCGAGATGAATCATCTTGGTGCCGGTGTCGGCCTGCTGATGATTGTTGGTGATGGCGATGGAGTAGAATTCGCCCTGGCTGTTGTCGCCCTTCAGCACGCAGGACGGATATTTCCAGGTGATGGCCGAGCCGGTTTCGACCTGCGTCCAGGAGACTTTCGAATTCGCGCCGCGGCAGTCGGCGCGCTTGGTGACGAAATTATAGATGCCGCCCTTGCCGTCCGCATCGCCCGGATACCAGTTCTGGACGGTCGAATATTTGATCTCGGCGTCATCCTCGGCGACGAGTTCGACGACGGCGGCGTGGAGCTGGTTTTCGTCCCGCATCGGCGCGGTGCAGCCTTCGAGATAGGAAACGTACGAGCCGGGCGCAGCGATGATGAGCGTGCGCTCGAACTGGCCGGTGTTCGCCTCGTTGATGCGGAAATAGGTCGAAAGCTCCATCGGGCATTTGACGCCCTCGGGCACGTAAACAAACGTGCCGTCGGAAAAGACCGCCGCATTCAGCGTCGCGAAGAAATTGTCGGAGACCGGCACCACCGAGCCGAGATATTTGCGCACAAGCTCGGGGTGTTCGGCGACGGCCTCGGAAATCGACATGAAGATGACGCCGGCCTTTTCGAGTTCTTTCCTGAAAGTCGTCGCCACCGAAACGCTGTCGAACACCGCGTCGACGGCGACTTTCGGCGCGCCCTCGACCCCGAGCAGCACTTCGGCTTCTTTCAACGGAATGCCGAGTTTCTCGAAGTCGTCGAGAATTTCTTTCGGCACGTCGTCGATCGACTTGTATTTGGCGCCGGTCTTGGGCGCGGAATAATAATAGGCGTCCTGATAGTCGATGGCCGGGTATTTCACCATCGCCCAGGTCGGCTCGTCCATCTTGAGCCAGCGCGAAAACGCCTCGAGCCGCCAGCCGAGCAGCCATTCGGGCTCTTCCTTTTTGGCGGAGATGAAGCGGATGGTTTCTTCGGTGAGGCCCTTCGGCGCCTTTTCGGACTCGATCGCCGTCTCGAACCCGTATTTATAGGTTTCGAGGGCTTTCGCCGTCTCGACGGTCTCGCGGGAGATATTCGTTTTAACTTCTGACACTTTCGAGTTTATCTCTTCTTGAGCGCGCGCCACAGGTAATAGCCGAACAAGCTGGCGCTTATCGCTGCAATGGGCGTCATTCCGTAGGCAAAGTCTACGGCTGAGCTTCCCTGCAACATTGCGATAAACGCAAAGAGCGGCACAGCAAAAAGCATCGGCCAAAGGCCTCGCTTTGCGGCGTATATGAGGTGTCGCGCGTTCATGCCGCCCTCGTTTCAAAGCAGTCCTCCCCTCTCCCGCTTGCGGGAGAGGGGCCGGGGGTGAGGGTGAAATGGCGATCGCAAGAATTGCGACATTCGAGAGATTCGCCAACGCTGCACGCCCTCACCCCTAACCCCTCTCCCGCAAGCGGGAGAGGGGAATATGCCGACCGCATGGATACGATGTATACAGAATGCAAATGTTCAATCACGCCGCCCTCGCTTTCACGCGCATCTTCCTTCTCCCCATCGGGGAGAAAGTGGCCCGAAGGGCCGGATGAGGGGGAGAGGGGTCAGTGAGACTCTCTGAGTCACCTTCCCCCTCACCCAGAATTCGCAAGCGAATTCCGACCTCTCCCCGATGGGGAGAGGTGAACGGTGCGTGTTGCAAAAAACAGGTCTCCATCACGCCGCCCTCTCTTTGACGCGCGCATAAGCCGCCGGCCATTCGCGGATGAAGGCCTCGGCGTCTTCCTCGCTCGAATTCCACCCGAGCGAGACGCGGATCGCGCTCGTCGCCTCGATCTCGCTCGCGCCCAAGGCTTCGAGCACATGGCTCGGCTTGGTTTTGCCGGACGAACAGGCCGACCCGGCCGAGACTGCGATGCCTGCCAAATCCATCGCCATCAACTGCGTGGCGCCGGAAAACCCTTCTGCAGACAGACAGAGCGTGCCGGGAAGACGTTCGGCCTCCGCGCCCCAGATTTTCGCGCCCGCCTCGACCGCGGCTTTTTCCATCCGGTCGCGCATGCCGGCGATCGCTCCCGCCTGTTCAATTGAGTCTATGGCGAGGTCGCAGGCGACGCCGAGGCCGGCGATGGCGGGAACGTTATGGGTGCCGGCGCGCCGGTTCATTTCGTGGCCGCCGCCGCGCATCACCGGCTCGAGCGGCAGGTTTTCGCGCGCAATGAGCGCGCCAACGCCCAAGGGTCCGCCGAATTTATGGCCGGTGAACGCCATCATGTCGGCCCCGGATCGCGCAAAATCCACCGGGATCTTGCCAACGGCCTGCGCGGCGTCGACGAAGAAAATCCCGCCCGCTTCATGAACAATGTCGGCCGCCGCGGACACAGGTTGAATGGCGCCGGTCTCGTTGTTGGCGTACATGACGCAGACGAGAACCCCGCCTTCGCGTTTGACGTCGTAATCGGCGAGCCTGTCTTTCAGCCAGTCAAGGTCGACTAGGCCGGCCGAAAGCGCCGGAACGGTCTCGACCGGAACGCCGGCCGCTTCCGCATTGGCCCGCACGGCGGCGTGCTCGATCGCACTCAGAAAGATGCGTTTCACCACGCCGTTTTTGACCGTGCCGTTAAGCGCGTAATGGATCGATTCCGTGCCGCCGCTCGTGAAGATAATCCCGTTCGCCGGCGCGTTTAGAAACGTGCGCGCCTGTTCGCGCGCGTCTTCCACTGCTTCATGCGCTGCGCGGCCTTCCGCATGAACGGAAGACGAGTTGCCTTCAAGGCGCATTGCCCTTGCTACCGCTTCGATCACTTCCGGGCGCGGCGGACAGGTTGCGTTGTAATCGAGATAGCAGCGCGTCACGATACGACCTCCGCCGTTTCAGGGATGCGCGCATCTGAATCCGCCGTGTGCGGAGCATTTACCGCAGCCATGCCGAGAACCCGGCGCTCGATCACGTCCGCGAGCGTTACGGCGTTGAGGAAAATGGAAATCTGCCGGCCAAGCTCGTCCCAGAGATCATGCGTTAGACAGCGCGCCGACAGGCCCTGGCAGCCGCGGCTGGAGCCCGGCTTGCAGGCGGTTGTCGTGATCGGCTCGTCGACCGCGGCGACGATCTCGGCGATGCGGATGTCGGCGGGCGGGCGCGCCAGCATATAGCCGCCGCCGACGCCGCGGGCGCTTTTCACCAGCCCGGCGGATTTCAGCTTGCGAAAGAGCTGTTCCAGATAGGAGACGGAAATGCCCTGCCGGCGCGCAATTTCACCCAGCGCAATCGGCGCGCTTTTCGAAAAGGCGGTGATATCGGCCATCGCTGCGGCCGCATAGCGTCCTCTGGTGGTCAGTTTCATCGCGTCTCTTTCCGCCGGGCGCGCCGCCCGGATGTTGCCGAAAGGCCGCAGCCGGCCGCTTTTTGCACAAACGGACAAAAAACGTGCTATAGCGCCGCGACTGCAGCGGGTTTCATACTTTGTCAGATATGAAACCATACTAAATTAGTCAACTATGAGGACGCCGAAATCCGCCATAATTGATTGAAAAAATCGATGGCGGCATATCGAAGCGCACCGATTGCGTCGGATATAGCGGGCGACCTGCAAATCGATGGGAATGACCGAAGAATGCCGGAAGTGATTTTCGCCGGGCCGGAAGGCCGTCTCGAAGGCAGATATCAGAAGGGAAAGGAAGCGCATGGGCCGGTGGCGCTGGTGCTGCACCCGCATCCGCTGTTCGGCGGCTCCATGAACAATCGCGCCACCTATGAGCTCTATCAGATGTTCGTGAAACGCGGCTTTTCAACGCTGCGTTTCAATTTCCGGGGCGTCGGCAGAAGCCAGGGCGAATACGACCAAGGCCAGGGCGAACTCGCCGACGCGGCCACCGCGCTCGACTATCTTCAGCAGCTCAACCCGAATGCGCCGTTCGCCTGGGTCGGGGGCGTCTCGTTCGGCTCGTGGATCGCCATGCAGCTCCTCATGCGCCGGCCCGAAATTGTCGGCTTCATCGCCGCCGCCACCCCGGCCAACCTCTATGACTTTTCGTTCCTGGCGCCCTGCCCGTCGTCCGGCGTCATTCTGCACGGCGAGACTGACAAGATCTGCACGCCTGAGGAAACCAAAACCATGGCCGAGCGAACGCGCACGCAAAAAGGCCGTAAGATCCAGTTTCAGGTCATCCCGGAAGCGGATCACTTCTTCGAGACGAAAATGGATGCGTTTCTGGAAGCGGCCGAAACCTATCTGGACGCGCGCCTCGCCCATCCCGAACCGACCGGCGCCTATCACGAGTAACGGTGCGGACGGTTTGCGTAGTCCATGCTCTCGCTGACGACCCGAGATCACGTTTTGAGGTCGACATTGAAAGACAAGGCTTTTCTCCGGGGCCATGACTCCCCCGGTCAGCGAGAGCATCGTAAAACGAGCATGTGCTTTCGTGCCGCTGTCGCAGCATAATTCCTGCATGACGGGGGAGATGTTCGCAAAGCCGCCGATGACGACGGGGAGCGCGTTTACGCTGGCGACCGCGCGTTTGCGGGGCGTGCGCGGTTTCACCGGCCGCGGCGTCGTTCAATATCTCGTTTGGCTGGACGGCGCGCGGCGCCTGACCATAAGACTCAAAGGCCTCGCGGGCTTGACCGCCGACTTTTACCTTAACGGCGCGTTCGTCCGCCGCCTGCCGGTGTCGAACGGCGCCGCGCGCATGATTTGTTCATCGCGCGGCGGCGGCGAAGCGCCGCCGGCAATCGAGGCCGGCGATGTCGTCGAAATTCGTCAGAACGGCGATCCTGTTTTAGAAGGCGCGGCGTCGGCGTACACGCGGCTTAGAACAATGCGCCGAAGCCTGCGGCGGCTTTGGCTTCTGTGGAAAATTTCATGGCGGGCCCGTCCGCGAATTCTGCGAATTTTTGGCCGCCCACACTAGCCGCGCCCGGCGAATAGGGTACATATTGTGACCCTTGGAGTTGGCTTTACCAGATATTGGCGCTTCTCGGGAGGACCATCGCCAGAATCGGAAAGTGCGGCGGCGTCTGGCGGGCGGGATTAATGAATGAAAAGAAACTTCGCAGCGATGCCGGTTCTGGGCGCTGTCGCCAGCGGATTCCTGGCGACGCCGGCCGCCGCGCAAGACGCCTCCTGGCGCGCGATCATCGCCAGTCTTGACCCGATCGTCGTCGGCGCGGCCGGCGCTGTCGGGCTCGCCGTCGCCGCCGTCGCCTGGGCGATGCGGGTTTCGGCCACGTCCAAGACGCAGTCCGTAACCTGGTCGCGCAAGCTTGCGGAAATGGAAGCGCGGCTGGAAAAATCCGACGCGGTGCTTTCGGCTCATCCCGGTCTCGTTCTCGTCTGGGAGGACGACAATGACACGGTCGAAAACGGATGGGGTTCGCCGAAAATTCTCGGCGGTCCGGCGGCGCTCGCGTCGCTTTTGTCATTTTCCAGAGACGCCGACCGTCCCGACGCTTCGCCCGTGGACAGGCTTCTTGACACGCTCGGCGACCTGCCGCTCGAAGACGATGGCCCGCGCGAAGACGTCAAGCGGCTGCGCGAAAAAGTGCGCGAATTGCGCGCACACGGCATCGCGTTTTCCGGTTCGGTCGTAACGTCCGAAGGCCGCGCCATTGAAGCCGACGGCCGGGTCGCCGGCGGCCAGGTGGCGCTGTGGCTCACCGACCCGGCCGTGCGCATGGCTGAAGACAGCGGCATCATGGGCAAGGTGCGCGAAAGCGCCGGCGACCTGCACGGGGCGCTCCGGCTTCTTGAGAAAGCGCCGATCCCGGCCTGGCGGCGCGGCGCCGATCTCAGTCTCGTCTGGGTCAACAGGGCCTACGCCGACGCGGTCGAGGCGACAACACCAGGCGCCGTTCTCAACGATCAGATCGAACTCGACGCGGCCGTACGCAAAATAGCCGAAAAGGCGGCCGCCGAACGGCGCGCCATGGAAGGCCGCGTCATCGTCAACATTCACGGCGAGCGCCGGGTGATGCGGGTCGCCGAACTGCCGATGCACGCCGCCGGCGAGTCGGCGCTCGGCGGCGTCGCCATCGACATTACCGATCTCGACAAGGCGCGCGCGGATCTGCGCGAATACACCGAATCGAACCGGCGCACGCTCGATCAGATTCCGTCCGCCGTTGCGCTTTTCGGCGCCAATCAGAACCTGATCTATCATAACCGCGCTTTCCAGAATCTCTGGGGGCTCGACGACGCGGACCTCAGCGGGCGTCCGTCGCACGGCGAGATCCTCGACAAGCTCGGTTATCTCGGAAAACTTCCGGAGCGCGCCGAATACGACGAATGGAAAGCCGAACAGCTTGCGCTCTACACCGAAGGGCTTTCCGCCGCAGGCTCCGGCCGCGACGGCGAGGCGCCCGACGAGGTCTGGGACCTGCCCGACGGGCGCACGCTCAAAGTCTCGCGCCAGCGTCACCCGTTCGGCGGCGTGCTGGTCGTGTTTGAAGACATCACCGAAAAGCTCCAGCTTGAAACACGCTTCAACACTCAGATCAGCGTTCAGCGCGCGACGCTTAACAACCTTTCGGAAGGCGTCGCCGTGTTCGCCGCCGACGGTTCGTTGCGGCTTCACAACGCCGCGTTTCAGGACCTCTGGCGCCTCGACCCGGACCTGCTCGCCGACCGGCCGCATATTGACCGCATCGCCGGCGCCTTGAGCCGGAGCCTTGCGGACGCGGGCGACACGCTCGCCTCCATCAAGTCGCGCGTAACCTCGATGTCGCCGGAAGGCCGCGCGCCGATCAGAAAGGGCGAGCTGTCGTTGCGCGACGGGCGCACGTTCGCGTTTGGAACCGAACCGCTGCCCGACGGCGCAACGCTTGTGCATTTTCTCGACGTGACGGACTCGCGCGAGCGCGAAAAGGAGCTCAAAGAGCGCAACGCCATTCTCGAAGACGCCGACCGCCTGAAATCGAAATTCGTCGATCACGTTTCCTATCAGCTGCGCACGCCGCTGATGACGATCATCGGCTTTTCGGAAATGATCGACGGCCAGATGTTCGGCGTATTGAACGAGCGCCAGAAGGATTACATCGCCGACATTCTTTCCGCCTCGTATCACCTCCGCGATCTCATCAACGACGTCATCGATCTCGCGGCGATCGACGCCGGCAAGATGTCGCTCGATCTTGGCGAGGTCGACATTCGCGACCTGCTTGAAAACGCGACGACCCACGCCGCCCTCAAAGCGGAAGACACGCAAGTCGCGCTTCGTTTCGAATGCTCGAAAGACATCGGCGTCATCAGCGCCGACGAACGCCGTCTCAAACAGGTTCTGTTCAACCTTCTGTCGAACGCATTCGCCTATACCGGCGCGGGCGGCGAAGTGATTCTGGGCGCGGATCGCACGCCCGGCATGGTGCGCCTGTGGGTCAAGGACACCGGTCGCGGCGTTTCGCCCGAAGACCAGGCCAAGGCGTTCGACGCATTCGAAAGCCGCGGACCGAGCGCCGGCGCCGGCCTTGGCCTTGCGCTGGTGGAGCGCTTTGTCAAACTGCACGGCGGCTGGGTGCGGCTGGTCTCGAAGCCCGGCGAAGGAGCCTGCGTCACCTGTTACCTGCCCTTGCGCCGGCCTGACGAAGCCGCTCCGGAGGATGCGCCGGACGCCGCCGCCGCGCGGCCAGCGCCGGCGGCCGGGAGCCGCAAAAAGCCGGCGAGGAAACGCGCCGCCCGCAAGCGCACGCCGGCGAAGCGCAAATCTACGGCCAAAGCCGCAGAATAAAGCCGCCCTCGACCGCATTGCCGAGCCTTCACTGTTTCCCTGGCGCCGTCTCGGCTATGGTGGCGCGATGTCATGGCTCGCCGCATTATCCGCGCTCGCCGCCGCCCTGCCGTCGACGCCCGCGCAAACGAACGACGCCGAACGCAACCCTCGCTATCAGGATTGCATCGCGCTGCTTGAGGAAGACCAGGAAATCGGCCGCATCGCCGCCCGGCAATGGTACGCTGACGGCGGCGGCGCGCCGGCGCTTCATTGTCTGGCCGTCGCCGATCTCGCCGCCGGCTTTCCCAAACTCGCCGCCGTCCGGTTGATGGAGCTGGCGGACCGAAGCGACGCCGGCGACGATCACGTGCGCGCGCGAATTCTTTCACAAGCTGCAAAAGCATGGCTCGAAGCCGGCGAAACTGAACAGGCCGAAAGCGCCCTTCAAGCCGCATTTCGACACGCGCCCGGCTCCGGCGAACTGGAATTGACGGCCGCCGAGGTTTATGCGGCCGGCGAGCGCTGGCAGGACACGGCGGATGCGGTCACGCGCGCAGAGGAAGCCGGCTTTGTCAGCGTGAAAGGATTCGTCCTCCGCGCCCGTTCATTAATAGCGCTCACAGATTATCACGCGGCGGCGGAAGATGTCGTGCGCGCGCTCAAGATCGATCCGTTCGATATCGATGCGCTCGTGTTGCGCGGCGAATTGCAACAGCGCGGCGTAGTCATCAACGCCAATTACCGGAGAGCCGGCGAAACCGACGGCGAAAACTAGAGCGCATTCCGAAAAGTGGGAACCGGTTTTCGGATATAATGCGCGACAAAACAAAAACCTAGAGCATGTTCTCCGACTCGCATTTCGGAGAACATGCTCTAGGGTCCAAACTCAATTATCCCGCGGCCGCGGACCGGGTCACGACACTGTGATCTCCATTGATCGGACACCGGCGCGCTCAAGTATTACTGTTTTAAAAACTCCGGAAAGAGAGGCGGCGCCTAAGGCGCTCAAGCGATACTTCTTTGACTTGACTCATCGCAGCGCGGCCAATTCTTGAGTGACACCCTCAACTATTGACGCCACTGGCGGGGGTTCGGGTCAGGCGTTCCGGATTGGTCCCCCTGTCCGGGGCGCCTGCAGCGCCGTCCCCGGACGGCGCTAGCGGGGTCGTCGGCGTCGCCCGCATTTGCCGGCGACCCCGTCGTTTCTCTGAACCCTGCAGCCTCGACGCCGCAGGCAAATCAGACGAAATTTCGTTAACGGCGCATTAAGACTTCCTCTATCCGATGTGAAATCGACGCCGTTGAAGAGGCATCCATCATGACGCCGACCGCGTCTGAACCCAAGTCCGTTCACGACCTGCAGGCGCTCGCGCGCGAGGCGGCGCGTGCGAAAACCCAAAAGCGAAAAGGGCTTTCACGCGCAGCGCATTTATATCTGATTGACGTTCTTTCGCGCTGGGGCGGCTCGGGGCTGGCGCTGATCGCCGGCGTCAGCGTGTTTATCGCGGTGACCGCCGGGCGCGCCTATCCGGTTCGCACTATCGTCTGGACGTCGATGATGATCGTTGCGCTCACGATCTGCCGCCGGCTGCGGCGCGCGTTCAGATCCGGCGAGAACATCGCATCACGGCCGTTTCGCTGGCGCGCCGGCTATACGGCTTCTCTGTGCGTGCTCGGCGCTTCGTTCGGCGCCGGGGCGGTTCTCGTCCTGCCGTCGGGCGCGCCGGACGGGCTGGTGTTCGAGGCCGTCTCGCTCATCCTTCTGGGCGGTCTCGGCGCGAGCGTTCTGCACAGCGCCCACGCCCGCAGCGCCATGGCGATCGGGCTGCCTGTGGCGATCCTGGCTTTCGCCGGCGCATGGCGGGCCGGCGGGCCGGCGCTCGCTGCTTTCGGCGCGGCCGCGTTCTTTGCAGCGAGCGTTTGCGCGGTCTTTCTCGTCTGGGAGGCGACCGTCAGAAACGCTGCTGCGCGCTTCCCGCGCACCTCCGTGATACGTCGTGAAGCCGGAACTCTCGCGCGAAATGCTCTGAGCAGGGATCGTCGGCGCGGGTCCGCCGCCGCCTCGTAGCCGGCTTTCGATTCATTTCGAAATATCCATCACAAGCGAGGCTAATTCGTTAGACTCTCGCAACGCCTTCACGCTATGACGCTTTCAAACAGGCCATAGAGCTTGGAGGAACCCTCATGGCAGACGGCTTTCAATCGGACGCCGACGAAGAAGTCCTCAAGCAGGTTTTAAACCTCGCGACCAAAGAAAAAATCGGCGATTTTGAAGACGACGGCCAGCCGACCGCCGCGTTCGCAAATTATGTCGGCCAGCTTGTGCGTTTCGCCACCGGCGAAGACAGGCTCTGGTCCGAGCCGCGCGGCCTTCTCGAACGCGCCGCCCAGGCCTGGCGGGTCGGCGCCGTCCGCAAGGCGAACGAGCATGTCGTGCATCTGCGAGTCGAAAACGAGACCGACTGGCGCGCCGCCCGTCTCGTGCTCGACATAACGACGGACGACCGGCCGTTTCTGGTCGATTCGATTTCGGCGGCGTTGGCGGAAGCCGGCAAGCCGGTTTCGTTTTTCGCCAACGCCGTTGTCGACTGCGTGCGCGACGCCAAGGACCGACGCACCGCGGCCGACGGCATGGCGATTCGCGAGTCAATGATTCATGCGGAGATGGATCCGCCCGTCGACGATCAGGAAATTCCGCAGCTCGAAGAAGAACTCCAGCGCGTGCTCGCCGACGTGACGGTCGCCGTCGCCGATTGGGAGCCGATGCGCGCGCGTCTTGGATCGTGCATCGCCCAGCTCGAACGCGCGCGTCCGGCCGGCGTCGATCGCGAAGAACAGCGCGAAGCGGTCGAATTCCTGAAATGGCTTTGGGATAATCGTTTCGCCTTTCTTGGCGTGCGGCACTACCGCTACGCCAAAGAGGGCGATAAGGTCGTCTTCGAGCAAGATCCTGAAGGCGATCTCGGCATTCTCAAGGATCCCGACCGGCGCATTCTGAAAAACACCTATTCCGAAGCCGGCGATCTTTCGCCCGCCGTCGAGGCGTTTCTTGAATCGGGAGAGCCGATCCTGACCGCCAAGGCGAATGCGAAGTCATTCGTGCACCGGCGCGTGTATATGGATTACGTCGGCGTAAAAGCCTATTCCGTCGACGGAAAGGTCATTGGCGAAGACCGTTTCATCGGCCTTTACACATCCGAAGCTTATCATCGCCCGGCGCGGGATATTCCGCTCCTGCGTGCGAAAGTGCGAAAGGTCGTCGAGGGGGCCTCGTTCCTGCCGGGAGGACATAACGAGAAGGCGCTCATTAATATTCTCGAGACTTACCCGCGCGACGAAGTCTTTCAGATTGACGTCGAATCGTTGCGCGAAACCTGCCTCGGCATACTCCGGCTTTATAAACGGCCGCGCGTGAAGCTGTTCCTGCGCCGCGACCGCTTCGATAGGTTCATTTCGGCGCTCGTCTATGTTCCGCGCGACCGCTTCAACTCCGATATTCGCGAGGCAATCGGCGCGCTGCTTACATCGACGTTCAATGGCCGACTCGCCGCCTTTCACCCCTCATTCCGCGACGCTGCGCTCGTGCGCGTGCATTTCATCATCGGCATCGATCCGGGAGCGCCGGAAGGGCCGGGGATTACGGAGCTCACGCGCGCAATCCGCCGCATTTGCAGAAGCTGGAGCGACGACCTTCTCGACGAGATGCGCGCCGCCAACGAAGGCCTGACCCCGCGCGGCCTCTTCGCCAAATATGAAAAAGCCTTCGACGCATCTTACCGCGAGCACACCGCCGCCGCCGAAGCGCTTGAGGACATCGCCGCCTTTGAATCGCTGCGCGAAGATGAACATTATACGCTGCGCGCGTATCGCAAGGCCAATGACGCCCAGAACGTCGTTCGCATTAAAATCTACCGGCGAGGCGGTCCGCTGCGGCTGACCAATCTCATTCCAACGATAGAAAATATGGGATTATGCGTCTCCCAGGAAGCCGGCTACGAGATTCGGATCGCCCCGGCGGAATCGGAGCCTGCCGAACTTTGCTGGATTCACGATTTTTATACGGAAGAACATCTCGGTCGCGATATTGATATCGACGCTGTAAAGCGGCATTTCGAAGAAGCGCTTTGCGCAATTTTCGACGGGCGTTGCGAGGATGACGGCTTCAACGCGCTCGTTCTGGCGGCGGGCCTGAGCTACCGGGAGGCGTGGATGCTGCGCGCAGTCGCGCGCCATCATCTGCAATCGGGATTCTCGTTCTCCCAGGCCTATATCGAAGAAGCGCTCATCAAACATCCGACGATAGCGCGCGATCTCATCGGCGTGTTCCATGCCCGCTTCAATCCCTCCGGTCCGAAAAAACCCGATGCGCGCCGCCGCGAGGTCGAATCCGCCGAGGAGAATGTATTGCAGGCGCTCGACAACGTGGAAAGCCTTGACGAGGACCGCATCATCCGCCGCTTTTTGAACGTGTTCGCCGCAATGACGCGCGCCAACTACTACCAGCGCGGCGAAGCCGGCGGGTGCAAGCCTTATATCTCCTTCAAACTCGACAGCGCCCGGATCGACGAGCTGCCGAAGCCGAAGCCTTACCGCGAAATATTCGTTTCCGGCCCGCGCGTCGACGGCGTGCATTTGCGTTTCGGCCCGGTCGCGCGCGGCGGATTGCGCTGGTCGGATCGGCGCGAGGATTACCGCACCGAGGTCCTCGGCCTCGTCAAAGCGCAGCGCGTGAAAAACGCCGTCATCGTGCCGACCGGCGCCAAGGGCGGCTTTTATCCCAAACAGCTTCCCGCCGGCGGCGATCGCAACGCGATCTACGAAGAAGGCCGCGAAGCCTACAAGCTGTTCATTCGAGGGCTGCTTGACCTCACCGACAATATTGTTTCGGGCAAGGTGGCGCCGCCCCCGGATCTTGTTTCATGGGACGACGCCGATCCCTATCTCGTCGTCGCCGCCGACAAGGGCACGGCGCAGTTTTCCGACACCGCCAACGCCATATCGGAAGAATACGGTTTCTGGCTCGGCGACGCTTTCGCGTCGGGAGGCTCCGCCGGCTACGACCACAAGGAAATGGGCATCACCGCTCGCGGCGCATGGGAAGCCGTCAAGCGCCATTTCCGCGAACTCGGCAAGGACATTCAGAAAGAAGCTTTCACCGTCGCCGGCGTCGGCGACATGTCCGGCGACGTATTCGGCAACGGCATGCTATTGTCGAAAAAGATAAAGCTCGTCGCCGCATTCGATCATCGCGATATCTTCATCGACCCCGACCCCGACCCGGCCAAATCGTTCGACGAACGCAAGCGTCTGTTCGATACGCCGCGCTCGACCTGGCAGGAATATGACGCGGCGCTTATTTCGAAAGGCGGCGGCGTCTTTTCCCGCAAAGCGAAATCCATCGCCGTCACGCCGGAAATGAAGGCGCTCCTGGACATCGAAGACGACAAGCTGACCCCGGCTGAGCTCATTCGCGCCATCCTGAAAGCGCCGGTCGAACTGTTCTGGCTCGGCGGGATCGGCACCTATTTCAAGGCGGAAAACGAAGAAAACTGGCGGGTCGGCGACCGCGCCAACGATGCGGTGCGCGTCGACGCCGAAGAAATCCGCGCGCAGGTCGTGGGCGAAGGCGCCAATCTCGGCATGACGCAGCGCGCGCGGATTGCGTTCGCGCGCAAAGGCGGTCGCATCAACACCGACGCCATCGATAATTCCGCCGGCGTCGACACGTCTGACCACGAAGTCAACATCAAGATCCTGCTTTCGACCGCGATCGAGCATGGCGAACTCAACCGCGAAGATCGCGACGCGCTGTTGAGCGCGATGACCGAGGACGTCGCCGAGCATGTCCTGCGCCATAACTACGACCAGACGCGCGCCATCACGCAGATGGAATCGACGGCGAGCCAGGACATCGACTCGCACTTGCGCTTTATGGCCGCGCTCGAACGTGACGGCCGGCTCGACCGCAAGCTGGAATTCCTGCCCGACGCCGAAGTGCTGACGATGCTGAAATCCCAGGGGCTCGGACTCACGCGCCCCGAAATTGCGGTGCTGCTTGCCTATTCGAAATTGTGGCTGCTCGACGAACTGGTGGCGTCGGGCGCGCCCGACGATCCGTTTTTCGAGCAGGAGCTGTTCAACTACTTCCCGAAAGAGCTTCACGGTTTCACCGGCGCCATCGTCAATCACCGCCTGCGCCGGGAAATCATCTCGACGCGCCTCGCCAACGAGATCGCCGAAGTCTGCAGCCTTGGCTTTGTTCAGCGCGTAACCGAAGCCGCCGGCGCGCGCGTGAGCGAAGCGGCGCTGGCCTATGAAGCCGCCCGGCGGATTTATAATCTCGGCGATTTCGCCGCTGCGGTCGACGCGCTCGACAACAAGGCGCCCGCGGAACTTCAGACGGCGCTTTATATTGAAACGTCGAACCTGCTGCGCGAACAGCTTTACAGGATCATCTCTGACCGCCGCTCGAGCGAACTGCTGGCGAGCCGCGGGCTGAAAGGCGTCATCGAGCATTACCGCGCGCCGGTTGCGGCCATCAAGAAATCCTTCCTGAAATTTGCTCCGCCCGAAGCCGCTGCGGCCTATGACGCGCGAGTCGCCCAATGGCGAGAGCGCGGCGCCACGGATAGAATCGCCAAGAAAGCGGCGCTGTTGCCGGCTCTCGAACGCGCCCTCGATATCGTCGATCTGTCGGTCGATACGGGCTGGTCGAACTGGGCGGCGGGTGCGGTGTTTTTCTCCGTCGGACGTCTCTTCGGCATCGACCCCGTGCGCAACGAAGCGCGCAGGACGCCGCCAAAGGATCATTTCGACAAGCTGGCGGCGCGGCGTCTGATCGAGGAACTCGCCATCCGCCAGCGCCAGCTTTCGATGCGCTTGATCGCGTTTGCAGACAAGGAGCCCGAAGGCGCGCCGGCGAGCTGGATTCAGGATCTTATCGAAGAATGGCGCGCGGCGGGCGACGAGACCATTACGCGCGCCGAGCGCTTTATCGCGGAGCTGGAGCTCAAAGGCGCGCCGAGCGTCGGCCAGCTCTCGCTCTTCAGCCGCAAGCTCGAAGAGCTTTGCGAGTGGCTCGCCGAGGGGTGAAAATCCGGGTTAACCTGCGCAGCAGGAGAGCTTCGCGATATCCTTATCGAAACCTTGCGCAGCGAGTTTCAAACCCTCGACCGTCGTCAGATAGGGAAAAACCGTCTCGCCCAGTTCCTGCGCGGTCATGCCTGTCTTCAGCGCAAGGGCGAGCGTCTGAATGCTGTCGGCGCCTTCCGGCGCGACGATCTGTCCGCCAAGAAATTTTCCCGTTTCAGCGTCGGCGACGAGCTTGATGAGACCGCGCGTATCGCGCGCAGCGAGCGCCCTCGGCAATTGGCCGAGCGGAAGCGCGGAAGTTTTGACCGGGCGCCCGGCCGCTTTGGCGTTCGCTTCGGTAAGGCCGACGCCCGAGACCTGCGGATCGGTGAACACGACCCAGGGCATGGCGGCGTTGTCGTAACGCAAGCGGTCGCCATTAAGGGCGTTCTTCGCGGCGATCTTCGCGCCGCACGCCGCCATATAGACGAACTGATCACGGTTTGTGACGTCGCCGGCGGCGTAGACGCCGGGCGCCGACGTGCGCATGTTTTCGTCGACCATGATCGCGCCGCGCCGATCGAGTTCGACGCCGGTTTCGACGAGGCGCAGTGTTTCCGTATTCGGCGTACGACCCGTCGCGACAAGCAATTTTTCGCCCTTGATCTCGATGATCCTGTCTTCTTCCTTGACGCAGGCCGTGACGCCGTGGCCGACGAGGGCGACGCGCGCGCCTGCTTCGGCGGCCGTGATGGCGGCGGAAAAGCCGGCCGAGCCCGCGCCGATGACGGCAAGGTCAAAGGCGCCCGCGCCAGGCGTTGAACAGCAGTCAGACTTTAGCGTATTCCTCAACTCTCGGCGCGCCGATCGTTTTCGCGCCTTTTCTTGCGGCTACGCCGGAAAGCGTAAGTCAGCAGCAAAACGAATATTCCCAGCGCGACATAAGCGACAAGGGCGAGCGATCCCGTCAGCGCCGACAGACTGGCGCCGGCGACCACAACGACCAACACATGCGCCGCGCAACACGCCGCGACCGCGGTCAATCCGATGACGCCGAAAGACGCGCCATGCGGCGTCTTCATGCTCAGATCGCCGTCGCGGGATAACCGGCGCCCGCCGACGCTGCAGCAATCGCTTCGGCTGTCGCGACGGTCGGATCGTAAACGACCGTCGCCGTCTTCGTATCGAAATCAACATCGACCGAGCGTACGCCCTCGACCCCGCTCATCGCCTTCTTGACGGTAATCGGGCACATGGCGCAGGTCATGTTTTCGACGGCGAAGGTTTGCGTGCGCAGCTCGGCTGCCGTAGCGGTCGTATTCGCGTTCGCATTCGAGGCCATATAGGCCGACGCCGCGCCGAAGACGGCGAGCGCGCCGACGGCGGATAACAGGATGATCGCTTTCTTCATGGCAGTCCTCCTAATAAAACCAGGGCGCCCACAGATCGATCGTCGCTGCAAGCGCGATCAGAACCGTTGCAAGCCACAAAGCGGTTTTCGTAATCAGACTCGATTCGGGGCGGGCGCAGTACGACCCCTCCTCGCAGACGGGCTTCTTGCGGAAATAGACCTGCCGGAACCCCAGCCCCAGCGGGATGAGCGTTGCGGCGATGAAATAGGGTTTGTACGGTTCGAGCGCCGTGAGGCTCCCGATCCAGGCCCCCGACACCCCGATGCTCACGAGAATGAGCGGGCCGATACAGCAGGTCGAGGCGAGAATCGCGCCGAGGATTCCGCCGGTCGCAAACCAGCCCGCTTCGGCCCGTTCGCCCGGCGCGCCCTCCGGTTCGGCGTATCCTTGTCCTTGGTCTTTTGTCATATCGGCTCTGCAGTCTTGCATTCTCGGGTCGCGCCAGCCTAGATAGGGTCTGTAGTAAATACAGGCGCAAGAGGTTTTTTTGCTATGGCCGATCACAGGCCCGAGAGAGCAGTGAAGCGCGGCGAGCTTGCGCGCCGGGCCGGCTGTCATCTCGAGACCATCCGCTATTACGAGAATGTCGGACTTATGCCGGAGCCGGACAGAACCGATTCGGGACACCGCCTATACGACCAGGAACGGGAGCGCCGGCTGAAGTTCATTTTGCGCGCGCGCGAGCTTGGTTTCACGATCGACGAATTGAAGGGCCTTTTAGGCCTTGTCGACCGCAACGAGCTTTCATGCGGCGATATGTACGATCTGACGCATTCGCACATCGTCAGCATACGCCAGAAAATCGCCGACCTCCGCAGGCTGGAGAAAACGCTTGTCGAAATTTCTACTCAATGCGCGCGCGGTAATGCGCCTGAATGCCCGATTGTCGACGCCCTGTTTGAAGGAACGGGTTAGCAGGTTTTTCCCGCCGCCCTAATGCCGGAAGTGGCGCATGCCGGTGAACGCCATGGCGAGGCCCTTTTCATCGGCCGCCGCAATCACCTCTTCATCGCGCATCGATCCGCCCGGCTGGATGACGGCGGTCGCGCCCGCTTCCGCTGCCGCCAGCAACCCATCGGCGAACGGAAAGAAAGCGTCCGAAGCGACAACCGAGCCGACCGCGAGCGGCTCGGAAAGCCCCGCCGCTTTCGCCGCTTCCGCCGATTTCTGCGCCGCGATGCGGCTTGAATCGACGCGGCTCATCTGGCCGGCGCCGACGCCGACGGTCGCCAGATCCTTTGCGTAAACAATCGCGTTCGACTTCACATGCTTGGCGACGGCGAAGGCGAACAGCATGTCGCGAAGCTCGTTTTCGGTTGGGGCGCGTCTGGTGACGATCTTCAGATCGTCAAGGACGACGCGGCCGTTGTCGCGCGCCTGCACCAGCGCGCCGCCGGCGAGAAGCTTTATCGTCCGGCCCGGCGCAGCCGCGTCCGGCAGTCCGCCCGCCAACAGCAATCGCAAATTCTTCTTGCGCGATAAAATTTTCTGCGCGTCATCGTCCGCCTCCGGCGCGATAACCACTTCGGTGAAAATCTTGGCGATCTTTTCAGCCGTCGCCGCGTCAAGCGCCCGGTTGACGGCGACGATGCCGCCAAAAGCGGACACCGGATCGCAGCGCAGCGCGTTGTCGTAGGCTTCTTTAAGCGTCTCGCCCAGCGCGACGCCGCACGGATTGGCGTGCTTGACGATGACGACGGCGGGCGTTTCGGGATTGAACTCGGCGACAAGCTCATAGGCTGCGCCGGTGTCGTTCAAGTTGTTGTAGGAAAGCGCCTTGCCCTGCGCCTGGCGCGCCGTCGCCACCCCCGGCCGGGGCTCATTCGTCGTGTAAAACGCCGCGTCCTGATGCGGATTTTCCCCGTAACGCAGCCGCTCGCGCAATTGCGCCGACAGGGTGATCCGCTCGGGAAACGGCTCGTCAATGACGCCTGCGAACCAGTCGGCGATGGTCGCGTCGTAAGCTGAAGTCCGCGCAAACGCCGCCGCTGCAAGCCGGCGCCGCGTTTCCTCGCCGAGCCCGCCTTGCGTTTCGATTTCACCGGCGACGTCTTCATATTGCGCCGGGTCGGTTACGACGCCGACAAAGCCGTGGTTCTTCGCCGCCGCCCGGATCATCGCCGGCCCGCCGATGTCGATATTCTCCACGCACTCGTCGAAATCGGCGCCGCGCGCCCGGGTCTCTTCGAACGGATAGAGATTGACTACCAAGAGATCGATCGGCGCAATGTCGTGTTCCTCCATGGCGCGCACATGCTCGGCGTCGTCGCGCAGGCCCAGAAGCCCGCCATGGATTTTCGGGTGCAGCGTTTTCACCCTTCCGTCCATCATTTCGGGAAAGCCGGTGACGTCGGAGACGTCGCGAACTTCGAGCCCCGCCTCGCGCAACAGCTTCGCCGTGCCGCCGGTCGAAATCAGCGCGACGCCGGCGGCCGCCAGCCGGCGCGCGAACTCGAGCGCGCCGGTCTTGTCGGAAACGGAAATAAGGGCGCGGCGGACGGGGCTCGGCTTGGACATCGGCGGCTCCGGTGCTGGGGCGGTTTGTCGGACGTTTTACGCCGACTGAGTATGCGCCGCCGCCGTAGAGCGCAAGAGCGACTTAATGACCGGGAGAAAAAGCGGTCGGCGCCAGCCGGATCTCTCGGTTGAAAGACCCCGTTCAGCGCTAGAGCATGTTCTCCGAAATGCGAGTCGGAGAACATGCTCTAGGTTTTTGTTTTGCCGCGCATTATATCCGAAAACCGGTTCCCGCTTTTCGGAATGCGCTCTAGCTCGCCTGCTTGTTGACGCTTGTCGCCGTTTCAGTGCAGGGGCTGAATTCGGGCACGAGATGGTGTACCGCCTCGTCGAGGGCGTCGAGATCGCCGCTGTGGGCGTAGTCGATAACGTCGGCGAGTCTTGGATTCAAGAGCGGCAGGTCGATCATCGCCGGCGAGGCGAGAAGAACCCCGTCGGCGCCGGTCTTCACCAGCTTATCCGTATCGAGAAAGATTTCCTCGAACAGCTTCTCGCCCGGGCGCAATCCTGTGAACTGGATTTCAATGTCCTGGCCCGGGGTGAGGCCATGCCCCTCGATCATGCGTTTGGCGAGTTCGAGGATTTTCACCGGCTCGCCCATGTCGAGGACGAACACGCGTCCGTCGTGGGTGACGACGCTCTTCTGGGCGCTGTCGAGGCTCGCCGCCTGCAGAACGAGCTGCACGGCCTCGCGCGTCGTCATGAAATAGCGCGAAATTTCCGGATGAGTGACGGTCACCGGCCCGCCGTTTTCGATCTGGTGCATGAAAAGCGGCGCGACCGACCCGGTCGAGCCGAGCACGTTGCCGAACCGCACGGTCACGAACCGCGTATCGTTCTGGGCGACGTCGAGCGCCTGGGCGTAGAGTTCCGCAATCCGCTTCGTCGCGCCCATGAAGCTCGTCGGATTGACGGCCTTGTCGGTCGACACGAAGACGACGGTTTCTGCGCCCGTCTCAACAGCAATGTCGAAAACGTTCTTGGCGCCGTAGACATTCGTCAACGCGCCGGCGCAGCGATTCTGCTCGACGATCGGAACATGCTTGAACGCCGCGGCGTGCAACACGATCTCCGGGCGGACTTCGTTGAATACGCGCTCGAGATGCTCGGCGCGGCAGACGTCCGTCAGCGCCGACGCCACGACGCCGCCATAGCCGGCTTCGCGCATTTCGAGATCGATCTGATAGAGATTGAATTCGGCGTTATCGACAAGGGCGAGATAATCCGGTTCGAACGCGGCGGTCTGGCGCGCAAGCTCTGAGCCGATCGTGCCGCCGGCGCCGGTGATCAGCACGCGCTTGCCGGCGATAAGCCGGCGCGCAGCCCTCTGATCGATGCGCCGCGCCGGGCGCGGCAACAGGTCCGAGAGATCAATATCGCCGGCGATGCTCGACAAACGCCGGTTTCTTTTTCGCCCGACAACGCGTTCGAACAGTTCCTGTACGGACATCATAACGATACTATGCTTCCCCTTTACGCCCGCCGCCGCCGATTCGCCGTCATACGCCTTCAAGCCGGCGAAACGCCCAGCGGACGACAATATCCTCATGGGAACCCGGTTCCAACCCATCGCCGCTGAGAACGATCTGCTCGGCGGCTTGCGGCGCGCCGCCCTCGCCGCAATAGATGCTGCGCTGCAAGGAAATGTCGGCGCAGTTCGTCCGGAACCGCCATCCTTCGCGGTTGGGAAGCGCCAATATCACCGTTTTTCCGTCCCGGGCGAGCGAAGCGCGCACGCTTGGATGAAGATGAAACCGCAACCGCCAGCGCCCGGCCGCTTCCGCCAGGCCGACAAGCCGGTCTTCGCCGCGCAGATCGTCGCCGCGCGCCAGCAGAAAAAGCCGCCGGATATGTTGGGCGTCAGCATCGCCGTTCCCGCCGAGGCGACGATCGATCTCCACCAGAAGCCCGCGCCCGTCTTCGGCGCGCCGGTGCGCCGCCGGCGCAACGCCATTGTCAGGCGCCGCCGGCCGGAAGCCGTCGAAAGAAAGCGTCGAATGGGCCGCCGCCCGAGCCAGAGCGCGGGCCCAGTCTCCGCCCAGATGCGCTCCCGACCCGCAATTGACGACGATGCGGCTGCGTCCGGAGGAAAAATGAAAGGCGCCGACGCTGTCGAACCGCTTTGACAGCGCCGCATGAGCGCCGCCGCCCACATCGAGGATCACCAGCGCCCGGGCGGCTGCAAGACGCTGATAGCCCGAATGGCGCGCGAAGCCGGTCGGCATGCCGTCGCCCTCGACCGCCTCGAACGCGGCGAGCACAGCCCTGCCGTCGTCTTCATAACCGCCGTTGAAGACGGCGAGGCGTCCGTCGCCGCAGCGGAAAAAATGCGCCATCGCCGCCGCGCGGCCGGCCACATGCCGCAGATAGCCCGGCGTCTGAATACGGCGCGACTCAAACGCTTTCAAAACCATCAGAAGGCGGACGGAAATGGCCAGTTGCCGCGACGGGTTGCGGCTCACATGCCCGCCGTCGGGCCGAATCTGCAATCGCAATTCGCGTCGCAAAAGCTCCTGGCCGCGCTCCGCCGAGGTTTCGCAACCGGGAAGGCACAACCCGGCGACGCACAGCGCCATCGCCGTCATCAACCGCTCGAAACCGCCGCCGGCGCGATGGGCGGCGCGTTCAAGATGGCGCGTCTGGCGCGCCATCGAACTCAGGACGCGGCTGCGCCAGAGCGCATCGCCCCCCTGCAGCATGAACGGTCCATGACAGCAGAGCTGCACCAGCCGCTCCGCAGTCGCATAAGGCTCCCAGGCTTCCGGCGACCAGTTTTCGTAACGCTCGAGCCAGGCCCTGAGCAGCTTGCGCGCCGGCGTTTTCGCTGCGTCGCCAAGCGCGGCGAGATCCTTCAGCCATGAAAACTCGTGAAGGTAGGAAAACAGGGCGCTGTCGGGCTCCGCCAGGTCCCAGATGCGCTCCAGCTCGCCTTCGCAATCGATGGATTCTTCGCCGACGGCGACCTTGCCTTTGGCGAAGGACGTCGCAAAGGCGAGATCAGGCATACGCGGATCAACGGGCTGAAAATACAACCGGTCCGGCGCCGGTCCTTTAAGGCGCGCCTGATAAAACGGGCTCTCTCCCCATACGCGCTGCACGCGCGCGACCATGTCGCGGGCGATGGCGCGCGCCTGTCCTCCCCGCTGATCAGAATTTGCGCTCATGGTTTATTCGTCTCCGCGCAATCGCCGGATGTTGGCCGCATAAGCGTCCGGCCCGCCGTTGAAGACGGCCGAACCCGCAACAAGCACGTCGGCGCCGGCCGCAACCGCTTTCGCCGCCGTTTCTTCGTTCACGCCGCCGTCGACTTCGAGCATCACGTCGTTGTCGGCCTGCGCGATCATCGCATGCAGCGCCTCGATCTTGCGCAATTGCGACTTGATGAAGCTTTGTCCGCCGAACCCGGGATTGACGCTCATGACCAGAACGAGATCGATGTCGGAGAGAATTTCCTCCATCGCTAAAACCGGCGTCGCCGGATTAAGCGCGACGCCGGCCTTGACGCCCGCCGCCTTGATGCGCTGAACGGTCCGATGCAGATGCGGACCGGATTCCGGATGCACGGTCAGGATGTCGGCGCCCGCGTCGGCGAATGCGTCGATATAGGGATCGACCGGCGAGATCATCAGATGCACGTCGAAAGGCAGATCCGTCACGGAACGGATGGCTTTGACGACGCCCGGCCCGATCGTCAGATTCGGGACGAAATGACCGTCCATAACGTCCACATGGATGAAATCGGCGCCGGCGGCCGCCACGGCGGCGACTTCCTCGCCCAGTCGGGCGAAGTCGGCGGCCAGAATTGAGGGGGCGACGCGCACGCGGCTCATGCTGAATTCCCTATCGTGATGCGGCCTTTTCGCGCAACTGACAATGCCGAAAAAGAACCCCCCGCCGGAGGGAGCGGGGGGTTCCAGTCGATGCAAGTTAAAGTGAGCGGAATGTCAACGATTGATCATCCCGGAAGCACGCGCACTGCGCGGCCATATTCGACCCGCACGCGCGATCCGACAGCGGCCACCGGCCTGTGGTCAGGCTGTACGACCGAAATCGTGCGACCGTCGTCCAGTTCGACGGTGTAGCGGAATGCGTCCTGAGAGGTTGCATCTTCCTCTATGGCGGCCCCGATGAGGCCGCCGACAACGGCGAGACCGACTCCGGCGGCGACGTTTTCCGCCCGGCCGCCGCCGATTTCCGAACCGAGCGCGCCGCCGATCGCCGCGCCGGACACTGCGCCGACGCCTGAGCGGGTTCCGCCGATGCGGACCGGCTCGACGCCGATCAGGCGGCCGCCATAGACCTCGGCGGGAACGCCGACGGCGTAGCGGTCGTAGTCATAGGCGCCGCCGCCCGCACACGCCGCGAGCGCCGCCCCGGCGAGGGCGATTGCAGCAAGGCGCGCGGGCGCGCAGATGAGACGGGCGAAAGTCATAAGAGCTTTCCTGAACCTGCGCGCAAGCTCCGGCCTCATTGCGGCGGAATTTAGACGAAATGAAGGCGACCGGCCCCAATCGACGGATTTTCATGGTTAACTGAAATCGGCCGGCTTTCCTTACGCGGCTTCCGGCTTGGTCCAGGCGAATGCTGAAAACGGTTCGTCGACCGGCGTCTTCATCAAATGGTTGGCGTAATTCGAAAGCGTCTTGTGGGTGACGATGAGGACGGCTTCGAGCGCCTGCTGCTTGGTGAAGCCGGCTTCCAGAAAAGCGTCGGCGTCAGCGTCCGCCACCACGCCGCGCCGGTCGACGAGCTTGATTGCGAATGCCCGCAGCGCTTCCAGCCGGGCGTCGGCGTAGGGCGCGCCGGTGCGCGCCGCCTCGATAATATCGTCCGCAACGCCTTCGCTCTTGGCGATCGCCGTGTGAGCAGGCATGCAATAATGGCAGTCATTGTAGAAATTGACCGCAAACCAGGCGACGTGGCGCTCCGTCGGCGAAAACGACGTTTTCATAACTTCTCCGCCGATCGCCATGTAAGCGCGCGCCGCCGCCGGAGCTTCAGCAAGACCGCCGAGAAGATTAGGCACGAAGCCGTAATTGGCCTTCACCGCCTCAAGGGTTTCCTTGCGTTCTCCGTCTGTATTGGCGAGGTCGTGAATGTCGAATTGCGCCATATCGGGTCTCCTTCGCGTGCTGAACTGTATGGGCTGCGTGCGTCGCGCCCCAGGTTCAAGACAGATAGGGCGGCGGCGTGAAAAACGGCGCCCCTCAACGGCGCCTGCGGCGATCACGTTCTAGAGAGAGGATTGGGGATCGCGCGCCCGATCGCGTTTCGTCCGCGCCGGCGCAAACCGGAAGGCGCGCCGCGTTTTCGCCGCGCCCCACCAGGCCAGCGCGACCAGCGCCATGCCGGCGGCGAGTCCGCCCGCCCATTGCAGGTCGAACAGGCTGACGCCGGTGAATGCGAAAAGCGCCAGCCCGCCCATCATGAGCGCGAACCTGAATGGCGCGGCCGCCGCATCGCCGACCGCCTTGGCGGCTTTGAGCGGCGCGCGCGCCGCCGCGCCGGCGGCTTTCGCAACAGCGGGACCGGCTCCGGCCAGCAGATTGAGCGCGCGGTTGGCGCCGACGATGCGCACGAGCGCCGCCAGCGCCGCAGCCGCGCCGGCCCACAGAATCCAGCGCGGCGCCGTCGCCTGCCGCCCGGTTTCTCCCTTCGGAGCGGAAGCCGCCGCCGGTTCGGGTTCGCTTACGGGCGCCGTTTCAAATGTCGCGATATCGGGCGGCGCCGCAGCGCGGGCTCCGCCGAATGCGGCGAGCGCCGCCGTCGCAGACGCCGCCGCCAATATGGCGGATTTCATCGATCGCGAAGATTTGGGCCGGGATTTCAGCATTACCGCCTCCTGGTCATCCGCTGTCACGTAGGAACCCTGGAGAGCCGATTCAATCCGCAGCCGAAACGCGCGCGCCCGCCGCGGGAGGCGGCGGATAGGTCAGATAGGAAAGCCGTTTGCGTTCGGCGAAATAGCGCGCCTGCGTGTCGAGAATGACGCCGACGACGAATACGATAAGCGCCGCCAGCATGGCGCTCGCCGACAGGATCGCAGTGGGAAAGCGCGGCACCAGACCGGTGCGCAAATATTCCTCGAGCAGCGGAATCGCCAGCACGATCGAGAACAAGGCGCCCAGGCCGGATATGGCGCCGAACACCACAAGCGGGCGATAGAGCCGCAGGAAAGTCAGCATCCGCCGGAGGATCTGCAGGCCGTCCCAGACCGTATTGAGCTTGCTTTCGCCGCCGTCCGCACGCGCGCTGTAACGGATGACGACTTCTTTCACCGGCAGCCGAAGATAGGCCGCGTGCGCCGACACTTCCGTCTCGATTTCAAACCCTCTCGATACGGACGGAAAGCTCTTGACGAAGCGGCGCGACAATACGCGATAGCCGCTCAGGACATCCGTATACTCGGCCCTGAAGAAACGCCGGAACAAAAAGCTGAAGGCGCGATTGCCGAACACATGACCGGGCCTATAGGCGGCGTCTTCTTTATGCGCCCTGACGCCGACCACCATGTCGAGCGTGTCGGCGAGCATGGTTTCGATCATCTTCGGCGCGCTTGCAGCGTCATAAGTGCCGTCGCCGTCGGCGATAACGAATATGTCGGCGTTGATATCGGCGAAGGCGCGGCGCAGCGCATTGCCTTTGCCTTTCAGGGTTTCAGCGCGCACATGCGCGCCGGCCGCCGCCGCGGCGCGCGCCGTGCCGTCGGTGGAGACGTTGTCGAAAACATAGATGCGCGCGCCCGGCAGCGCCGCCCTGAATTCGCTGATGACGCCGGCGATTGCGGCTTCCTCATTGTGGCAGGGAAGGATAACGGCGATGTCGAGACGATTTTCGGCTTCGGTCATCGCATTTCCCGCTCCAGTTGCTTCAGACGGCCGGATCCGGCACGCCGCGACGGCGCGCAGCGGCGAGAACCGTATTGCGCAACAGGCAGGCGATGGTCATCGGCCCCACCCCGCCCGGCACCGGCGTGATCGCGCCGGCGCGTTCGCGCGCCGGATCATAATCCACATCGCCGACAAGGCGCGCGCTGTCGCCGTCGCCGACCCGGTTGATGCCGACATCGATAACGACGCCGCCCTCCTTCACCCAGTCGCCTTTGACGAGTTCGGCGCGACCGACGGCGGCGCAGAGAATATCGGCCGAACGGCAAAGCGCCGGCAGGTCCTTCGTCTTCGAATGGGCGATCGTCACCGTGCAGTTTTCCGCCAGCAATAGATGCGCGAGCGGCTTGCCCACGAGAATCGACCGGCCGAGCACCACCGCACTGAGACCGCCGAGCGCCGGGCGCACAGTTTTCGCAAGAATGACGCAGCCCTGCGGCGTGCAGGGGACGAGGCCGTCGAGCCCAAGCATCAGCCTTCCGGCGCTCGCCTCGGTCAGCCCGTCTACATCCTTTTCCGGCGAAATTTCATTGATGACGCGCATGGCGTCGATGTGATCGGGCAGCGGCATCTGCACGAGAATGCCGTCGACGGTTTCGTCCTCGTTGAGTTTACGGACGAGATTGATTACGTTTTCTTCGGGCGTTTCCGCCGGCAGTCGGTGTTCGAATGAGTTCATGCCGGCCTTTTTGGTCGCCCGGCCCTTGTTGCGCACATAGACCTGGCTTGCGGGATCCTCGCCGACGAGCACGACGGCGAGCCCCGGGGTCGCATCGCGCTGTACAAGCGCGCTGACGGCGTCGGCGACGCGCGTGCGAAGATCCTTTGCGACTTGTTTTCCGTCGATGATGTCGGCCGTCATTCCACCCCTCCCAATAGCGCGTCCAACCGTTTCGTCAGGTTGCCCGGATCGCCTTTGAGCGCGACCGTTTTCAGCCTGTCCGTTTCGCCTGCGGTAATCGAGACCGCCGATTTGGGCAAGCCGAGCGTCTTGGCGAGAAGCCGCACCGCGGCCTTGTTGGCCCGGCCCTTGTCCGGCGGAGCGGTGACGCGCATGGCGAGCCGCACGTCGCCGCCCGGCCCGTTCCAACATCCGCCGACCTTGTCGGCGGAGGCGTTCGGCGTGACGCGCAGGCGCAGAATCACCGTCTCGCCTTTCGTCTCGAAGGCCGCGCCCATGTCGATTTAGGGTATGGAGCGCAGGAGCGGCTTGAAGATGTAGAGATTGACTGCGTACTGAAACGCATTGACGCCGATCAGCAGGATGATCGGCGAAATGTCGATGCCGCCCATGTTCGGCAGGAAATTCCGGATCGGACGCAACAATGGCTCGGTCAGCGCAAAGCAGGTGCGCAGAACCGCGTCGACGAAACGGTTGTGGCGGTTGATGACGTTGAACGCCACCAGCCAGCTCATGACCACCGACACGATGATGACGACGACATAAAGGCCTACGAGTTGGTTGAAGACGTAAGCTATAACCGCCATATCGCTCTCCTCGCCCTCTTGCGCCGCCTGATTTCGGGGCCGGACCCTACCTAGGGCGCGTCGGGCCGGCGCGCAACCGAGAGCCTTATTCGCCCGGTTGTCGGGCGGGCGCGGCGCGCGAGCACAAGAGCGGCGTCGCGAAGCCGCCGACCCGCACGAACCCGACGCCGTCTTTTTCAATGATAAGCAGGGTCATGTCGCCGCCGGAGGCCGTCTTGTCGGCGGTCGAAAAGGAAACATCCTGCGCCGTCCACACAATTCGGCCGTTGGCGCGCGCAACGGCGCCGTCGGCTTCCCAGCACCCGGTATAGGCGCACACGCTCATCGCGCCGCTCGCGCGCGCCCAGACATCCATCGGCGTAAATTCGCCGGGCGCGGCGGCCGCGCAACCGTCGGCCGAACACCAGACCTCGAGCTGGTTGCGGCAATTCCAGACGTCTCCGGGAATTTCCGCAGGCGACGTGAACAACGCCGCAACCGCCAGTAAGAACGCCATCGCAATCTCCAAGGCCGCCGCCAGACCAGCCTATACCCTGGCCCACGGGCTGCAAGCGGCGGCGCGCGGGCTGATTGACAGGAGTCGGGCCGGCGCTTAGATAGCGCCTGCCTCGGGGCTGTAGCTCAGTTGGGAGAGCGCGACGTTCGCAATGTCGAGGTCAGGGGTTCGATTCCCCTCAGCTCCACCAGCCTTCGCTCGCTTCGCGAGCTTCGGCTCGGCAAGCCTGATGTCCCCCGAAATTTCCATTTGCATCGTCAGCGCGAACCCCGGACTTGATCGGGGCAAGGCCGTCACGTCGAAGCCTGTCAGGCGAAGGCGGGTGTTTATAGCCCCCCTCTGATAAAATTTTGGGGATAGTTATCCGACAATTCCAGTGCTGTTTTATATTGGCGGCATGAGTTCGTATCCGCCGTCATTCCGTCCTCTACCCCTCGTCGCCGTTTCGGAAATGGTCCGCAACGACGTCTTCCTCGCGTCCTTCACAGCCGAGCGAGAGCAGACCATCCGGCGACAGTTTCGCCGCGTTCCGCCTCTGTTCGAAAAGAGACAAAATGGACCCTTTCGCCGCCAAACCCGCATAAAAGGCCGGGTTCGGATTTTTGGTTTTCCGGAGAGGAGACAAAATAGACCCGAGCTGCGAACGTTTCACAACTGGCGGCGGGAGCGTTGAGCGGGCGGTGCAAACCACGCTGGACACCACGCCCGCGCCTCGCGCATGCTCGCGCTGGAAGGCATCGCCCAAGCGAGCCCGAAAGGATGACCTCATGACGCTTCAAACTCCCGTCTCGCCCCGGACGGCGTTGCCGAGCGCTAGCGACAATGAAATCGTTCGCCTGTTCGCGCTTCAGAAAAGCGCCTCGCTCGACAATCCCCCGCCGGAATATCGGACCCGGATCGACTGCATCGACAGAATCATCCACGCCCTCGAGAAGCATGAAGCGCGCATCGTCGAGACGGTGAGCGCCGATTTCGGCAATCGCGCCCGCGTTGAGACCGTTGTTTCGGAAATTCTCGTCACCATCGCCGCGGCGCGGCACGCCAAACGTCACTTGAATCGCTGGATGCGCCCGCGCAAAGTCGCCACCCCCCTGCACATGGCGCCGGGCAAAAGCCGGCTGTCGCCGCAACCGCTCGGCGCCATCGGAATTATCTCACCCTGGAATTATCCGGTTCAACTTGCTCTCTCGCCGGCGATCGCCGCACTCGCTGCGGGAAACCGCATCCTGCTGAAGCCAAGCGAGTTGACGCCGGGCGCCAGCGAACTGTTGAAGGAAATCGTCGCCGAGTTTTTCGACGAAGCGATTTTCGCCGTCGTCACCGGCGGCCCGGAAGTCGGACAGGCCTTCGCCGCAACGCCGTTCGATCATCTCCTGTTCACGGGCTCGACTGCAGTCGGTCAGAAGGTGGCCGAAGCGGCGGCGAAAAACCTGACGCCGGTCACCCTCGAGCTCGGCGGCAAGTCGCCCGCCGTCATTGACAAAAGCGCCGATCTCGAAAAAGCCGCGCGCTCGATCGCTTTCGGCAAGCTTTTCAACGCCGGGCAGACATGCGTGGCGCCGGATTATGTACTGGCCCCGCGCACAAAGCTCGATGCGACCGTCGACGCCGTCGCTGCTGCTGCGCGCAAGCTGTATCCGGAAATCGATACGACGACGGATTATTCATCGATTGTCTCGGACCGGCATTTCGACCGGCTGAAGGCCCTTATCGCAGAAGCGCGCGATTCGGGCGCGCGAATTGTCGAGATCGGATCTTCAAACGCGCTTCATCCCCGCCGCAAATTGCCGCTTACGCTCGTGATCGAACCGCCGCGGTCTGCAGGGCTGATGCGGGAGGAGATTTTCGGGCCCATCCTGCCCATGCTCGGATATGATTCAGAAGAAGAAGCGATTGAATTCGTCAATGAACGCGACCGGCCGCTCGCGCTTTACTGGTTTGGAAACGACGACGCCGCGCGCAAAAGCATGCTCGAACGCACCGTATCGGGCGGCGTGACGGTGAACGATACGATGATGCACGTCGCGCAGGAAAATCTTCCCTTCGGCGGCGTTGGCAAGAGCGGCGTCGGCGTTTATCACGGCGAAGCGGGATTCGAGACGTTTTCGCATATGAAGCCGGTCTTTTATCAAAGCCGGTTTGCAAGTTCCGGCGCTCTCCTGCCGCCCTATTCGGCGAAAACCGACAAGCTTTTATCAATCGTGAAAAAACTCGTCTGATAGCGGATCAATGACCGACAATCAAGACGCCGAAACGGCGCCCGAAGAATTCGATTACGTGATTGTCGGCGCAGGTTCGGCCGGTTGCACGCTCGCCGGCCGGCTGAGCGAAGACCCGTCCGTACGCGTTTGCCTCATCGAAGCGGGCGGCCGCGATGCGAGCCCGCTCATTCACGCGCCGATCGGTTTTGCTTTTTTACCGAAAAAAACGCCCGTCAACTGGCGCTTTAGGACCGTCCCCCAAAAGCATCTGAACAATCGCATCTGCTTTCAGCCGCGCGGCAGAGTGCTCGGCGGATCGAGTTCGATCAACGCCATGATCTACATTCGCGGCGCGCCGTCGGATTACGACGGCTGGGCCGAGCAGGGTTGCGCCGGCTGGTCGTGGCGCGATGTGCTGCCCTACTTCAAGAAGGCCGAAGATCAGGCGCGGGGGCCGAGCGATCTGCACGGAACCGGCGGGCCGCTCGCCGTTTCCGACCTGAGGTATCGCAATCCATTAAGCGATACGTTTCTCAAGGCCGCAGAAGAATTGCAGCTTCCCCAAAACGATGATTTCAACGGCCCGTTGCAGGAAGGCATGGGCTATTATCAGGTCACGCAGCGCGGCGGCCAACGTTGCTCGACGGCGCGCGCTTATCTCGAGCCGGCTGCAGCGCGTGAAAACCTCACCATCATGCCGGACGCCCATGTCGAGCGCATCCTTTTCGAAAACCGTACGGCGACAGGCGTCCGCTTGCGCCGCCGCGGCGCCAGACAGGACGTGGCGGCGCGGCGCGAAGTGATTCTCGCCGCCGGCGCGTTTCAGTCGCCGCAATTGCTGATGCTGTCCGGCGTCGGCCCCGGCGAGGAACTGCACCGGCATGGAATCGACCTCGTCGCCGAATCCGACGAGGTCGGCGCAAACCTGCAGGATCATCTCGACTACATCGTCCTGCGCAAAAGCCGCTCGCCGCATTCGATCGGATTCACCTTCGCCATGGCGATGCGCGCCCCGCCAGCGCTTGTCGCCTACCGTCTGCGCCGCAAAGGGCTCTTTACGTCGAACATCGCAGAAGCCGGCGGCTTTCTGAAAACCGATCCGACGCTCGCCGAGCCCGATATCCAGCTTCATTTCCTGCCCGCCCTTGTCGACGATCACGGCCGCAAGAAACATTTCGGCGGCGGTTATTCCTGCCATGTGTGCGTGCTCCGGCCGAAGAGCCGCGGCGCCGTCACGCTTGCTAGCGTCGACCCGACGGCGCCGCCGGCGATCGATCCGAATTTCCTCTCCGACGAGGACGATCTCCAGCGGCTTGTCAAAGGCGCGCGTATCAGCTTGCGGCTCCTCGACGCGCCGGCTTTCGAGGCGACCGGCGGCGAGCAGCTTTATCTGCCGCGCGGCGCCGACGATGATACGCTGATCGCCGATATCAGAGCCCGCGCCGATACGATCTACCATCCGGTCGGAACCTGCCGGATGGGGGCCGATTCCGGCGCGGTCGTCGATCCGCAATTGCGGGTCAACAGGGTTAACGGTCTGCGGGTCGTCGACGCCTCGATCATGCCGGCGCTCATCGGCGGCAACACCAATGCGCCGACCATCATGATCGCCGAAAAAGCGGCGGATATGATACAGACCGCCGCCTGACGTTATTCGGCCGGATTTTTGCTCTATTGAAAGGTTAAAGTTTGAGGCTTGGGTTTGTAGACAACGAGTTCTGCCACTGTCATTCCGGGGCGCTCCGCAAGGAGCGAACCCGGAATCCATTCCTGAGCGCCGCCGCTTGCTCCGGCCGCGCCGCTGATCGCAGGGACAGGCTCAGGGCTGGATTCCGGGTCCGGCCTGAAGGCCGTCCCGGAATGACAGTGTAAAACTGAACGGTTGCAGGCCCTGATAAACTACGATGGCGCGTTTTCACGCCGTCGGCATGAACGAGACGCGGAACCATGTGCGGAATTATCGGAATTCTTGGGAAAAACGACGTTACACCGGCGATTCTCACCGGGCTGAAGCGCCTTGAATATCGCGGCTATGATTCGGCCGGGATCGCGACGGTGAACGCCGGCCGGCTCGAACGGCGCCGCGCGGTCGGCAAGCTCGCCGCCCTTGAGGCCGCGCTCGAGACTTCGCCGCTTTCGGGCGCTTCGGGGGTCGGCCATACGCGCTGGGCCACTCATGGGGCGGCGACGGAAGGAAACGCCCACCCGCACGCCACCGAGCGCCTCGCGCTCGTTCATAACGGCATTATCGAAAATTTCGCCGCGCTGCGCCGCGAGCTTGTCGAAAAGGGCTGCGTCTTCGCCTCCGACACCGACACAGAAGTCTGCGCGCAACTCATCACCGCCTATCTGGAGAAAGAAAATCTTCCGCCCAGGGAGGCTTTCGCAAAGGCGCTCGCCCGGCTCGAGGGCGCTTTCGCCATCGCGGCGCTCTTCGCCGGCGAAGACGACCTCATCCTGTGCGCGCGTCGCGGCAGCCCGCTGGCGCTCGGGCGCGGCGACGGCGAGATGTTTCTGGGTTCTGATTCTTATGCGCTGGCGCCGTTTACGAACCGCGTCACCTATCTCGAAGACGACGACTGGGCGGTCATCACCCGCGAGGGCTTCGAGATTTTCGACGCCTCGGGCGCGCCCGTTAAACGCCGTGAAACGATCTCGTCGGCCGCCGATGCGCTTGTCGACAAGGACGGCCATCGTCACTTCATGGCGAAAGAGATTCACGAACAGCCCGAAGCCGTCGCTCATACCTTGTCGCGCTACATCGACGCCGGAACGCAGTCCATCCTGGCGACCGCAAAGGAATTCGACTTTGCAGCGTTTGACCGGTTCGTTATTTCCGCCTGCGGGACGGCCTTTTATGCCGGCCTGACGGCGAAATACTGGTTCGAGCGCTGGGCCGGCCTGCCCGTCGAGGTCGATATCGCTTCGGAGTTGCGATACCGCGATATTCCCTATGCGGATAATGGCGGCGCGCTTTTCATTTCGCAGTCGGGCGAGACAGCCGACACGCTCGCCGCTTTGCGCGAGGCGCGCGCGCGCGGTCAGAAAACGGCTGCGCTTGTTAACGTAGCCGAATCGTCGATTGCGCGGGAAGCTGATACCGTCTTCCCCACCGCCGCCGGACCGGAAATCGGCGTCGCTTCAACCAAGGCGTTCGCCTGTCAACTCGCTGCCCTTGCCAGCCTTGCGATCGCCGCCGGCCGCGCAAGAGGGCGCCTTGATGAAAAGGAATCCACAAGACTCGTTTCCGCTCTCATGGAAACGCCCCGCAGAATTTCGCACGCGCTGAAAGCCGCCGCACGCACAGAAGAGATCGCCAAGGAAATCGCCAAGGCGCGCGATGTTTTATACATGGGCCGGGGCGTGAGTTTTCCCCTGGCGCTCGAAGGGGCGTTGAAGCTCAAGGAGATTTCCTATATTCACGCCGAAGGATACGCCGCAGGCGAACTAAAACACGGCCCCATCGCGCTCATAGACAAAGCGCTTCCCGTGGTCGTTATCGCGCCGCGCGACAGACATTTCGAAAAGACGATTTCAAATATGCACGAAGTCATGGCGCGCGACGGCAAGACGCTGCTGATATCCGACAAAAAGGGAATCGCCGCCGCTGGCGATGTCTGGGCCGCCATTGAAATGCCTGAAGTCGAGAGCGCATTTTCGCCGATCGTCTACGCCGTCGCCGTTCAGCTTCTCGCCTATTATACGGCGACGCACAAAGGCACGGACGTCGACCAGCCGCGCAACCTCGCCAAGTCGGTGACGGTGGAATAAGGCGGTTTGCTAAGAGTCGACCTTTCCCTGTCATTCCGGGGCCGGTCGAAGAGCGGAACCCGGAATCCATTCCTAGGGTCCATACTCAATTATCGTGCGGTCGCGACGCCCCGGAATGACAGCTTAGGGAGCCAAATCATAGCCGGCTCCGCCATTGGGAGGATGCAATTGCGGCCAGAATCTGCGATCAGGAAGCCATGAAGATTCAGCCCGTCATCATGTCCGGCGGCGCCGGAACCCGGCTTTGGCCGTTGTCGCGGCGCGACCGGCCGAAACAGTTCCTGCCGCTGACGGGCGAGCGGTCGCTTTTTCAGGAAACGGTCCTGCGTGTTTCGAGCGAGGCCGATGCGGCGTATGCGCCGCCTGTCGTTATCGGCTCGGAGCGCCATCGCGAATTGATCGCTGCGCAACTCGAGGAGATCGGCGTCCAGCCGGCTGCAATCATTCTTGAACCATTTCCGCGCAACACCGCCGCCGTCGCCGCCGTCGCCGCCGCATGGACGGCGGATGCGCATCAGGACGCCCTCGTTTTACTGACGCCGGCCGACCATCAAGTGGCCGACGCGGCGGGATTCCGAGCGGCCGTCGCAGCCGGCGCAAGAGCCGCCGAATCGGGACGCATCGTCACGCTGGGGATCAAACCCGACGCGCCCCACACAGGCTATGGTTATATTCAGCAAGCTGAGAAGATTGCGCCTTCGGTGCATGCGATCGCGGCGTTTCGTGAAAAGCCGGACGCTGCGACCGCGCAAACTTATCTCGCGGACGGCGGTTATTTCTGGAACGCCGGCGTCTTCCTCTACAGCGCGCGGACGATGCTTGCTGAATTTCGCAACCACGCCCATGCAATCGGGGAAGCGGCGTTGCTGGCGCTTGGCCAGGCCGTTCGAGACGGCGACGTAATCAGACTGGATGACGCCGCTTTCAGCGCCTGCCCGGCCGATTCCGTCGATTACGCAATTATGGAAAAGACGCCTGCGGCCGCCGTCGTCGCCCCGGTCGACGCGGGCTGGAGCGATATTGGAAGCTGGACGGCGATCGATCACGATGCGTCAAACGACGCAGACCTCGTCGACGCCGTCGAATGCACAGATTGCCTGATCCACTCGACCGGTCCTTTCGTCGGGGCGATCGGCCTCGACGACTTGATCATCGTCGCAACCGACGGCGCTGTCCTGGTCGCGCGGAAGGACCGGGCGCAGGACGTCAAAAAGATCGTCGAGAAATTGAAAAACAGGAAGCGCGACGACCTTCTTTGAAGGCGGCGCCGAAGCCGGAAAAGCGCATGAGCGATCGTATTATTGTTACAGGAGGCGCCGGTTATATCGGCAGTCATGTCTGCGTCGAATTGTTGACTGCGGGCGCGGCGGTGCTCGTCATCGACGATTTTTCGAATTCATCCCCGCAGGCGCTTGAGCGAATCGAAGAGCTTACGCAGGGACCCGTCGAACATCTGCACGCAAATCTCGCTGATTCGGCGGATGCGGACAGGATCATGGAAGCGGTGAAAAAATTCCGGCCGGACAGCGCCGTTCATCTTGCCGGCCTTAAAGCCGTCGGCGAGTCGGTCGCGGAGCCTGTGCGCTATTATCGCGTGAACATAGGCGCTGCGCTAACGCTCGTTCGCGCTCTTGACTCAGCCGGCGTCAAGCGGCTTGTCTTTTCATCATCAGCGACGGTCTATGGCGAAGATGCGCCCAATCCGGTCAAGGAAACCCGCCCGACAGCGCCTGTAAATCCTTACGGGCGCACAAAGCTCGTCATTGAAAACATGCTGAAAGATCTTCAGCACGCGGATCCCGAGTGGCGCATTATCAATTTGCGCTATTTCAATCCGGTCGGCGCGCACCCTTCGGGACGGATCGGCGAGGATCCTAAAGACATTCCCAACAACCTTTTTCCTTTTATCGCCCAGACGGCTGTCGGCCGGCGCGAAGCGCTCGCGGTTTTCGGCGACGACTATCCGACGCGAGACGGCACGGGCGTGCGCGATTACATCCATGTCTGCGATCTCGCGCGCGGTCATCTCGCCGCGCTCGATTATCTCGACAGGGCCGCGCCCGAACAGACGCTCGACGTTAATCTTGGCGCCGGACGCGGCTATTCCGTGCTTGAAGCGGTCAAAGCCTTCGAGGCCGCTTCGGGCGAAACAATTCCCTATCGAATCGTTGGGCGAAGGCCGGGCGACGCCGCCGAAATCTTCGCCGACCCCGGCCTGGCCGAAAAGCTGTTCGGCTGGCGCGCCAAACTGGATCTCAACGCCATGTGCGCCGATCACTGGCGCTGGCAACGCGACAATCCCGAAGGCTATGCGACTTCGAAACGGTGAAGCTTTCAGACTGTGCGGGGCGCGAACTGGCCGTATTTGCGATAGCGAACCATGTAATCGGGCAGAATCGACTCCACCGTTTTCGGCTTAACGCCCAGATCGGCGAGCGTTCCAATATCCGCTTCTCCTGAAGCGCCGACAACATTGTCTTTCTTCAACAGTTTAATCTGGTCGCGCGTGATCGGCGGGTCGAAAATCGGCAAGAGCCCAACAAGCTCGCCAAGCATGCCGACAATCGGCGCCAAGAAGAACGGAATGGGCGCCAGCACCCGCTTGCGTCCAATCGTGTGCAGCATCAGCGTCATCAGTTCGCGGAACGTATAAACGCGCGGTCCGCCAAGCTCGAACGTCCGCCCGCGCGCATCCGGACGGACCAACGCTTCAGAGACGGCGTCGGCCACATCGTCCACGTAAACAGGCTGGAAGCGGGTCTTGCCGCTCCCGAACAACGGCAGCGGCGTAATCGGCGAACTCTTCGCCATTGACGCAAACCGGTTGAAGAACCGGTCCTGCTGCCCAAACACGACAGACGGGCGCAAGATTACGGCCGACGGAAACGCCTCGCGCACCGCCGCCTCCCCTTCAGCTTTGGTCCGCGCATACTTGCTGTCGCTTTCAGCATCGGCGCCGATGGCGGAAACGTGAACGAGCACGTTGATCCCTTCTTCTCGGGCCAATCTTGCGATACGGTCGGCGCCTTCCGCCTGTACGGCGTCAAAACGCTGACGCCCGTTCTGGAAAAGCACGCCGACAAGATTGACGACTGCGTCGGCGCCCCTGAGCGCTTCACGGACCGAGTCCTCATTGCGAATATTGGCCTGAGCGAGCTGGACCTGGCCGACAACACCGAGCGGGCGCAGGAAATGCGCCAGATGCGGTCGACGAACCGCCGCGCGTACGCGCCAGCCGCGCTTGGCGAGCTCGCGCACCACGTGCCGCCCGATAAAGCCTGACCCGCCGAATACGACCGCCAGTTTTCCAGCCACCTCTAGTCTCCGTCACATCGCAGCACGCGCCGGCGGCGCGGCCTTTCGTCCAATTCTCAAACGCCTGCGAACGCCTATCCGAATTTAACCGGCGAGACAATGATTTGACCCGGTCTTTGCGCCGCATGCGGCGCAGACGCGAAGGCGCCAGATCGGTTGGCGCGAGCCTTGCTCAAGACATTTGCGCGCAGATGCGCCTGTGCCGTCTGGACACAGACGGCGCGTCAGGCGCGCCGGCGGCGTCGAAAGGACTCTTGCGTCTGGGGCGACGCAGGAGCTTCAATTTTGGAGGACGTCGCCGGCACCTCGCTGTAGTCATAAACCCGCGCAGAGCCCGATCCCGTCACGCCCGCCTGCGGTCCGCGTCGCCTAACCCCCGCGCGCCCTAAGCCCCGCGCCCCCCTGTTTGACAAGACTCCCGCCCCCGATTATGGGAGCGCCCTGTCCCGCGCCCAGGTGGCGGAATTGGTAGACGCGCTGGCTTCAGGTGCCAGTGGCCGCAAGGCCGTGGAAGTTCGAGTCTTCTCCTGGGCACCACTTTTCAGGATTTTGTCACGATTTCAACGAAGCCTATTCCGACACTGCTTTGGCGCCATTTATCGTCGGCTGGCGACATTCCGTCGCAAATCGATTGCCCCAAATTGTTGGCGCGCTAGGATTATTCCAGAAAAACGGGCGAAAATTCCATTCCAACGAGGGCTCCGTTCTTTGGTTGTTCGCAACCTGACAAGGAGATTCTCATGCGTTTAATCACACTGTCCGCTATCCTGGCGCTTGCTTCTCCCGCGAGTTTCGCCAACGACCTCGAAGACTTTGCTTCGTCATTCAATGCAGGCGCCTTCGATGATTTCGACGCTAAAAAATTGCGCCTTATCGCTAACCGTTATTCGGAATGCGGGTCGTTTGGCGATTCCGGCAAAACGCGTGCGGAGCTTCTCGTTTCCCGCTATCGGGCGCTCGCCGAAGCGATCACGGCCGGCGACGAGAGCCAGACAATGGAAAAAGTCGCAGCCTTTGTAAGAGCCGCTGAAGCCAATTCCCGTTTTGAAAAATGCTGGACGCGTCTTCGCCGAAAAAGCGGCGTTCCGAGCGATTTCGTTAACGAAGCCAAATCCATACTCGACGCGTAGTTCGAACCCGGCGCCCGCCCGATTTGAGCGGGCGCTTCGCTAGAGCGCATTCCGAAAAGTGGGAACCGGTTTTCGGATAAAATGCGCGACAAAACAAAAACCTAGAGCATGTTCTCCGACTCGCAGTTCGGGGAACTTGCTCTAGTTCAGCGCGTGCGGAATCGCCTACACCGCCCGGTTTCCTCTATCCTGGCCGGCCTCAGCCTTAATCCTTCCCACAGCCAGCGGGGGCTTTTCCGGTGCAATCCGGGCGCGACGCCTTGACAAGGCGCAAAAAGTGCGCAATATAGTATGACAGTTTTATGACAAGCCTCGGCGATCTGCTGTTCCGGGGCTTGGGGAGTGTTGGTAATGGCTCATATTACGGCGAATTCTCACGGATTTTCCATGCCGAAGCCCCATTTGGGCGAGACGGCGCGGACAGCGATATTCTACGTAACGGTCGCTTTGATCGCCATCGCAATCGCCCTGCCGGCGGCGGTCATGACGGCGGGCGCGCCGCTTTAGAGTCCGAAGAGTCCGACCTGAAACTGCGGCTTCGGCCCGCTTTCAACCGAATCTCTCTGACGACGATTCAGACGCCGGGCGTTTTGCGCGCGCGCAGGCAAGGCTCGCCGGGCTGACCCGCGAATTGCCCGCAGCCGCGCTCGCCCGCTTTGGCGAAAAACTTATCCCCGCCTTTCCGGACGAGCGTAAAATGTTCCGGTTGCGCATCGACAATGGAGAAAACCATGCCGAGACGCCGGAATATCGAAGCCGACAGAGACAGAACCCTCGCCGCGCTCGAACGCCGTCTGAAGGTCTTGCGGTCATGGATCGCAGCCCAGAAAGACGCGGCGGCCTTCCGTGAACTGCTGGACGAACGGCGCGACGCCGTCCGCCGTCGGCGCATGAAAAGGGCGCTCGCGAAGGAGCACGAGGCGATGATTCAGGCGAGACTGCGCGCGAACCGCGCCGGACGGGACTGTTAAAGCGCGTTTACATAATTTGGAGACGCCGGTTTCGCTTTGCGTCCATCCTTCGAGGCCCGGCTTCGCCGGGCGCCTCAGGATGAGGGAAGAAACTGTTGCAGCATATAAAGCCTTCATCCTGAGGCGCGAGCAGCAACGCTGCAAGCCTCAAAGGATGGCCCACAAAACCCGATAGGCGCCTTTCCGAAACCGTCCGCACACGCATGAGGGGAATTTTGAAAATGCGAAACCCTGCATTCATGCGGGGTTCGGGAGAAAAACATTAAATTTTGAGGGATAGTTATCCAACGCCTTCCGGGCGGTCTTATCTTTGTTGCGTTCCATGCGCGGAGAGGCGTTGTCGCGACCGTACTTCAGCGGCATGGGACCGGCGAGCGGACGTAAGGCTTTGCGACTGGAAAAGCCCCGTCCGCCGGATCGGCCGGCCGGACCCCCGGAAAGACCGCACGCAAAGCGCGCGGCGCCGAGGGAAAGGCTGAGAGCTGTTCGCCAGACCAAACGCCGGGCGCGGGGTGTGTGCTATCCCGTTCCTTGCACTGTTAAGGGTTGGCCGCCCCGCGCCGCCTCTCCCTTTTCATCCTCCCGCGGCCCTGGCCGGCGGAGATGAACCCGCATGGGCGGATTGGCGATCGTGCGATCGCCCTGAGATCGGGCGCGCCGCATCTCGAAAACGATCGCGCGGCGCCGATTCCCCATTTTGGGAATAGGACAGGAACATTCGTAGTCAGATGAATAGAATGCCGCCGCCCTGCAGAGCCGCCGCTGGCGCAGCGTCGGTTTACGTTATATAGCCAAACCAATGACTGGCCCCGCCCCCGCCGCCCCGGATCCGTCTACGCCGTACAGAAAACGCGGCCCGCGGCTGACTAACCGGCCCGTCGGCGTTACGCTGTGGACTCTCGCCTGGCCGACGACAATCGGCCTGTTTTCCGTTCTAGCCTTTAACATCATCGACACGCTTTATATCGGCAGGCTGGGCGCGATCGAACTCGCTGCAATAGGATTTTGCTTTCCGGTTATATTAACGCTCGGGTCGGTGGCCTTCGGGCTCTCGGCCGGCGCGACGGCGGTGATGAGCCAGACGATCGGCGCCGGCGACGAAGCCGGCCTGCGGCGCACGGCGACCAATGCGCTTGTTCTCATAATCGCTGTTACGCTCGGATTTGCAGCGCTCGGCCTGGCGACGATTGATCCGTTATTCACTTTGCTCGGGGCTGAACCCGGCGTGATCGCGCATATCCGCCGCTATATGACCGTCTATTACGCCGGCCTGCCGGTCGTATTGTCGCCGATCATCCTGCAGGGTTTCATGCGCGCGACCGGTGAGACTTTGATACCGTCTGCGGTGATGGTCGCCGGCGCGGCGACGAACGCCATGGTTTCGCCGCTGCTTATTTTTGGACTTTTGGGTTTCCCGCGGCTGGAGATCGCCGGCGCCGCCTGGGGCACGCTGGCGGCGCGGTCGACGATGACGGCTGCGGCTTTTCTTCTCGTTCATTTTCGCGAGCATTTATTCGATTTTCGCGTGAGCGTTCTCAAGGCGTTCTGGCCGAGCGTGAAAGGCGTGCTCGCCATCGGCGTTCCGGCTGTCGCGACCCAAGTCATCACGCCGCTTTCAAGCGCCGTTTTGACGCGGCTTTTGTCGGGGTGGGGGCAGGATGTGGTCGCCGCATTCGCCGTCGGCGCGCGGCTTGAGGCGCTGTTTCTCATTCCCTTCTGGGCCCTGCAGGGGGGCGTTGCGCCGTTTGTCGGTCAGAATTACGGAGCAGGCCGCCATGACCGATTGAAGGAGACAGAACGCTGGATATGGCGGTTCGCACTCGGCTGGGGCGCTACGGCCCTTGTCGCCGCGCTTCTCATTGGGCGCATCATGACGGGATTTTTCACAAGAGACCCGGCGATTGCGGCGATGTCGGCGCATTATTTCGCCTATGCGACGGCTGGCTTTTTCGGCGCGGGACTGATGCTCGCCTCCGCATCCGTTTTCAATTCGCTGTCCCGGCCGACCATTGCAACAGGCGTCGTCGCACTCAGATTTATCGGATTCTACATTCCGCTTGGAATCGTCTTTTCACGGATGAATGGGCCGGAAGGCGTCTTTGCGGCGACCTCCATTTCTTATCTCGCAGCCGGAATCGTCGGCGCTTTCATGGTCCGGCGAACGCTTGCGCGCTTACCGGCTTACTCAGCTTTGAATAAAACAGCGACATAGTATCAATTTAATTTCCAACTGAAGTCAGCTGTAACGCATCAAGGTCAACCGCCACATCAACATCGCGCAGGGTCTCGAGGAACTGAACGGAAAAGGAAGGCGGCAAGCTGTTGAGCGTATCTTGCAATGAGAACTCGCAAGACCAGCGCACATTCTCAAACAAATGCGGCGCGCGTTTGCGGCGCGCAAGCCCAATTAACCAGTAGCCGCCATCTTCGGCCGGGCCGAACACCGCGTCGGCGCGCGCCAGTTCGGAAAACGCCTGTCTGATATGACGTGCGCGAAGCCCCGGCGCGTCGGCGCCGATAATGACAACGGGGCCGGGCGGCGCCCATCGGAACATACGTTCCATGCGCGCGCCGAGATCGCCCGGCCCCTGGCTTACGCGCGGGAACACTTCCGGCCAGAGCTTTTCCCATCCTCGAATCGCCGACGGCGGGTCGACGGCCAGCGCCGTTCGCCAGCGCCCTTCTGCTGTTTGCCTTAACGTCATTTTCGTCATGATGCGGAACAACGCCGCCGCGCGACCCATGCCGATCTCGCGTCCGAGCCTTGTCTTGGCCCGACCCGCCTGCGGCGCTTTCACGAATACGATCAAGGTCCCGCGTTTCATGATCGGTAGACTTTCATGATCCGTTCGGGCGCCACGCCGGCTTTGTAGAGCGCCAGGCACCAGGCGTTTTTGAGCACCCGCCGGACATAGCCGTCGCGCGCGTAACGCTCAGCCGAGGTCACAGCTTGCGCTTTGAGCGCGCAAAGGGCGCGCCGTCCCTTCTTTCTGACAAGGCGACGAACGATGTCGACATCCTCGAACAAAGGCATGTCGCGAAAGCCGCCGATGTCGTCGTAAAGCCGTCGCGAGATAAGCAATCCCTGATCGCCGTAAGGCGCGGTGAACAGTCTTGTGCGAAGCATCGCGCCGGCGACGACCAGCGACGGACGCAATCCTTGTGCATCGAAGCGCAATGTGAATGTCGCCGCCCGATCGTCGCCGCTTTCGATGAACGCGCGCGCCGCTTCGATCCATGCTGGCGACAGCTTCGTGTCGGCGTGCAGGAACAAAAGCCAGGCGCTGCGCGCGGCTTCAGCGCCGGCCTTGAGCTGCGCGCCGCGGCTCTTCGGGGCCGCCACGACGCACGCGCCGGCGTCCTCGGCGACGGCGAGTGTGGCGTCGGCCGAACCGCCGTCGGCAATGACGACCTCCTTCACGAGCCCGTCGACCGCCGCCGGGACGAGCGCATCGAGCGTCGCGGGCAAATGCACAGCGGCGTCGAGAGTAGGTATGACGACGGAGATCATCCGTCTTTCATACCGGCGCCTGCGCCGCTTGTCGCCTGAGGCGTTTATAGAATCTGCTTGATTGATTTAACAGCGACGGTTCGCGCCGCCGAGCGTATTCGTCAGCAGTCCGTTAGCCAGGGTGAAGCCGACGATCATCCACAAGAACAAATCCTCTCCCCAGGGCCGGTCTTTGAAATAAAAGGATCCGCCGACCATCGCCGCCGCCCATACAAGAGCGTGCGCGATCAAAATGACCTTCCTGACCGAATCATTCTTACGATCGCTCATGACTATCTCTTTTATTCGTTCAAACGCGCATCAAAGATCGTGTGGTGGCGAACCGCTAACACCGCGTCCGGCCGAGACCGCCGAAGGCGATAAAGGCGGCGGCGCCGA